>CAZPPB010000024.1:0-34694 GCA_964588355.1 uncultured Spirochaetaceae bacterium | reverse complement strand
CGATCCTCGGATTCGAGTACGGCTTCTCCCTGAACTCCCCCCGCACCCTGGTGATCTGGGAGGCCCAGTTCGGGGATTTCTGCAACGGAGCCCAGGTTGTCATCGACAACTTCATAGCCGCGGCCAAGACCAAGTGGCAGCGTTCCAGCGGTCTGGTTCTGCTGCTGCCCCACGGCTACGAAGGACAGGGCCCGGAGCACTCCAGCGCCCACCTGGAACGCTTCCTGCAGCTGTGCGCGGAGCAGAACATGGAGGTCTGCAACCTGACCACGCCGGCCCAGTACTTCCACCTGCTGCGCCGGCAGATGAAGCGGGATTTTCGCAATCCCCTCGTATTGATGAGCCCCAAGAGCCTTCTGCGCCATCCCCTGGCCGTGTCGCGAATGGATGAGCTTGCCCAGGGACACTTCCGGCCCGTCCTCGATGCGCCGCCGGTCAGCGCCGATCTGGATTCCCGGGATGCGGCGGCAGGAGGCAGCGGAAGGGGGGTGAAGCGCCTGATCCTCTGCTCGGGGAAGGTGTACTACGATCTTTGGGAGCGCAGGCAGGAACTCGAGGCGTTCGATACCGTTGTGCTTCGGGTCGAACAGCTGTATCCCTTCCCCGCCGATGCACTGGGCACCGCGCTGGAGGATTACCCGCACCTCCGAGAGCTGCTCTGGGTTCAGGAGGAGCCGGAGAATCGCGGAGCCCTGCGCTACATGCGCGAGCAGTTTCTCAAAAATTTTCCGGATCGCCCTTTCACCTGCGTTTCCCGGCCGGCCAGTGCCAGTCCGGCTGTCGGTTCCCACCGACAGCACGTGGCGGAGCAGCGGGAGCTGGTGGAGCGAGCCCTGGGCGGGGCCCGGGGTGTGGCCAAGGGTACGGCCCGGGGCGGTGCCGGGGAAGCAGCTACGGATGCACCCGGGAAGTTGAGCGCCGGGTCAGCCGGGGGAAAACGACCCACAGCCAAGTCTGCAAAAAGAGGAAAAGCATGAAAGAAGATGTCCTGGTTCCATCGGTAGGGGAGTCGATCACCAGCGGTATTCTCACCTCCTGGATCAAGAAGGAAGGGCAGCAGGTCGAGGAGGGGGAGGATCTGTTCGAGCTGGAGACGGACAAGGCCACGGTGGCCGTGCCCGCCCCGGCGGATGGAACGCTCCACATCCTGATCGAAGAAGGCCGGGAGGTGGAGATCGGCCAGGTGGTCGGCGATCTGACCGTGGGGGAGGGCGCGCCCGCTGCCGTACCGTCAAAGGAGGATAGACCGGCTGCCGAGGCTGCGGCGGAATCCGCCCCTGCTGCGCGGCCGGCTGCTCCGGGAGGAATAACAGCCGCCCCGGCGGATTTGTCGCCGGCCGTGCGCAGGGTCGTCAAAGAGCACGGGCTGTCTTCGGCTGAATTGAAGGGGACCGGTCCCCAGGGAAGGGTCACCAAGGAGGATGCCCTGCGGGCTGCCGAGGCCAAGGAGCGGGGCGCTGCCGCGCCGACGGAGGCTGCGCTCCAAGCGCCAGCCGCGCCTGCGGCCGGCGAGCAGAGGATAGCAGTCCCGACATCGGAGCGTCAGACCCGCGAACCGATGAGCCGGCTGCGCCAGA
This sequence comes from uncultured Spirochaetaceae bacterium, assembly GCA_964588355.1. Taxonomy (GTDB): domain Bacteria; phylum Spirochaetota; class Spirochaetia; order SZUA-6; family DRHE01; genus JAFGQJ01. The sequence goes on along the minus strand of CAZPPB010000024.1, from coordinate 33,117 downwards.
CCATCGCCAGCCGCCTGGTTCAGGCCCGCCACGAGATCGCCCTGCTCACAACCTTCAACGAGATCAACATGGAAAGGGTCATGGCTCTGCGCAAACAACACGGTGAAAGCTTCGAGAAGAAGCACGGCGTGCGCTTGGGCTTCATGAGCTTTTTCGTAAAGGCCGGCTGCCAGGCCCTGCGGCGCTTTCCCGCTGTCAACGCCATGATCGACGGCCGGGAGATCGTCTACAACAACTTCTACGACATCGGGGTCGCCGTATCCACGGAACGGGGGCTGGTGGTTCCGGTGCTGCGGGATGCCGATGCCATGAGCTTCGCCGAGATCGAGCGGACCATCCTTGATCTGGCCACCCGGGCTCGGGAAAAGAAGATCGCCCCGGATGAGCTGGCCGGCGGCACCTTCACAATCACCAACGGCGGGGTGTTCGGTTCGTTGCTCTCCACGCCGCTTCCCAACTATCCCCAGACCGGAATACTGGGCATGCACGCCATCCAGAAGCGACCCGTGGCGGTTGACGATCAGGTCGCGATCAAGCCCATGATGTACGTGGCCCTGTCCTATGACCACCGCCTGATAGACGGTCGGGAGGCCGTGCAGTTCCTCGTCACGATCAAATCGCTGATCGAAGATCCCCAGGCCCTGCTGCTGGATATCTAGAGATGACGTATGATTTACTGGTGATCGGCTCCGGTCCCGGCGGCTATGTCGCGGCCATCCGTGCCGCACAGCTGGGTTTGTCCACAGCCGTCGTGGAGAAGGACGAGCGTTTCGGCGGCACCTGCCTGAACATCGGCTGCATCCCCTCCAAGGCTCTCCTCGATTCCAGCGAGCTGTACGCGCGCTTACGCCGGGGCGGCGCGCGGGGGGACGGCTCAGGCGGATACGACCTCGAATCCCACGGGATAAAAATCGGCAGGCTGGCCCTGGACCTGCAAACCATGATGGCCCGCAAGCAGCAGGTGGTGGAGAAGCTCACCTCTGGGGTAGCCCAGCTGTTCAAGGGAAACGGGATCCAGACCTTCAGGGGAGTAGGTAGACTGGTCGATAGCGGCAGGGTCGAGGTCAGCTCCGCAGACGGGAAGAAGCAGACCCTGAGTGCGAAGAACATCGTGTTGGCCACGGGAAGCGTACCCGCCGCCCTGCCGATCTTTCCCGTCGGCAAGGACGGCTTCCTAACCTCAACGGAGGCTCTGTCCCTGAAGAGCGTTCCCGCCAGGATGGTGGTGATCGGTGCCGGAGCGATCGGTCTGGAGCTGGGCAGCGTTTGGGCCCGGCTTGGGGCCGAGGTTACGGTGATCGAGCTGCTCGATCAGATCCTGCCCGGCATGGACTCCGAGATCTCCCGGCGCATGCGGAGCATTCTCGGCAAACAGGGGCTCGAGATCGCGACCGGCACCCGGGTGCTGGGTTACGAGAAGGCGGGAAAGAGCGGGTCGGGAAGGGCCAAGCCGTCTACTGGAGCCGGGGGGAAGAGCGCGTCGGGAAAGGGGGGAGCCGCCGGTTCAGGGGGAGTGATCCTCACCGCAGAGGGCAAGGACGGCAGGAAGCAGCAGTTTCCCGCGGACGCGGTGCTGGTAGCAGTGGGTCGGCGTCCCTACAGCGAAGGCCTGGGACTGGCGGAGCTCGGCGTGAAGACCGAGGAGCGCAGCGGGCGAATACTGGTGGACGATCGCTTCCAGAGCTCCCTGGCCGGGCTCTACGCCATCGGGGATCTGATCCCCGGCCCGATGCTGGCTCACAAGGCGGAGGAGGAGGGAATAGCCGTGGTCGAGATCCTGGCGGGCAGAGCGGGCGAGCTCAACTATGAAGCCATCCCTTCCGTGGTATACACCTGGCCGGAGGTCGCCTCGGTGGGCAAGAGCGAGGAACAGCTGAAGCGGGAGGGGGTGGACTATAACAAGGGCACCTTTCCCTTCCGGGCCAACGGCCGGGCCCTGGCCATGGCCAGCGAGGACGGATTGGTTAAGATCCTGGCGGACAAGCGCACGGACAGGGTGCTCGGTGTTCACATCGCGGGCCCCTGGGCCTCGGACCTGATCGCAGAGGCTGTGTCTGTGATGGAGTTCGGCGGCAGTGCGGAGGATATCGCTCGGACCGTTCATGCCCATCCCACCCTTCCGGAGGCTCTGCGGGAAGCCGCCCTGGCCGTGGACGGTCGGGCAATCCATGTTTTGAACCGGAAAAGAAGGTGAATTCCCCCCCAAAGTAAGAAAAACCCTTTTAGCCTTCTCTCTTTTTTATATATATTATTCCTACACTTACGGATCATCAGTAGTAGCAGGAGGAGCCCCATGGGTGAAACAACCTACGCCAAAGGATTGGAGGGAATTGTCGCCGCCGAGAGCGAAATTTGCCGGATAGACGGGCAGAAGGGTAAGCTCTACTACCTCGGGTTTTCCATCGAAGACCTGGCGAGGTATTCCGACTTCGAAGAGACGACCTATCTGCTTCTCTACGGGCGGTTGCCCAACCGGGAGGAGATGGAGCGATTCTCCAAACGGATGCGGGCAAGCAGGGATCTGGCTCCGGAGATCCTCGGTATGGTTCGGGCCTTTCCGAAGGATGCCCATCCCATGGAGCTCCTCCAGTCGGTGATCTCCTACTTGAGCGGCTACGTCCAGCACAAGATCCAGCACTCCGCCACCTGCAACTGCCGGGACACCCTGCACCAGGTGGTCCAGCTGGCCAGTGTGGTGACGGCCTGGCATCGTTTTCACCAAGGCAAGGAGTATGTGCCTCCCCGGCAGGATCTCTCCCACGGGGCCAACTTCCTCTACATGATGCGGGGGGAGGAGCCGGATGAGTACGAAGGCAGGGTCATGGATACCTGCCTGGTCCTGCACGCCGAGCACGGCTTCAACGCCTCGACCTTCACAGCCCGGGTGGTGGCCTCCACCATGTCCACCTGCTACAGCAGCATATCCGCGGCCATCGGTTCCCTGTACGGATCCCTTCACGGCGGGGCCAATGAGAAGGTCATGGCCATGGTTGAGGAGATCGGCAGTGCGGACAAGGCGGCCGACTGGGTGAACCGGGCCCTGGACAACAAGCGGAAGGTCATGGGCATGGGCCACAGGGTCTACAAGGCCAAGGATCCCCGCTCGCTCATCATGGAGGAGTTTCTCCTCGAACTGTCCAAGAAGAAAAACGATACCCGGAACTACGACATACTCAAGGAAGTAGAGAGAACCTTCCGCGAACGCATGGAGGAGAAGGGCAAGCCGATCTATCCCAACGTGGATTTTTTCTCCGGAGCGGTGTACAACCTGCTCGGCATCCCCAAGATCCTCTTCACGCCGATTTTCGCCGTGTCCCGGGTGGCCGGCTGGCTGGCTCACATCCTCGAGCAGCGCAAGGACAACCGTATCTACCGGCCCAAGAGCCTGTACGTCGGCACAGAGCCGAGGGAGTGGCTGCCGCTGGAGCAGAGATAAGAACCGGCCGGTTCCCCTCCAAGGAGGAGAAGAAGATGCATTATGTAACCGTGATCGGCAGCGGCAATGTCGGTGCAAATACCGCGTTCTTCATTGCCGAGAAGGGGATCACCGATGTCGCCCTTTATGATATAAGGGACGGCATCGCCACGGGCAAGGGACTCGATATAATGGAGGCGGCTCCGATCCGCAAGTACCGCAACAGGATCTGGCCGGCAAAAACCCTGGACGTCATTGCCGACACCGAAACGGTGATTCTGACAGCGGGCAAAGTTCGAAGTCCCGGGATGAAGAGGGAGGATCTCTTCGAAGAAAACAGATCTATCGTTGCGCAGCTCGCTGCCGAGATAGCCCGGCTTGCCCCCCATGCCAGGATCCTGATCGCCACCGAACCGGTGGATCTCATCACAACCGAGTTCGCGAGGTGCAGCGGGCTGGATCGATCAAGGATCATGGGTATCGGAGGATGCCTGGATGTCACCCGTTTGCGCTATTTCGCCTCTCGAGAGCTCGGCCTGTCCCCGGAGAACATCAGCGCCACGGTGATCGGCCGCCACTCGGATGCGATGATCGTGATGCTGCGCTACTGCAGTGTTTCCGGATTGCCCCTAACCACCCTTCTCAGCGAAGAGCAACAGCGGAAAATCGTCGAACAAACCCGCCGGGCCGGCGATCTGATCGTGAACATGGCTCAGCGCTCCAGCGCTTTCTACGCGCCATCGGCGGCGATCGTGGACGTGGTGGACGCGATTCACATGGACCTGCGGCGGGTCAGCTGCGTCTCCATGCTGTTCCAGGGAGAATACGGAATCAGCGGTGTAGCCATGAGCCTGCCCGCCGTGATCGGACGAAACGGGATTGAACGGGTGATTACGCCGAAGCTGACGGAGGAAGAGCAGCAGCTGCTTCGCAGCTCCGCAGGGCAGCTGGAGAAGATCCTGCAGACGGGAGACGAGCGATGAAGAAAGTGGCAGTGATCGGAAGCGGGAACGTCGGGGCGACCACGGTGTACTATATCGCCGAGAAGAACATAGCCGACGTGGTAATGGTGGATGTGGCCAAGGGACTGGCGGAGAGCAAGGCCCTCGATTTCCTGCACACCGCCCCGCTGAGGGGCTATCACGGGCAGATCGTCGGCACCACGGAATACGAAGCCATAGCCGGTGCCGACGTGGTCGTGCTGACCGCGGGGATCGCCCGTAAACCGGGTATGGACCGGATGGAGCTGCTGAAGACCAACGTCAACATCGCCAAGCAGGCTTCCCGGGCAGTCGCCCGATATGCTCCGGAGGCAGTGGTGATAGTGGTCACAAATCCGCTGGATGTGATCTGTATGGTTGCCCTGAGGGAAACCGGTTTCGCCCTGAAGAAAGTCATCGGCCAGGCGGGCGTCCTGGATTCCACCCGCTTCTGCTACTTCATCGCCGAGGCCTTGGATGTGTGGCCCGGGGATGTGATGGCCATGGTTCTGGGAGGCCACGGGGACAGCATGGTCCCCCTGGCCCGATATACTTCCGTGGGGGGTGTTCCGATCACGGAGCTGCTGGAGGAAAAGGTCATCGAAGAACTGACCGCGAGGACCCGTTCGGGAGGCGGGGAGATCGTCGGCTATTTGAAGAGCGGCAGCGCCTACTACGCCCCCGGCGCTTCCGTTGCAAAGATGGTGGAAGCGGTGATCAAAGACGAAAAGCGCCTGCTGGCCGCGTCGGTTTACCTCCGCGGACAGTACGGCTACCGGGATATCTTTTTGGGTGTCCCCACGGTAATCGGCGGCGGCGGTGCCGAGCAGATCGTCGAGATCGAGTTGACCGAAGAGGAGAGCACGGCGCTGGAGCGCTCGGCCGCTGCGGTCCAGGAGGGTGTTTCCCTTCTTGAGAGCTTCTATTCCCCGGGTACAGGTGATGTATGACCTGATAGTGCTCGGAGGCGGCCCGGCCGGAATGGTTGCCACGGTGTACGCCATGCGTCAGCGTTTGAACGTTCTCCTGGTGACCGAGAAATTGGGGGGCAAAACGGAAATCCGAACCGAGTTTCCGGGCATCGGAGAAACCGGCGTGATCCGCGGGAGAGAGCTGGTCGATCGATTCAAGAATGAGCTGAGTTACCTCGGCATTGCCCACCGACTGGACCGGGCGAGCCGGGTGCGCCGACGGGATTCGGGGCAGGGGTCCCCTTCGTTCGAGGTGGGGACCGCAAGCGGGGAAAACCTTGAAAGCCGCGCTGTGATTGTAGCCAGCGGCTGCCGCTTCAAACCGCTGCAGGTTCCGGGAGCAGGCAGGTATCTGTCGAAAGGTATCGGCTACTCCGCCCTCAGCTATGCGCATCTTTTCCTGGACCGCACTGCAGTCGTGATCGGCAACGGTCCCCGCGCGCTTCGGTCCGTTTTGCAGCTGGCCCTTTCGGCCAAACAGGTGTATCTGCTGGCCTTGCCCGCCGCGCAGGGCGAAAGAGGCGCTCCGGCGAGTGCCGCCCTGGGGAGCAGGGAGAACGTCACCGTGCTGGAGGACTGCACGGTCGAAGGGTTCAACGGTGACGATTTTGCCAGAGAGGTCGTGGTAAAACAGCCGGAGGGCTCGCCTCTACATATCCAGGCGGATGGTTTTTTTATAGAGAGCGAAGCCGCACCCTGCAGTGAAATGGTCGCCGGGGTGGTGGAGCGGGACGCTCAGGGCTACATCTCGGTGGACAGCCGCAACCTCACCAGCCAGGCCGGAATTGCCGCGGCCGGGGACGTCACCACCGTGCACCACGAGCAGGTGCTCGTGGCCGTCGGCGAGGGCGCCAAAGCGGCGTTGAGCACGCTGGAGTACCTCCTGGAGCGGCGGAGTGGGGCGAGTTAATCGGGAGCCTGCCCGATGAACCCTTCCCGCATCATCAGATCAGTGATCCCCCTGGAACGCCGGATCATACGCTCGGCGTTCGCAATCAACTCATCTCTGCTGGGACTCAAGGCGGCCAGACCCTGCCGCTGAGCCTCCATACCTACTGCAGCCGCGACGTACGGAAACACCTCCCAATCCTCCATGGTCGGCAGCAGGTGCTCTTCATCGAGTTTTTTGCCGGCCCGTTCGGCCAGAGCCTCGGCCGCGGCGAAACACATCTGGTCGGTAATCGTCCCGGCGCGGACGTCCAGGATACCCCTGAAGATGGCGGGAAAGCCCAGGGAGTTGTTGACCTGGTTCGGGAAATCCGAGCGGCCCGTGGCTACGATAGAGGCGCCGGCTTCCTTCGCCTCCCACGGCCAGATCTCCGGTACGGGATTCGAACAGGCAAAAACGATCGCTCCCCGATTCATCTTCCCGATCCACTCAGGCAGGATCGTGCCCGGTCCGGGTTTTGCCAGGGCGATCATTACGTCCGAACCCTCCGCGGCTTCGGGGATTGCCCCCTTTCGTTGCTCCCTGTTCGTTCGTTCACATAGATCCCATTTTTCGGGGAACTCGTAGCGACGTTGCTCGAGATCCTTCCGGTGTCTGCCCAGAATGCCCTTGGAATCGACCACCAGACAGTTCTCAGGGTCCGCCCCCCTCGCGAATATCAGACGGCTGCAGGCCACGTTGGCGGCTCCGCTGCCCACGAAGACGATGCGGACATCTTCGATCCGCTTGCCCGTGACCTTGAGGGCGTTGATCAGGCCGGCCAGGGTCACAGTGGCCGTTCCCTGCTGGTCATCGTGCCATACCGGGATCTCCGCCTGCCGCCGCAGGGTTTCCAGTATCCGGAAGCACTTCGGCTGGGCCAGGTCCTCCAGATTGATGCCCCCGAAGGTGGGCTGGAGAATCAAAACCGTTCTGATGATCTCATCCGGGTCCTTCGTGTCGAGCATGATGGGAACCGCGTCCACCCCGCCCAGATATTTGAACAACAGAGCCTTGCCCTCCATGACCGGATAACCCGCCTTGGGACCGATATCCCCGAGTCCCAGGACACGGCTGCCGTCGCTGACCACAGCCACGGAGTTCCACTTGTTCGTCAGCTCGTAGATGCGCTGCGGCTCGGCGGCGATGGCCTTGCACGGCGCCGCCACTCCCGGGGTGTACCATACGGCGAAGTCCTGGATGTCGTTCACACGGCATTTCAGAGCCGATTCCATCTTGCCTCGATAAAAGCGATGAAGCTTCATCGCCTCCTGCTGGGGTTCTTGAGCCTTGCTCAAAAGCTTATCCACGTATTCCTGTTTGTTCGTATTGCTCATACCATGCGTCCCGTTTGGATTTTGCGATCCGGGTGTATGTGGACGAAACCACTGCCAAGGATGCGTGATCTGCTCGCACCTCCGGGTCAGACAGGTCGACGCCTCAAGAGTATCACCTTTCGGGACAGTGGTGTCAACGGACCGGGATCGTCGCCCAAAAAGCGCCTTCCCAGGGCTGCACCTTCCCAAAATGAGGGCGCCGGGGTAGCATAGGCAGTACTGAGCGTATCGGTGCAGCAGGTACAGTCGCTGTTCCGGTCATGGAAACAAGGAGGGTAGAGGCCGGCATGCAGTATCGGAAATTCGGGCGGCTCGACAGGAAGGTGTCGATCCTGGGATTCGGGATGATGCGGCTGCCGGTGAAGGGCGGGATGAAGAACATCGACAAGAGGGAAGCGACCCGGATGCTGCACTACGCCGTCGAGCACGGGGTCAACTACTTCGATACCGCCTATACCTATCATGGAGGGGAGAGCGAGAAATTTCTGGGCCGAGCCCTGGGCGGCGGATACCGGGACAAGGTCAAAGTGGCGACCAAGATGCCCAGCTGGCTGGTGAACGGCCCCTCCGACCTCGACAGGCTGTTCCACGAACAGCTCGAGCGGTTGAAGACCGACCGTATCGAGTTCTACCTGTTTCATAATCTCAACAGGAAACACTGGTCAAAAATGCGGGAAGTCTCCGCGATCGAATGGGCTGAGAGGGCGATCCGGGCCGGCAAGATCGGGCAGCTCGGTTTCTCCTTTCACGACAGGTATGACCTGTTCAAAGAGATCATCGATGCCTGGGATTGGTCGTTCTGTCAGATCCAGTACAACTACATGGATGTGCGAAACCAGGCGGGAACCAGGGGCTTGAAGTACGCGGCCTCGAGGGGCATTGCCGTGGTCGTGATGGAGCCGATCCTGGGGGGGAAACTCGCGAATCCGCCCCCTGCGATTCAGAAAATCTGGGATCGGGCTCGGCACAAACGGAGCGCGGCGGACTGGGCGCTTCAGTGGGTGTGGAATCAACCGGAGGTGACCCTAGCGCTCAGCGGCATGAGCTCCTGCCGGCAGGTGGTTGAAAACGTTCAGAGCGCCGAATCCGCCGGCGTGGGCGCTCTCGATGCGGGTGAGCAGGCGCTGATCCGGGAAGTGCGCCGCAGATACGGCAGGTTTGCTCCCATTCCCTGTACCCAATGCGGGTACTGCCTGCCCTGTCCTCACGAAGTCGACATCCCGCGCAATCTGACCCTCTACAACGAGGGGCTGATGTACGACCGACCGGATTTGGCCCGCAGACAGTACGGGTATATCGAGGAAATGGCCCGTTCCGGCTCCTGCATCCAATGCCGTGAATGCGAGCCCAAATGCCCCCAGAGCATCCCTATCAGTGAATGGATGCCCAGGGTCACCGAGGTCCTGGAAGAGGGCCGCCCCTATCCGCGGTAGTTCCTCACAACAATGGCCTAGAAATAACCGCATGCACGGAGGTATGTTGACATGAAAAAATCCATAGGTGCGAAAACGCTCGTTTTTCCGGCACCCGTTCTGATCGTGGGCACCTACGATGACGAGCACAGGCCCAACGTCATGTCCGTGGCCTGGGGCGGGATCTGCTGCTCCCAGCCCCCCTGTGTGTCCGTGTCGCTGCGCAAGGCGACCTACAGCTGCGGGAGTATCGTCGGCCGCCGGGCCTTTACGGTGAATATCCCCTCGGAAGACCAGGTCAAGGAGGCGGACTACTTCGGAATCGCCTCAGGTCGGGAAGAGGACAAATTCGAGCGCGCCGGCCTCTACAGCAGCGCTCCAGCCGCAAACGCCGCCGCGGCAATCCCGAGGTACGCTGCCAGCCACGGGGTCAGATAGCGGCGGGGCACTTCCCGTTTATACGCCCGATACTCCTCTGGGAAGCGTTTACCCAGCTCCCCGCGCTCCTCTATGATCCCGGAGAGGATCGTGAGCAGGGATAGAACCGCAAAGGGGACCACGGCCCAGGCTGTCGGGAGGGCGAAGCACAGCCCCAGGGAGAAGAGCAGGCGGTTGGAGGCCATAGGGTGGCGCACCCGCCGGTAGAAACCATCGGTCTGCAGTTTCGTGTACTTCTTTGCTCCCCGCTCCCGAAGGGAGAGGTGGCGCTGGTAGATCAGGGAGATGCGGACCGCCGCCTGGGTGACCAGCAGGAAGCCAACTGCAAGGTGAAGCAGGTTGAACAGGGTGATCCGCAGTCCCCCAGCCGAAAACACATGGAAATCTATCGAGTCCCAGAGGGGAAGAGCCGGCAGCAGGGGCAGCAGGTAGGCGGCGGCCAGCCAGTACAGGAGGAAGAACACGGCCCAGCGAACCAGGAGGGAGAAACCGATCCGCAGGATCGAGCCCGTACCGATATTGGATCCGGGGAACCGTTCTCCGGCCAGAAAGAAGCGGTTCGATGCCAGCCGTTTTTCTCCCGCCGGGGTCAATTTCAGACACCGGGTATCCTCGGGGTCCTCGATCAGCAGCTTGTTTTCGATCAGCCCCCGGTAACAGGTTTGGATCAGCTCCTGGCTGCCCTCCAGATGTTCGGCTCCCATGGTCTGTAGAAACACGTTCCCGCGAAAATCGAAGGCATCCCTCACAGCGGCGAGCAGCTGCGCTTTGGTTTCGGCATCTTGGTTGCGGACCAGGAACAGCATGTAGGAGCACAGCTGGGAGCGGCGGAAGTGCTCGTAGATCCCGAATTGGAATCTGGAGAGGTCAGGAAACTCCTCACCCCGGCTGCGGATCAGCTCGACGGCCAGCTCCACTGCGCTTTTCAAGATGAGAATTGCCACCATCACTCCGACAAGGTAGTCGAGCCAGGGGAAATCGAGCACGGCGGCGATCAGTCCAGCTGATACTCCCCCGGCCACGATCACGTGATTGCGGGAATCCACCGATTGGGTGATCAGGGCGATGCTCTGCCTGCGCAATCCGATGAAGCGCTGAATGAACCACAGGAGTCCGCACACGACTGCGGAGACCATTATAGCGGCAAAAGCGAACCAGTCCGCCTTCACCGGCTCCCGGTGAAGGATCCTCAAGATCGCCTCTACCGCTGCAAAACCTCCGGTGCCCAACATGAACAGCACCAGCAGTCGGCTGACCAGCCGTTCCCGATTGACCCGTATGCCCCAGTAGACCAACAGGCTGGAGATCCCGTCCAGCAGGGTATCGATGGCGTCGTTGAGAAGACCGACACTTCCGGAGAGGATGCCCGCCGGCAGCTTCAGGGCTGCCAGAAACAGGTGGACGAAGAGGGTCAGTTTCGAGGCGTTCTGCGGGGAGGCCAGGGTTTCGATGCGGTTACGGGTTCTTTCGACCTCGGAGAGCGCTTTGGCTGCAGAGGCGCGCCCGGTTTCGGTCAGGGCGTAGGTTTCGCCGTCGCGAACGATCCAGTCTCGTTCTATCAGCTCATCCAGATGGTCCTCCAGCCACTGATGGAAATCCACCCCTCTGTGCGCGCTCTCGGAGAAGAAATTGCCGAAAAAGCCGAATCGTCGTGTGAAGGCGTGGAACTGCTCCATGATGCCTTCCACGGTCAGGGGTTTTTCCAGCAATGTCATGGCGATCCCCCAGCTCTCGCCGATCTCTGATTTGTGGGCCACGGATTCCCCCTCCTGTCAGGATATAAAGAAGATTCCCTCTTTCAGATTAAGATAACTCGGTTGAACCGGCAATATGCGGAGAATGTATAAACGTCTAAAAGCCGAAGCGGCGAAATCTGCGGCGGGGTCAATTCGAATTCCTGGGACGCAGCTGATAGATGCGATTTGATGAATCATCACCGACAGGTACGGCGACGATTTCGAACCCCGGGAAAGAGCTGCGGAACTCCTGGAGATCCATAGATCGGATCTGCTCGGCAGGCATCTCGGGAGCGAGTAAATTGTAGAGCTGGACCAGGACCTCCTTTTCCGGTTCTACCAGGGCGGAGACAAAAACCCGTTCCCCCCGACGCAGCTGGCCGAGCATGCGCTGGGCGTAGTGCTCGGCCTCCGATTCCCCCATGACCAGGCCGAAGATCCGGTTTATCCGCACATCCCGCCGCCGGCCTTTGACGCTTTGATAGTAGAACGACAGGGGATAGGCAGCTTTGCTTTCATCGTCCCAGAAGTTGGCACCCTCCGGCAGGCGGTCGAGCACACCATCGCAGTACTCGGCCACGGCATCGTAGTTCCGTTTGATCGGATTGAAGATGTACCGTGCAGGGTCCCACAGCCCTCCGGTGCGCCCGGCTTCCGGATAGAGGGCGATGTAGCGGTCAACCGAGTTTTCGCGGTTCGGCCAGCGGGAGAAACTCGGATAGAGGATCACGGGGATGAATAGGGTGAGGAAGAGGAGCCAACGGAAGCCCAGGTGTCCGTGCTTTTTGAGAAATCCATCGATTCCAGCGATGAGGGGGAGGGCGAGCATGACGTAGACGGGCAGGGAGAAGGCATACATATCCCAGATGAAGTAGTTCGCCGACCAGATGATCTGAGCGGCGATCCCCACCAGAAAGAAGACGACGGCGCCGCGGAAAGCCGGGTGCCTCCAGAAGCGGGGAAATCCCGTGACGATGAAGACGATCGCCGCCGATGGGTAATTGAGCAGGATGAGGAACAGGTAGTTGCCGCGCCAGAACAGCTTCTCCCGCCCTGTCAGACCGCCGGTGAACATCGACTTCAGGAAATGTCCGCCCGCAGCATAGCGCAAAGACTCCGCCAGGCTGCTTGCTGCCAGCTGCAGCGATCCGCCCTCCGAGCCTGAAGCCGCCATCCGATACCCGGCGGTCCAGTGCAGGATGAACAGCACGGCGAACAGGGAGGTGCCGGCCAGGTAGCAGGCTGTCAGAGCGACGATCGAACCTGCTTTGAGGTGGAAGTCGCGCACGGCATAGGGAAGCAGGACTGCCAGAAAGGCGAAGATATACAGACCCATGAGCACGTGATTGCTGAGGCCCAGGCCGCCGCAGAAGAAGGCCAGGTACAGAAATCTGGGATCCGCCCTTCGGTAGGCCCGGAAAACGAAGAAAAGGAACAGGGCGATCAGGGTCGTATTCAGTGTATAGACCTCGATCGTGGTCGAATGCCACCACAGGGACAGGGAAACAGACAGGGCGATCGCCGCCAGGGCTGAGGCGAGCATGTTGCCGGTAAGCTCCACGCCGGTTTTGTAGATGAACAGAACCGTAAGGCTCCCAAACAGGGAACAGAGCAGGGTCAGGGCAAAATGAGGATCAGCCGCGCTGAAAACCTGCAGCCAGGCGTAGCCGATCAGGTTGAACAGGTTGTGGATGTTCACCCATACGCCGAGCTCGGGTTTTCCGACCAGGTTCAGGATCAGGGTTGCGTCGACCCAGCCGGGATAGCGGGCAGCTGTGCTCCAGTACAACAAAAACGAGCCGACCAGCACTCCGGCGGGAACGGCAATCCTGCGTATGCGATCCCTCTCCTCAGCCGATCGTTTTCGATTCAGCCTCGAGTGTCGAGATGCGGGCGTTGGCTGCATGAACTGCTCCTGCTGTCTTCGTTTTTTCCCGGCCCTTCGCGGCCGTCTTTTGCGACGAACACGAAGCGCCTGTCAAGCTCGTACTTGAGGGAGTAGCCGAGGGTGAGGCCGACCGCCGCCCCTACGTACCGGGCGGCTGCGAACTGGAACAGGGCGTCGAAGCTGATTTCCACAGCCCAGAACACCAGGGTCGCGAATCCGCTCATCAAGAGATAGAGAAATACCTTGACGGCCTCATCGCCCGGGGAAACGGGGCGGTAGTAGAAGATGAAGCGCTTGTCCAGTATGTATTTGACCACCAGACCGGCGATGGTACCGAAAAAGAGTGAGACGTAGAGGGAGAATCTGCCGGTGACGAAAAAAGCGGCTCCCCGTTGGGCGGCGATATTGATCCCCGTGGCAATCGCTGCGAAAACAGCGTATTTCACGGCAATCGGCACCCGCTTCACGACCCGCCTCCGCTAAACAGGGTGTATCCGAGCAGGGCGAAGACCAGGCAGACCCAGAGGGCGATGTCGATGAGCATGGCTCTGTCCCTGAGCAGTACTTCGGCGGGATCACCCCCGTTGTTCTGCTTGTAGATCAGGAACATATAGCGGAACACGCCGAAGACCACGAAGGGGATGGTGGCGATGAACTTGTCCCGGCCGAGGGCGATCATGGTTTTCGAGGTCACCACGTACAGAGAGTAGGTGATGATGGTGAGGGCGGCGGAGATGATGATCAGCGAGTTGAGCAGTTCGATCGAGTAGTCCTGGAAAACCGCTCTGTGGCCGGTAGAAGCCTCGGCCAACTCTTTTCGGCGTTTGCCGAATCCGAGGAACAGGGAGAGAAAGAAGGTGGTGAGCAGCATCCAGCTGGACAGCTCCACGTCGATGGCAATGGCGCCGGCCACCACCCGTATCAGAAAACCGGTGGCGATCACCATCACGTCGATAAAGGTCTGGTTCTTGAGCAGTAGGCTGTAGGCCGCGTTCAAGCCGATATAGGCGAGCACGATCAAGACGGATGACAGCCCCAGGATCCCGGAGACAGCCACTGCCGCCACGAGCAACAGAGCAGCCAGGATCAGGGCGCTGCGTACGCTCACAGCGCCGCTGGCAACAGGACGATCCTTCTTCTTCGGGTGAAGGCGATCCCTCTGGCGGTCGGTGACGTCGTTGAACACGTACACGGCTGAGGCGGCCAGGCAGAAGGCCGCACACATGATCAGGGTTCGCCCGATGTAGCTGGGCTTGTAGAAGTTGAATGAAAAGATCAAAGGAGCGAAGATGAACACATCCTTGATCCAGTGCTTGATCCGAATCAGCCGAACATAGTCTCGAATCATACCCTCGATCCCTAAAAAAAGGCCTTGACCACCGCCAGGAAGCCCTGCTTCCAGGGTTTCCTGTGACTCACCCCCGGCGCTGCGCCGATGCCGTCCCGGTTGTCCAGGTACCAGCGATAGTTGCGCAGCAGAGCGTCGATATTGGAGTAGGCCGGCTCGAACCCCAATTGCCTGCAGGCCTTGTCTATAGAAACCGCTGAATCTTTCCCCGCCGTTTCGTAGATCCACTGGTAAAGCGGGGACAGATGCAGCAGCTCGAGGATGCGCAGGGCGGAAACGGCCAGCCAGCGGGGGAAGGGGACGATCCGCTTCCCGTAGCCGGCTGCATCTAGCACAGCCTGGAAGTCATCTTTCAGCGTGGTAAACTCCCGGGCGCCGATGTTGAAGGTGTCGTCAACCTGCTTCTCCGGCAAGGTTGCGCAGAGGAGTATAGCCTGGCAGAGATCCTCGACATCGAGTAGCTGATAGCGGTTCGTACCGCTGCCCACAACGGGAAATCCTCTTCCTTCGCTTGCCCAGCTGTACAGCAGCTCGAATGCGCCTAAACGTTCCGGTCCGATGAAGCTCTTCGGGCGTATAACCGGGATACACAGGCCGCTGGCCCGGAACTCGTCACATAGTTTCTCCGCATCGATCTTTGCCTGCCCGTAGGGACCGACCCCGATCAAAGGATCGTTTTCGTAGATCGGGTAGCGGTCGGGAACTCCGTAAACGGCTGTCGAGGAGATGTACACGAAGCGATCCACCCGATGCTCCAATGCCGCCTGGAGCAGATTCCGGGTGCCCTCTACCTCGGTCGAACGGATATCCTGCTCCGAGTACAGAGGCAGGGCCGCCGCGGCGTGAATCAGCCAGTCGGTTCCCGGCACGAGGTCCCGCACCAGGGCGGGATCCCGAATATCCCCGCGAACGATCCGGATCCTGTCCTTTTCCGGATAATCGAACTCGGCGATGTCCGCAGATGTGATCGCAGTAAAACCCCGGTCCAGGAGACAACGGATCAGGTTGATGCCCAGGAAGCCGGCGCCCCCGGTGACCAGGATCTGTGTCGTTTTTGATTTCGAACCTCTATCGGATCCCATGTATGTGCCTCATTCAATCAAAAATGCAATTATCGTGCCAGGGTTCTGTATCGGGGCCGTCTGGTAATTACATTCCTTATATACATTTATCAAGCGAACTCTTGCTCCGAACACAAAAGAGGACTGAACCCCGCGCTCCCCACCACGCCATTGCATGCAGGGATGAGCATCTTTATTTCTATATATGATAGAGACTTAGGTCAAGCACCGATCCGCAGTCTCAATCGCCGAAGGTTGATGCCGGTGAAAACCCCGCAGCAGCTTCGCCGTGGCGTCCCGCAGAGCGGTCAGGGCAGCGCCTCGAGGAGCATTTCGCAGATCAGGCGCTGGCCGCTTCCGTTCAGGTGCAGCCCGTCCGGCTCCAGCACATCCTCCCCCTGTTTTTCGATTGCCCGGGCCAGGTCGGCGACGGGGTAGCCGTTTTTGCCGGCCCACTGGCGGATGAAATCATTGACCTCTCCAATCTGCTGTACCGTGTACACGGAGTTGGCCTCCGGGAAGAAACTCCGCAGCCGCGTATTGTCCACCCGCGGGATGGTGATCTGGATGAGTTTCTTGCCCCTGGCGATCAGGGTTTCGGTGATGAAACGGATGTTTCGTTTGTATTCATCCAGGCTCTGGACCGAGATCCGTCTCTCGTCGTCCAGCTGAAAACTGTCGTTGGTTCCGATGAACAGCACCGCCCATTGGAACTCCCGGTTCAGCACTGTGGAGTAGAAGCGCTTGATCAGGTCCGCCGTGGTATCTCCGGAGACCGCCGCATCGAGCATCTGCCGGCTGGGATCGCTCCGCCAGAAATGGTTGAGGATCTTCACGTAGCTCTCACGATCGCTGGTGATCGAGTCCCCGATTGCCAGGATCGATACGGGCGGAGTGCCGTCATCGGGCTGGTCCGCGGCCGGTCTCTGCCGCTGCGGCAGCGAGGCGGATAGCCCGGCGATATTTCTCTGGAACCCGGCTTCGATTTTCTCCAGATCCTCCAGAGGGACTCCGTAAACCCGAGCAATGGATGCCAGATCGTCATCCTCGATCAGCAACCCTGATAATTTGTACAGATTGAACTTGTGTACGAAAGCCAAAGGATACTGCAGCTGGTTCACGCCGTCACCCATCCTTTCATCTTAAAGATCGAAGTCGAACCGGGGATCTGCCGCCGTTAGGATCGCCGGTTTTTCGGGGTTCTGCCAGAGCTTTCCGATTGCCTCACCCAACTCCCCCAGCAGGGAGGCTACATCCTCACCGGCGCTGTCATGGACGCCCTCGCTCACGATAATGACCTTGGCCGTACCCGATTCCACGACGGAGCGGCGGCTCTGCCTGAATGTCCAGCGGCGGGCATGGGCGTGGCCGGCCGCATCGGCGAAGATAATCTCCCCCGGTTCAGGGTGTTCGATCTCCTCCTGGAACGAGAGGTACTGCTCCGTGCCGGCAGCCGGGCGCACCTCGATGAACTCGTCAATTTTTTCCAGGTCGAAGACCGCCACGGGCAGGGCGTAGGCCAGAGAGACGGCGTTGCACAGATCCACAAGGGGATGGAGCCTGGGCAGATCCTGTTCCCGTTTGAAACGACGCAACAGCGCTTCGGAAGCGGAGCGGTACTTGGTCGGTTTCAGCCCCATCTGGGAATAAACCCGCCGCCAGGCCGCCACCTCCGGCATCTGACCCTCGGATTGATCTTCCAGGCGTTTACCGGCCCGTTCGTACCACTCCTGGATGTAGTTCCCTGATTGGGCGCCCGGATGGATCCCCTTCACTACGAGCAATCCCGGCACGAGTTGAGGAAAGCGCTGCCAGATCTCGGGCGCATGGCGGAAGTACACGTCGACTGTTCTCCTCGTCTTCTCTGTTGGATCAGACCGCCAATCACGGTATCACGAACCGTCGCCGTTTGCAAAGCACACCGAAAGCCGCATATCCCGACAGTTCCGCCGCAGGGGTGTACAATTACTTTACAGCAGCGGTAATAGTCGGCATAAAAAGGCGGGGAGAAAACATGAAACGAATCGTCATCGTGCTGCTTTTGCTTATCCTGCTTGTTCCCGCCTTTGCCCAGGACAAGCCCATCATCACGGTCCTGGACTTTTCCACGGACGGGGTGTCGGAGAGTGAGATGAAATCCATCATTTCCCTCCTCTCTTCCGCCCTTTTCCAGACCCAGGCCTTTACGGTCATCGATGTGAGCGAGCGGGAACGGCTGCTCCAGGAGCTGGAGTTTTCCATGTCCGACTGCACCGACGAGTCCTGCCTGCTGGAAGTCGGGCGGATGCTTTCGGCGGAGGGGATCGTGGTCGGCAACCTCGGCAAGGTGGGCAATCGCTACATCCTTTCGACCAAGCTGCTGGAAACCGAAACCGCAAAAACCTTGAACACGGCGGATGGTTATTACGACGATCTCGATGCCCTGGTGGATGATATCTTCGCCCAGGCCAGCAAGCTGGCCGGGACGCCGGGAGAGGGAACCGCTGCCGCCGGCGCCGGTCGGCCCCGGCCCGGACCGAAGACCGGTACCGGCAACTACTTCTCCCTGACCAGCGGTGCGGGGATCACCATCGTGGTCGGTGCGGTATCCGATGCCATGGGAGTCGGGATCCCCGGCCTGGTTTCGTTCATCTACAACCTGGATCGTAGCTGGGGCATCCTGGGTCTGGGTGCGGTCACAGGGATGCAGTATCAGGCCACGAAGGAGGATGCCCGCTATCTGTACACCCTGCTCACGGTTCCAATCGGTGCCGAGGTGTCCTACCGCACCAAGTCCATGCTGCCCCTTTTCCTGACGGGCGTGGTGAGTGGGGGGTTGACGCTGAACGGGGTTCTTTACAAGGAAGAGTATCTGTTCCGGGACAACCAGCTGAACCTGGGCGCCTTCGCGGCGCCGGGAGTCGGCATCGGCTATCAACTGTCCCCGAAGACCAGTCTGGCTCTGACCGCGCGGATGATGATGATCTTCTTCCAGGGATCCTTCTACCTGGGAGCGTCCCCGACCTTCGGGGTCGACATCAGGCTGTAGCAATATCTATAGATCCGAAAGCCGGGAAACTGTACTACGGTGACAGTACAGGATTGTATCAAGATAGCTTGGATGGAGGATCTGCACTGCAGATCTACGCGGGTACAGTTGCAGACATCGCGATAGATCATTTGGAGAACAAGATATACTGGTCGAGTGGTAGTGTGATCTATGTGGACACTATCACTGGCAGCTTGAGTGCGACAAACTCTGCGGTTACGGGTACAACGATCAGCTCTATCGCCCTCGATGTGTATGCCGGAAAGCTATATTGGGCTGAGACCGGTGCAGGCTTCGAGGTGAGGGAGAAAGATCTTGACAGTGGAAACGAACGCCAGTTGTTTGCAGGAACTGCAGCAAACGCACTGGACTTCGATCCGCATGACAAAATGCTGTACTGGTCTGAGTACGGCATTGATGGCACTATTCACAGATTTAATGTCGACACCGGTGTCGATGCATTCGTGATTCAAGGTATTCCGAATTCGCCGGATCCGATTTTTCTTGACAGGTGGCCGTAGAAGCAATGCCGCCAGGGTTTGACCCACTGCACTGCTTCACTGCTGTGCGGTCTTCAACCATTTGATCAGCTCATTCTGGGAGAACTTTGCATCCGGCTCGGGGTAAATCTCCGCCAGGACGCTGAAGCCGAACTCTACCAGTTGCTCATCGAATCCTTTCATTTTCGCAGAAGAAGAATCGCCTGCTGCGAACGCGCAAATAGTGCACATAAATATAATGGAAATTCATAATGTTGACCCCAGGGTGACCATACCTTATGCTTAGTACCACGATCGTAATCTTCCAACCGTAATTGATCGAGAGATTGCGAACAGAATCGTCCAGTCGATGCTTTTCGGCGGACATTACAAACACAGCAAGGAGGCGCTGTATGAAAACCAAGTGGTACGTACTCATTCTGGCCGCTCTGGCCCTAGCCCTGGTTCTCGGGGCTTGCGGGTCTGGGAAGCAGGAGGCCGAGGAACCGGCCCAAGAGGAGGTCAGCCGGCTTCAGCTGATCAAAGACCGGGGCAAGGTCATCGTCGGCTGCAATGCCGAACTGCCGGGATTCGGCTACATCAATCCCAGCGGCGAGTTCGAGGGCTTCGACGTGGATTTCGGCAGAGCGATCGCCGCAGCGATCTTCGGGGATGCCACCAAGATCGAGTTCCGCCCCCTGACGGCGGCCGAAAGGCTTCCAGCTCTGCAGACCGGGGAGATCGACGTGCTGCTGCGCAATACGACCTGGACACTGACCCGGGATACGGCTAACGAGCTGGACTGGGCCTGCGTGACCTTCTACGACGGCCAGGGAATGATGGTGCGCAAGGATAGCGGCTGGAAGACCTTCCAGGACATGGAGGGGGCTACCGTGGCTACCACCACCGGTACGACCACGGAGATGAACCTGGCCGACTCTTTCCGCTCCAGAGGCGTCGATTATACCCCTCTGCTGTTCGAAAGCACCCAGGATACCAACACCGCATACGAGGAGGGCCGAGCCGATGCGGAGACCTCCGACAAGTCGCAGCTGGCCGCGCTTCGCTCCGCCATGGCCAACCCGGAGGAGCACGTCATCCTGGACCTGACCATGTCCAAAGAACCCCTCGGTCCGCTGACCGCTCACGGGGACAACCAGTGGAACGACGTGGTGCGCTGGGTATGCTGGGGTATGATGCAGGCCGAGGAATCCGGCGTGGATTCCAAGAATGTGGACGAGAGCTTGAGTTCGAGCGACCCCACCATTCGGCGTCTGTTGGGCGTCGAGGGGGAAGCCGGGAAGAATCTCGGGCTGCCCGCCGACTTCATGGTCAAGGTGATCAAGCAGGTCGGCAACTACGCCGAGGTCTACGATCGGCACCTGGGACCGGAAGGCATCAATATTCCCCGCGGACCGAATCGCTTGTGGACCAATGGGGGACTGCTCTATCCCATGGCCTGGCGATAGCCGACGCTGTCTGAGGCTGTCCCCGGCGCTGGACTTTTCGGACGGTTTTTCCCTATCCGGGGAGCATCAAAGGGGCAGCTTTGTTTTGTCGATTAGCGGGACGGCCCGATGATCCATCGGGCCTCCCGTTTCCCGACTCCTGGAAGGACTGCACGGTGAAGAGAAGCGGATCGGAGACGAGCAAAGTACCGTTCTGGCGGGATATCCGTGTCCTGAGGGCTGTGGCTCAATTCGTATTCCTAATGGGGGTGGTCGCACTGATCCTGTGGGCGATCTCAAACTACCGCCAGCGGGGAATGATATTCAGCTACAGCTTCCTCGATGAGGCGGCAAGCTTCGATCTGGCCGAGGGGATCGAGTTCGAACCCACGGATACCTACGCCCGGGCTTTTCTTGTTGGCGTGCTCAACACGATCAGAGTGGCGGTGGTCGGCATCGTCCTGGCAACGCTGCTCGGATTGTTCACCGGAATCGCCCGACTCTCGGGCAATTGGCTGTTGAGCAAGATCGCCATCGTCTATATAGAGATCATCCGCAATACGCCTCTGCTGGTACAGCTGTTCTTTCTCTATTTCGCGGTGATCTTGAAGCTGCCCAGACTTTCGTCGGCCGTGGTTTTACCGGGACCGGCTTTCGTAAGCAACCGGGGGATCGTGGCTCCCTGGCCGCGCCTGGCCGAGGCCTTCCGGCTCTGGTGGCCCTTCCTCCTGCTGGCCCTGGCCGCAGCGATCGTGTTGATCGTCATCAGGCGGCGAACCCGGGCGCGGATCGGTCGACCCAGCATCCGGGGGTTTTGGGTACTGGCCTGTCTGATTCTGATCCCGCTGGCCGGCTGGTTCATCGTTCCCGGCCGACCGCTGCGGCTCGACATACCCGAACTTATTGAAAAATCCGGAGGCGTGATCAAGGTGGAAGGGGGCGTGACCCTCTCTTCGGAGTTCACCGCCCTGCTCCTTGGACTGGTCATCTATACAGGCGCCTACATCGCCGAGGTGGTCCGTTCGGGACTTCAGTCCGTTGCCAAGGGGCAGACAGAGGCGGCCCGGGCTCAGGGGTTCACCAACGGTCAGATCATGCGCCTGATCGTGCTGCCCCAGGCTCTGCGGGTGATCATCCCGCCGCTGATCAGCCAGTACCTGAACCTGACCAAGAACTCGAGCCTGGCCATCGCTATCGGGTTTTTGGATCTGTACGCGGTCAGCCAGACCATGCTCAACCAGTCGGGCCGGGTCGTGGAGGTGTTTTTCATGATCATGGGAAGTTACCTGACCATCAGCCTGAGCATCTCACTGGTCATGAATATCGTGAACAAACGCATGCAGATCGTGGAGAGGTAGACATGAGCGAAGCATCCGATATCGCCCCGCCCCGCGTAGAAGTCGGAGTGCTGGGTTGGCTGAAGAAGAACCTGTTCAGCCCCTGGTACAACGCCCTGCTCACCGTCGCTTCCCTGGCATTCGTGGTTTTTGTTCTCCGAGCTGTCCTGCGCTGGGCCTTGTTCTCGGCGCGCTGGGAGGTGGTGACTACCAATCTGAAGGTTTTTCTGATCGGCCGCTACCCCGCCTCTGAAGCCTGGCGGGTTATAGCCAGCCTGGCCATCGTGGCCGTATTGGCGGGGTTGACCTGGGCGTTTCGCAAGGCCAAGGACCGACCGATCAGACGATGGCTGGTGCTGGCCTGGATCGCCAGCTTCCCGGTGATCGGCATCCTGCTGCGGGGATTCGGAGAGGACAATCCTTTCATGCCCAGAGTCTCCGCGGAGGTGTGGAGCGGACTGCTGCTGACCCTGGTACTGGCCATCGTGGGGATTGTAGCCTCCTTTCCGATAGGTGTGCTGATGGCTCTGGGCCGGCGCAGCCGATTGCCGGTGATCAAGGTTCTCTGCACGGTCTATATCGAGACGATTCGCGGGGTTCCCCTGATCAGCGTGCTGTTCATGAGCCAGCTGATGCTGCCGCTGTTTCTTCCCCCTCACATCAGATTGGCGACTGTCATGCGAGCCCTGATCGGGATCACCCTTTTCAGCTCCGCCTACACGGCGGAGAATGTCCGCGGGGGCCTGGCGGCCGTGCCCAGGGGGCAGTACGAGGCGGCCCAGGCGGTGGGATTGAATAAAGCCCTGATGATGATCCTGATCGTTCTGCCCCAGGCTCTGCGCAACGTGATCCCGGCGATCGTCGGGCAGTTCACCGCCCTGTTCAAAGACACCACCCTGGTTGTGATCGTAGGTCTTCTCGAGCTGTTGGGGATCGGCAAGGCCGTGACCGGGCAGAAGCAGTTCATCGGCCTTCATCAGGAGGTCTACTTCTTCGTCGCCGTTCTGTTCTTCATCTGCTGCTATCTGATGTCCTACGGCAGCCGTCGTCTGGAGAAGTCGTTGGGAGTGGGGGAAAGATGATTTCGAAGAATGAGGTAGAAATGGAGCGTTCAGAACCTTTGGATCAGATCATCGAATGCCGGGACGTACACAAGTGGTTCGGGACGTTTCACGTATTGCGTGGGGTGAATCTCACCGTGCGGAAGGGCGAGGTGATCGTTATCTGCGGGCCCTCGGGCAGCGGCAAGTCCACCTTTATCCGCTGCATCAATCGTCTGGAGGAACATCAAAAGGGCACGATCCTAGTCGACGGGATCGAACTCACCAACGATCTGCGCAACATCCATGCGGTCCAGCGGGAGATCGGGATGGTGTTTCAGCAGTTCAACCTCTTTCCGCACCTGAAAGTCATCGACAACGTGACTCTGGCCCCGATCTGGGTGCGCCGTTGGTCCAAGGATCGGGCGGTGAAGATTGCCGAGGAGCTTCTGAAACGCGTCGGCATTCCCGAGCAGTCGCAGAAGTATCCGGGCCAGCTGTCCGGAGGTCAGCAGCAGAGGCTGGCCATAGCCCGGGCCTTGGCCATGCAGCCCAAGATCATGCTCTTCGACGAGCCCACGTCGGCGCTGGACCCGGAGATGATCAAGGAGGTGCTCGACGTCATGGTGGAGCTGGCCAAGAGCGGAATTACGATGATCGTCGTAACCCATGAGATGGGCTTTGCCAAGCAGGTGGCCGATCGCATCTACTTCTTCGATGACGGCAACATCGTGGAGTACAACACTCCTGAGGAGTTCTTCCTGAACCCGAAGGAGGAGCGGACCAAAAGATTCCTGAGCCAGATCCTGACCCACTGAACGCCATCGGTATTTTCACCGGGCTGTTGCTCCTGATCGAACCCTGATTTCCTGGACCCCGACCGCCGCAGGTCGAGAAAATTCCGTTTTTTGCCGTATTGCTCAGCCGGCCATCTGTTCGGTAGAATGCCTGGAGGAGAATTGAATGCAAACTGTTTCTTTTATCGTTAAACCGAATATTCCAGAGCGGCTCAAACCCCTGGAGGAGATGGCCAACAATCTCTGGTTGAGCTGGAACTTCGATGCGGTCCAGCTGTTCATGCGCCTGGACTACGATGTGTGGCTGGCATCGCGACAGAACCCGGCGCGCACCCTGGGCCGGGTCTCTCAGGCCAGGTTGGAGGAGATCGCTCAGGACGGTTCTTTTCTGGCGGCTATGGATGCTGTCTACGCCCGCTATCAGAAGTACCTGCAAGGGGAACGCTGGTACAAGGGCGACGGCCGGGATGTGGTCGCCTACTTCTCGATGGAGTACGGACTGGATGTGAGCCTGCCCATCTACTCCGGAGGCCTGGGCGTTCTGTCCGGGGATCATCTGAAGACCGCCTCGGATCTGGGTCTGCCCCTCGTGGGGATCGGGCTTCTGTATCGACAAGGATATTTCCAGCAGTACCTGAATCCGGACGGATTCCAGCAGGAGTTCTACCCGGAGAACGACTGGTACACCATGCCGGTGCATCAGTTAACGAATGATCAAGGGGAAGCGGTGAAGATCACCGTGGACATCGGCTCGGACAACGTGGTCGCCCAGCTTTGGGAGGTGAGGGTGGGAAATACCCCGCTGTACCTGCTGGACAGCAACATCGAGGAGAATCCGGCGAAGCACCGAGAGATCACCGCCACCCTCTATGGCGGGGATGAGGACATGCGGATCCGACAGGAGATCCTGCTCGGGGTCGGCGGTATCCGTGCTTTGAAGGCTCTGGACCTGAACCCGGCGGTCACCCATATGAACGAGGGGCACAGCGCATTTCTGGGATTGGAGCGTATCCGCGATCTGATCCAGGGCAGGGGAATGAGCTTTTCGGAAGCCCATCAGGTTATCTGGCCCGCCAATGTCTTCACTACCCACACCCCGGTGCCGGCGGGGAATGAACGCTTTTCCGTGGAATTGATGGCCAAATACTTCAAGGGTTTCGCTGAGCAGCTGGGACTGCCATGGAAGGAGTTCCTGGGCCTCGGCAGGGAGAATCCGGACAGTGACCAGGAGAGCTTCTGTATGACCGTTCTGGCGTTGAAGCTCGCCGCCCATGCCAACGGAGTGAGCAGGCTCCACGGCAAGACCAGCCGCCGCATGTGGCGGAACCTCTGGCCGGGGTTGCCGGAGGAGGAAGTGCCCATCATCAGCATCACCAACGGTGTGCACCCCCGTACCTGGATCTCCCACAACATGATCGATCTGCTGGACCGCTATCTGGGACCTCAGTTTCAGGAAAACCCCGCGGAGTTCGAGGTCTGGGAACACATGGACCGCATCTCCGACGAGGAGCTGTTCCGGACCCACGAGCGTCGGCGGGAGCGCCTGGTAGCCTTTGTCCGCCACCGCCTGCGTCAGCAGCTGCAGCGCAGGGGGTTCCCCGAGGCGGAGATCCAGCTGGCCGAAGATGTCCTGTCTCCCTATACCCTGACCATCAGTTTCGCCCGCCGTTTTGCCACCTACAAGCGGGCCGATCTCCTGCTTCAGGACCCGGCGCGCCTGATCAAACTATTAACGGACAGCGAACAGCCGATCCAGCTGATCTTCGCCGGCAAAGCCCATCCCCACGACCTGAAGGGCAAGGAGCTCATCCGGGAGTTGATCCATTTTGCCCAGGATCCCCAAATACGCAGCCAGGTCGTATTCCTGGAAGACTACGATATGACGATCGCCCGCTACCTGAACTCCGGCAGCGATGTGTGGCTCAATACCCCGCGCCGGCCCATGGAGGCCAGCGGCACCAGCGGCATGAAGGCGGCGATGAACGGGGTGCTCAACCTGTCGATCCTGGACGGCTGGTGGGACGAGATCTACACCCCGGAGTGCGGCTGGGCCATCGGCAGCGGGGAGGAGTACGAGGATCAGGAGCTGCAGGACGAGATCGAAAGCAAGGCGGTGTACGACCTGCTCGAACGGGAAATCATCCCACTTTTCTACACCAGGGGCCGGGACGGACTGCCCAGGCAGTGGGTGCAGCGGATGAAGGCCTCTATGGCTCGGGTCGGAAAGCAGATGAACAGCCACCGCATGCTCATCGACTACTCCGAGAAATTCTACTTCCCCGCTCTGGAGAAAGCACGTGAGTTCGCCGCCGATGAGTACGCCTCCGCCAGGCAGATCGCAGCCTACCTGCAGCGGTTGAAGAAATCCTGGGCCCAGGTAAAGGTGGAGAGCCTCTCGGTTCCGGAGCAGAGGATGTACAAGATCGCGGACAATTTCGAAGTGGCGGCCCGGATCAACCTGGGAGGGCTGTCAGCCCAGGAGGTGCGGGTGGAACTGTACTACGGCTCGATCTCTTCTTCCGGTGTGATAGAGGATGCCCGCAGTGTAGAAATGGTTCCCCAGAGCGACGGCCGCGCAGCGGTGGAGTACCGCGGACAGATCGAATGCGCCGTGACCGGCCGTCAGGGCTACACGGTTCGTCTGCTGCCCAAGCATCCGGCTCTGATCCACCCCTACCTTCCGGGATACCTGCGCTGGGCTTGATGTGGGCGCTGTTCGCGCCGGCGGTGCGCCGGCGCTCCTGAGCGGGACAGGCACGAATTGGTTATGGGCGGACGGGGGCCGAGCGGGCCTCAGCCTAAGCTGAAGGAAAGGAGCGGCTCCAGGGCGACCAGGCCGATAGTGATCAGCAGGGCGGGGATGTAGTTCGCCGTCTTGAGTTTGCTGATGCCCAGCAGGTTCAGGCCGATCATGATCACCAGCACACCCCCCACCGCAGTCAGCTCGTCCAGCAGCAGCTCATTCACCAGCGGCTGGAGAACCCCGGCCAGCAGGGTGATCCCCCCCTGATACACGAGGATCGTGATCGCGCTGAAGGTCACGCCAATTCCCATGGCTGCGGTCAGCATGATGGCCATGAACCCGTCCATGACCGACTTGGTAAAAATGAGTTGGTAGTCGCCCTCCGCTCCTGCCTTGAACGCCCCGACCAGGGTCATGGCCCCTACGCAGAAGATGACCGAGGCGTTGAGGAATCCGCCGGCGAAATCTTTTTCCGACTCTCGTTTGGCAAAGCGTTTTTTAAGGAACTCACCGAAGCGGAGGATCCCCCCCTCCACGTTCCACCATTCCCCCAGGATCCCGCCCAGGATCAGGGCCAGGGCCATGAACACGAATTGGGTGGTTTTCAATCCCATGCTGATACCCAGGATCAGGGAGATCATCCCGGCTCCGACGTACACGACGTGTTTGAAGGAGTCGTTGATCTTCCTGTGCAGGAGCAATCCGAGCAGGGAACCGATGATTACCGCGCCGCAGTTGACGAAGGTAGCTATCATGGAAACGCACTATAACGGATTTGCCGGGGATTGAAAAGGGAAATTGCCTCGTCCTATAATGCGCAGGATGTTGTTCCGATCCAGTATCCCGGCCTTTCTATTCGCCCTGCTCCTGTTCACCCTCTTCGGTGGATCACTGGGCGCTCAGGAAGCCCTGGATCTTCCAGCCCTGATCGGCCTGAGCCTGGAGGAGGTACATCAAAGCCTCGGTGTACCCGCGGAGATCTATGCGCTGCGGGGACCGGAGCCGGAGCAGGACGACGTGGTGTTCTACTATCCCAGCCACCTGTACCTGTTCTGGTTCGAGAACCGAGTCTGGCAGGCCCGTGTTGACAGACGCTTCTCGGGGCGGGTATTCTCCCTTGCCATGGGGAGCTCCCGGCAGCAGGTGATCGAGACCATGGGGCGGCCTATTCTGGAGTTCTCCGATTCGCTTGTGTTTCACATCGAAGACCGGGGCTATCCGATCCAGGCCCGGCTGTATTTCGATGAAGACGGCCTGGCCGATGTGTACTGTTTCCGAGGGGATCTGTAGTGCCTGACAGGAAGAGCCGCATCTGCCTCTCCCTGACCGCCTCCACCCTGGAGGAGGATCTGCGGTTGCTCGATTCCAGACGCACTTTCGTGGACATGGCGGAGCTGCGGGCGGACTTTCTCGATCCGGCCGAGCTCTCTCATCTGCCGAGCTTCCCGAAGCGGGCCGGTCTCCCCGTTATCCTGGCCATCCGCAGGGAGCGGGACGGCGGGTCGTGGAACGGAGAGGAAGCGGAACGTCGGGGCCTGCTCTCCCGAGTCCTCTCCGGCGGATACGCCTACGTGGATCTGGAGGAGGATCTGGAGGACCAGGCTCAGCCTGAGGCGGCAAAGCGAGCCGAGACGCGGGTGATCCGTTCCTGCTACGACCTCGCCGGGGTGCCGGAGCGTTTGGCCGATCGCCTGCGATCCCTCGCTCGCACGCCCGGGGAGATCCCGAAGCTGGAAGTCACGCCCAAGAGCACCAGGGACCTCCCGGCGCTGGTGGATGCCTTTCGGCAGCTCGAGGGTGTGGAGAAGATCCTGATCGGTGTGGGAGAGTTCGGACTGTTCAGCCGCCTCCTGGCCACCAAGCTGGGAAGTTTCCTGATCTGCTGTTCCCTCCCCGGGGGGAAGCGAGCGGCTGCGGGAGGGCTCGACCCACAGGTGCTTGTGGAGCTGTACCGTTTCAGGAAGCAGGACCGGGAAACCTTCGTATGCGGGGTGATCGGCAATCCCATCGCCCATTCCCGTTCTCCCGAGCTCCACAACCGGGGCTACGAGGCTCTCGGGCTGAACGGCGTGTATGTCCCCTTTCTGGTGGACCACGTGCCCTCCTTCTTCGAGCTGGCGGAAATGCTCGATCTGCGGGGATTCTCCGTGACCATGCCCCACAAGCGGGTGGTGTTGTCCCACCTGGACGAGCGGGATGAAAGCCTGGAGCGGATCGGGGCCTGCAACACGGTGGTGCGCTGCCGGGGCGGCTGGTACGGCACCAACACCGATGTCGAAGGGTTTCTCGCCCCCCTGCAGGCCCGGGCGCCGGAGCTGCTGAGGTCTGAAACAAGGGCGACGGTCATAGGCGCCGGCGGCGGGGCGCGCTCGGTCGTATACGCCCTGCGCAGCCGCGGGATCCGCCCGCTGATCCTGAACCGTACTGTGGAGAAGGCCCGTGCCCTGGCCGAGGCTTTCGGGTGTGACTGGGCCGGCGTTGATGCCGCAGGGATCGAACGCATGCGGGAAAATGCCGATCTGATCGTCCAGGCCACCGGTGTGGGCATGGAGCCGGATGCGGAAGCAGACCCTCTTCCCGATTATCGATTCTCCGGATCCGAGGTGGTGTACGACCTGGTGTATCAACCGCTCATGACCGTCTTTCTCCAGCGAGCTCAGGCGGCGGGCTGTCGGATCGTATCGGGCCTGGCCATGCTGTCCTCCCAGGGAGCGGCCCAGTTCAAGCACTACACGGGCAGGGAGTTCCCCAGGGAGGTACTTGACTCGAGCGATCTAATCGTGAAATAATGCACGGATTATAATCATCCTGATCAATCAACAATAGAGGAGAACAGTGACCCATGGCGCATAAGAAATTGTTCATTCCCGGTCCCGTCGAAGTCGACGAAGGGGTGTTGAAGATGATGTCGACCCCGATGATCGGTCATCGCACGGCGGAGTGGAGCGATCTGCAGAGGCGGGTCAGCGAGAAGCTGCAGACATTGATGTACACGAGCAATCCGATTATCCTCTCCGCCTCCTCGGGCACGGGCTTGCTGGAGATGGCTATCCGATGCACCACGGCCAAGCGGGCGATAGTATTTTCCGTGGGGGCGTTCGGCAACCGCTGGCACGCGATCGCAGAGGGTAACGGTGTGCCCGCGGACAAGTACGAGGAGCAGTGGGGTGAGGGCATCACTGCCGATATCGTGGAGCGCTATCTCTCTACGGGCAAGTACGACGTAGCCACCGTTACCCACAACGAAACATCCACCGGTGTGATGAATCATTTAGATGAGCTGGCCGAGGTTTTTCGCAGGCACCCCGAGGTGGTGTGGTGCGTCGACGCGGTCTCCTCCCTGGGCGGAGTCAAGATCCAGGTGGACGAGCTGGGCATCGACATCTGCGTGACCTCCAGCCAGAAGGCTCTGGGCCTGCCTCCGGGTCTGAGTCTGGCTTCGGTCTCGGAGAAAGCGAAGAAGCGGGCCGCGGAGATCGGAAACAGAGGTTACTACTTCGACATGCTCCAGCTGCTCAAGTACGTGGAGGAGCGCAACTTCCAGTATCCCTCCACCCCCGCGATCTCCCACACCTACGCCCTGGATTTCTCACTGGACCGAATCCTGACCGAAGGGCTGGAGGCCCGCTTTGCGCGTCACCGGGGGATGGCCGAATATGTACGCTCCTGGGCAAAGAAACACTTCGCCCTTTTCCCCCGGGAGGAGTACGCCTCCGACACCGTGACCTGCATCAGCAACACTCGGGCGATCTCAGTAAAGGATCTCAACAATCAGCTGGCCGAGCGAGGCTTCACCATTTCCAATGGTTATGGAGCGCTGAAAGAGAAAACCTTCAGGATCGCCCACATGGCGGAGCTGCGCAAAAATGACCTGGAAGAGCTGTTGGGGCAAATCGAAGAGATACTGGGGATCGGCGCTTAGGTTTGCTTCGGGGGCTCGGAGTCCTGTTTCATACTCTTCTCCAGCATCGACTGGATGATCTTCTTGTTGTCCAGCAGGGAGCTGACGCTGCGGTCGGCGTGCAGGCGGTAGATGGCCCGGGCAAACAGATAGCTGATATCCGTCGATATGTACCACTCCCTGCTCAGAAGACTCTCATCATGATATACGGCGTTGGTTCCGATGAAGCGGTAGAACAACCCATCTTTGTAGGCTGCATCGTAGGCTTCTTTTGCACTGCCGCTGAAGAAGGGCAGACTGGCCGCGCAGACGATCCGGGCGGCTCCCATCTCTTTCAACGTGGACATGGCCCGCAGCATGGTACCACCGGTACCCAGCATGTCATCGGCCATGAACACGGTCTTTCCTTCCACCGAGCCGAGCAGGCGGACGTTGGTGATGTTGTTGTGCAGGGCGTCTTTCGAGATTCGTGAGTAATCCCGTTCTTTGTACAGCATTCCCAGAGACTTGTTCAGGGTATTGGCGTAGAATTTATTGCGGACGATCGAGCCGGTGTCCGGCGCGATGATTACCAGGTCAGGACTCTGAAGATCGATGATTGCCGAAAGAGCCCTGAGAATCTGATAGGAGGCGTGCAGGTCTTCCAGGCGCAGGCGATTGAACGTATTTTCAATCTCCTTGGAGTGAATGTCCAGCGTAATGATCCGTTCCACCCCGGCGAACTCGAGGAACTGTCCCAGCCGCGCCGCGGTCAAACCCTCCCGGCCCTGCTTCTTGTGCTGCCGGGCGTAGGGGTAGGTGGGCAGAACCGCGGTAACCCGCTTTGCCCCGGCCTGCATGGCCGCATCGATGGTCACCAGGAGGCAGAAGAAGTGGTCATTAACCGAAAGCGAGAACTTCTCTTCATCTCCTCGGTTCAACGGAATCGAATAGTGGTTTTCTACATCCTGAACGATGTATACATCCGTATTGCGGACCGAAGTGAGGATCTCCGCTTTGTACTCGCCGTTGGTAAAACGGGTGAAGCGAACAGGCACCCGGAAATTGTACGGACGAAATTGATCGGTAGGCAGATTGAGGTCGACCGTGGTGGGTCTGAGGTCCAGGTTGAGGTTGATGCGCCGGATTATCTCCTCCCGGCTCAACCCGTACTTCTGGGCCAGATAGCCGACTTTGCGGCGCAACTTCCGCTGGGACACTTCCTCCAAATCGGCGGCCAGCTTTGTGGTGAATCCTGCAGCACCCGGACAGGCAAGGATCCCAATCTGTTCAGGGATGGCGGAGATCATAGCAGTCCGAACAGCTCCTTGCGGATGTCCCGCACTTTTCTACGCAGTTTCATCGGAGCCCCGCAGCACTCCGGAGTGCGGGTTTCCTTGTGGCAGGCGGAACAGAAAAACACAGATCCGTCGAACTCCATGGTGTTCCCATGGCACGCCGGCGGTTTCTCTGTCCGTCCGCAGGTTGAACATACCAGTTCCTGCTCTAACACGTGCGGCATAGGTACCTCCCTTTCGCTGGACTCAAGAGAAAAATTTCACCGTCCTGGAAAGCCCTTCCCTCAGATCGACGGTAGGCTTCCACGCCAGGATCTTATTCGCTTTCTGGATGTCAAGACAGCTGCGGCGCAGATCTCCGGGCCTGGCCTCTGCACGTTTCGGGTCCGGTGGATTTTTAAAAAAGGAGCTGATCGTCTGGCATAAAGCACCTGTTGTTGTGGTAATTTCCGTGCCGATGTTGATTATCTCTCCGGCGCCAAGATCCGCGGCTTGAAGGTTGGCCATGGCTACGTCTTCTACATATACGTAATCCCGTAGCATACCCTCCGGCTCTTCAGGATAGGCAAATACCGTGGGGGTTTCACCCTTCAGAAGGGTGTTGATGAAGATCGAAACGACCCCCGCCTCACCTAGAGGGTTCTGACGGGGACCATAGACGTTGGCGTAGCGAAGCACCGTGTAGTTCAGGCCGTGCTGGTCTGCGTAGAAACGAAGGTACTGCTCACCCAGAAATTTGTGGATTCCGTAGGGGGATATGGGTTGAGGCGGATGGGTCTCGGGAGTCGGCATAACCTCCGTGTCGCCGTATATCGCTCCGCCGGTGGAGATGAAGATGAACTTTTTGACAGGGTGGCGCACCGCGGTCCCCAGCACGTTCAACAAGCCCAGGGCGTTGACCCGAGCGTCCTGCATAGGGTCTCGAGTGGAGACGGTGACGCTGATCTGGGCGGCATGATGACACACGATCTCCGGTTTCTCCAGCTCGAAAAGCTTGTCTATCTCCCGGCTGCCGATGTCCAGGAGGTAGAACTTGGCCTTCTTGGGAATATTCTGCGTGTTTCCGGTGCTGAGGTTGTCGACGATGATTACCTCATGTCCCGCGCCAAGATAAGCATCGGCGACGTGAGAACCGATGAAACCCGCCCCGCCTGTTATAAGTACCTTCATACATTCAAGACAATAGCACCCTCTGTCCCGGTGGTCAAGGCGGGGAAGGTCCGCGAACGGTCTGCGCTCGGCATTGGCCTGCTCTCGGTCTACGACATTTAGTGAAGCGATTCGCTCGAATTGCCGTTTCCATGGATTTGCATTAGTGTGATCTCAAAGCTGTCAGGAGGTGCGGATGTTTGTCGATCTGTGGTCGCTGTACACCCTGATGTTGAGAAGTCGCTTGCTCGAGGAGGGGATCGCAAAGCTCTGGCATGAGGGGTTCATCTCGGGGGAAATGCATCTAGGCACTGGCGAAGAAGCTGTTATTGCCGGTATTGTAGCTCATTTGCGTGACGGTGATGCCATGGCATTGGATCATCGCGGTACCGCGGCTCTGCTGA
>CAZPPB010000023.1:0-34850 GCA_964588355.1 uncultured Spirochaetaceae bacterium | reverse complement strand
TTCAGAGCTGCGGTTATGTAGAAACCCTTCCTCTCATATCCGCATTCGTCGGCGCTGATACCATGGGCGTGATTCTGGCCCTGAACCTGGAACATGAGGAGGAGATCTCCCTGTCGATCGATATCGGTACGAATGGTGAAATCGTTCTCGCCAAAGCCGGGGAATTGATCACCACCTCCACCGCGGCGGGTCCGGCCTTTGAAGGTGCACAGATCTCCTGCGGAATGCGGGCGCTGGATGGAGCGGTAACCGGTGTCTCGATCTCAGACAGCGGTCAGGTTGATCTTAGCGTGGTTGGCGGGGGAAAGGCCAAAGGCATCTGCGGCAGCGGTTTGATCTCTGCGGTAGCCGAGCTGCTGGAGGCGGGCCTGCTCGAATCCAGCGGCAAACTGGCCGATCCCGATGAGGTGGAAAACCCGGAGCTCAAGGCGCGCTTCTTCAAGCTGGACAAGATCATGGCTTTCAGGTTGACCGCCGACGGCGCAGAGGATGTCTACATCTCCCAGAAGGACATCCGGGAGCTTCAGCTGGCCAAAGGAGCCATCCGTACGGGCATCGACATGCTGCTGGCCGAAACCGGGGTGGAGGTTCAGGCACTGAAGAAGATCCACCTGGCCGGGAATTTCGGTTCCGGGGTGGATATCGGCAAGACGATCCGCATCGGCCTGATCCCCGGAGTAGATATCGACAAGGTGGACGTCGTGGGCAATGCCGCGCTGCGGGGCGCCTCCCTGGTGCTGGTTTCCCGTGAATACAGACAGAAAGCCGTTTCGATCTATAGAGGGTGCCGTTTTCTCGAGCTGGCGGCCAAGCTGGAGTTCCAGATGAAATTCGCCTCGTCCATGTTTTTCTAGGCGCAACACGGGGCGCTCACAGGCCGTTGAGAGACAGGTGGGCTATGTCTTGAATGCCGACAGGATTCCGGAGCGAGGGGGAAAACGGTACCACTTCCCTGGGGCTCGGGCTGTCCTGGTCTTCATCGTATCGAAGATGAAATCGGCCAGCTCCTCGATCTTGGTCGAGTGGGATTCGAATCCATTTACGAACACGTTCGGTTGACCGATGCCGGCGAATATCGCCTCGGCGGAAGCCCGGAAGCTGCCCCG
Source organism: uncultured Spirochaetaceae bacterium (assembly GCA_964588355.1). GTDB lineage: Bacteria > Spirochaetota > Spirochaetia > SZUA-6 > DRHE01 > JAFGQJ01. The sequence goes on along the minus strand of CAZPPB010000023.1, from coordinate 33,744 downwards.
CAGCGCGCTGTCCAGCGGAGGCGGGACAGCCGTCGCCGCCTGAGGCTGGTGATTGATCAGCGTCAGGAATCCCTCCTGTTTCTGCCCGTAAAGCAGGAGAACGGCCTTTATCAGGAACAGGGATCCCTTGATCCAGGCGTCCACGGCCCGGTCGATCGTTTCCGTAGCGGTTTCCTGGAGGAGTTTCTGTTCCAGCTCCGGCGTCAACAGGAGGAGGGTCTCGTCGATTTTATCGAAGCGGTTTCGTGCGCTGAGCACGACATTTTTGGCTGAAATAGCCGAGGTCCTGTTCCATTCGATTACCAGGAGATCCTCCTCCTCGGATACTAGAGGGGTTTCGATGCGAGCCTGGCCGGAGAAGGTCGCAGCCACGCTGTATCCCTCGCTCAGATACCGCCGCACCAGCTGATCTCCCAGGGGAGTCGATGCATCTGTGATCAGGGCTACCCTATTCATCGCATCAGCATCTTAGCAAGGCAGGAAAGCCGAGGTCAACGGCCGCAAAAACGGACCTTCCCCGGGTGCATGGTCATATCGTATCCCGGTGGTCAAAGACTTCCCAATCGCGTAGGATGAGCCGTGAAAAAATCCGATGCCCTCAAGCTGGTCCTGGTGTCCTTCCTCTGGTGCTGGGGGCCGCCATGGTCATCGGCGGTGTTTTCCTGACCAGTAGAGCGTGAGGGTCAGCGAGAGGGAGAAGTTATGAGTTACCAGGCAAGAGTACTAACGTTCGGCTATACAGATGCGGAGCAGGTGCTTGTAGACCAACGCCTGTCCGAGATCGGTGTGCCCCCTCCTACCCGACTCGAGAAACGGCACGGATCCGTCGTGATCGGCGATATACTGCGGCAAGGGACGATCGGGACCGAAGCGTTCGACTGCCGGGAGCGCCTGGTGTTGTTCTACAACCTTTCAGAGACGGGAGTGAGGTCCCTGATGCAGGTATTCAAATCCCTCGAGATCCCGAAACCGATATTCGCCATCGTTACCGAAACATCGATCACCTGGACCCTGGAGCATTTGATGGAGCACCTGATCGAGGAAAAACGGGCTCACGAAGGTCCTGCGTAGAATTTGTTTCATTTATCACTCCGCAGATCTTCGCAGATAGAAAGAATTTGCTCTTTGTAATCTTCGGGCGCCTCAATGTGGCCCCAGCCCTGCTGCTGTTGCCACAGTCCGTCATAGGCCCGATCGTGATAGCTGCGCATCAGATGGGGGATATGCTGCTCGGCCAGTACGGCATCTATAAGCCGAGCCTCGACCTCGTTGTCCAGCACCAGGATCTTCTTGAACGTTGCCACGAAACTATCCTCCCTCGCGCAGTGTTGCCCGGTACCAAGGAATATAGCGGAATCTCAACCTATTTGCTATCCTTGAGAGCAAGTGGAGGTTGAGCGTGAAAATAGCCATCGGCCAGATCAATCCTACTATCGGGGACTTTGCAGGAAACGCGGCCAAAATCCTCGACTATATCAGTCGGGCCCATCAGGAAGGTGCCGAGCTAGTCGTGTTCCCGGAAATGTGTATCTGTGGATATCCCCCCATGGATCTTCTGGACCACGGATCATTTGTAGCGGCGAATTTGAAGTCCCTGCGCTCCATTCAACAGCGCGCACCCGCAGAGATCGGAATCGTGTTGGGATACGTGGACAGAAGCAGCTCCTCCGCCGGCAAACCGCTGGTGAATGCGGTTTCTCTGATCCACAACGGCGAGATTCAGTTTACCCAGACCAAGTCTCTTCTCCCGACCTATGACGTGTTCGACGAGGCCCGCTATTTCGAACCGGCCGATCAGCGCCGGACCGTAGCGTTCAACGGCGAGCAGATCGGAATCGCCATCTGTGAGGATATCTGGTGGGAAAGGGACCAGCAGGGTGCTCTGCACTATCCTGTGGATCCTGTGAAGGAGCTTCTGGACAAGGGCGCTACGATAATCATTTCACCTTCAGCCTCCCCCTTCTACTCAGGCAAGTTGGAGGTTCGCTATCAACTTCTCTCCAGGATCTCCAAGTCCTCCGGGGTGCCGGTAGTCTACGTGAACACAGTGGGAGGCAATGACAGCCTCGTTTTTGACGGTCGTTCTCTGGTCACCACGGCCGATGGAGCGCTGAGTTTCATTGGAGCGGGTTTTGAGGAACAGCTCGCCTTCGTGGACACCGGAAATCTCGCGGCCATCCGGGATTTCCAGGTGGATCGATATGAAGAGATCGAACAAGCCCTGGTTCTGGGAATCCGCGACTATCTCGGCAAGTGCGGCTTCAAGCGGGTACACGTGGGCCTGTCCGGAGGGATCGACTCCAGCGTCGTGGCCGTCCTTGCCGTGAAAGCGGTCGGTCCTGATAATGTAAGGCTCTTTGCCCTGCCCTCACGATACTCCTCCCAGGGCAGTCGGGACGATGCGGAGCTGCTGGCCAATACTCTCGGTGTTGAACTGCACAGTTTGTCGATCGAGGCGATGTTTCGGGCAGGGTTGCAGACCCTGGAGCCGGTGTTCAAGGGTCATGCCGCCGACGTCACCGAAGAAAACATCCAGGCCAGAATCCGGGGACTGCTGCTGATGGCCTACTCCAACAAATTCCATTCTCTCCTGCTCACCACGGGAAACAAATCAGAGCTGGCCACCGGGTACTGCACCCTCTACGGAGATATGTGCGGCGTGCTGGCGGTCATCGGGGATCTGTTCAAGACCGAAGTCTACGCCTTGGCCCGCAGTTTGAACCGGGAGAAAGCGGTGATCCCCGAATCCGTGCTCAACAAAGCACCGAGCGCCGAACTCAGGCCGGATCAGACCGATCAGGACAGTCTGCCCCCTTATGAACTGCTCGATCAGATCCTCCACCTCTACCTGCTGCAGAGCAAGACCCTGGAAGAGATAACCTCTGCCGGTTATGAAGTGGATCTGGTGAAGAACATCCTGACCATGGTCGGCAAGGCTGAGTTCAAGCGTCGCCAGGCTCCCCCCGTGTTGAAAGTCAGTCCCCGTGCCTTCGGAACGGGTCGGCGAATACCCATCGCACGGGCCATCCACGAAGCCTGAATCTCAGACATCCATTCTTTCGTGATGCGGATTATTATTCTGAATTTTGTTGACTGTTTTTATAATATATAACTATTTTCCTATATACTCAGTCCACGAGAGGAGGGCGTGAAAAGATGAAGAAGCGATTCTATCTGATTATTGCGGTGCTCGTGCTATTGCTGATCACTCCTCAGCTGTTCGCCCAGTACAACCGTGACGCCGTTGTCTCGGTAATGCGCAACAGCTACAAGCTGATCGGAGAGATCAATACGGCGGCCAAGGCGAACGATTTTTACACCACCGCGGTGAAGCTCATGGTGCTGGCAGAGGACTTCAAAACTCTGGAGCAGACCCCCCCGCCCCGGGGCTCTCGAGCCGAGTGGGACCGGATTCACGACGAGTTGATCCAGGCCGCCTTCCGAGGGATCGGTGCCTGCGGAGAACGGGACAGCAAGGCCCTCCAGGCGGAAATCTCGAAGATTATGGCTTTGAATCAGGAAGGTCACAGTAAGTTCAAATAGTATCGGACCGATCAAGCCACGGAATTGCGCTTCGAGCGGGCGGCGCGCCAATGGCGGCAAATCCTCATCCCACCTCTATTCCGGCACAGCTTCGGGAAACTCCTCGAGCAGCCGAGCCATATAGTACGACTCCCTCGTCCAGATAGTGGATTTCAGCGCTCCGAAGCGGTCGTTCAGCTTCTGAGTCGGGTCGAAGCAAGAGGTGCCCGGCGGTTTCTGCAGGGTAAAACCGAGAAGTTGAGAGATGAGGAGTTTCAATTCCCCGAGTCTGGCCGATTTGTTCATACGTTTGTCGAGGGTCAATAAGGTGTGGGAGAGCTCGAATCCACGAAAAAGCAGGATCGGGTCTCCAAGTGAATGGTTGATGCCGCCCACAGGGTTGAAATCTGAGCCTGAACCGGAGGGGTTCAGGTGGACTCTGGAAAGAATAGCATCGAAGTAGTGGTGAAGTCCTTTCACAGGGTACCCCGAGGTGTCCAGCGACACCGCCGCCTGAGCATGGACCAGGATCGTGTCCAGGTCCGCCGGGTTCTCATCCAGGCCGAAGAGAAACAAGGGTGGTGATTTCTGGGAGAAAAAGCCGGATTTGAGCGTTCGTAATGCCTTTCTATATTGGTCTTTACCGGTTACCTTGTGCAGCTCCAGGAACAGCTCGACCAGCATTAGTGAGCCCTCAGTCGGCCCGGCCTCAGCCGCCCCGGCCGACAGGAGGGAATCAGGATAGAGCAGGCCGGCAAGATCTTCCAGATCTTGATTGCCCTGCAGCAGCGAATCGGCCATGTGCGAAGCTGCGTGCAGATAGGCGGAAGCGGGAATGTCTTTGGACTTCAGGGCGGCAGCGATCCGGAGAAGCATCAACGCGATGGCTGCCGCCCGGCGCAATGGAATGGCAACCGGGGACTCGGCAGGAAGCCAGGTTTTGCGGTCCATCCGGTAGTACGGGTAAAACTGTCCTCTGGGGTGTTGGCCTTTCAGGGAAAAATCCGCCAGGCGAAGAGCCAGCTCCACAGCATCCGTGTCTGCCGAAAGAAACCGCAGCTGTATCAGGGCAAGAGTGCAGCCGGCCAGAGAAGAGAGTCTGTTTCCCCCCTTTGTTTCCAGGAGTCCGCACAGAGGACCTCGATCTATCAGAAACATCTTCAAACATTCTTCAACTCGATTGCCCAAGGTATCGCGAATGCTTGCCGCGGAAAGCCGCGGCGGAGGATGCAAAAAGGTCTTGCTGCGATCCAGCACCGCACTGATACCCCGGCGGTAGATCTGATCCGGGGGAGCTGTGACAACATTGAGTCGCAGATCGTACTGCAGTTGCCCATCGCTTCGAAAGAATTGCGTCTGTTTGCCTCCTCTCCGTGTTTCTTTCTCCGCGGGCTTCACCGCGGCGGGAACACGGATTTCGGCTCGTGTAAAATCTGTTTCGTTTTCATTCTGCAGACGCTTCGCTTCGATGCTTCCCGCTTCTTCGGGGGAAGCAGCCGGATCAGAAAAGATGAGCACGCATTCCGGTTTTCTGAACAGAAACAGCCCGTTCGCATAGCAGGTTTGTTCACCAGGGAACAGCTCACCCGATCGGGGAACGGGTCGGCCGCTGCTTACGCCGGGAAACAGGTACGCCATCTCGGAGTCGGCGGGTAACTCCAAACAGAAGCTGAGGCCGAAGCTCCCTTCGGGAACGATGTTCCAATGTCTCTCTATGCAGAACCCGTGAGGAGTCTCTGCGACAAAATCGCGTATGGTCAAAGTGAGGAAGTAGGCGACAACCGTGTCACCCCGGCAGGTGATGCTCTCGGGATAGCGGATTTCACCATCCTGGTAGAGGCTGTAGCGCAGCCGGCATGAGAGCGACAGCTTCTCTATTTGAATTGTTCGAAAATCCGCCTGTTTGATGCGCATGATTCTGAATGCAGCGAAGGGCGCTGTCTGTCCGGATAATAGCACAGCTCGCGACTGCCCGTCACCTCGGTTTCCTGCCGGAGGAACTTCCTTGTGGGGGCCGCTGGCCGGGTCGCCAGCGTTGACCAAGGCGGTGGAGGCTGGATCCGCAGGCTGAAGATACAGGCAGGTGCCTCAAACGGCCCGGGCGTGGCTTGCGGGCTGTCTCGTGATCGTGTATACTTAATTAACTAAATGAACGTTCATTCAGTTATGAACGGTTCTGGTTGTTCGGTCCGACGGTTGCACCGATCGAGGTTGGAGGAGAAGACCAATGGCTCGACCCAAAGACGGGACGATGCGCGAGGGGATCCTCTCGGCGGCGTTCCACATGTTCGGGGAGCGGGGCTTCGGCGCTACCACCATCAAAGATCTTGCCCGCAGCCTGGATATCTCCCCCGGGTCCATTTACACATACTTCACCAGCAAGGAAGATTTGTTCCGCTGCACGGTTGAGGAGGGATGGCAGCGCTTCCTGCTGGAGATCCGCAGGATCGTGGCCGCGCCGAAGCAGCTGTGGGAGCGTTTCGACAGCATCTTGGACTACTGTTTCGAATCGTTGAAGGAAGCCCTGCCGCTGCTGCGGGGAATGCTGTTCGACTCCCGGCAGAGGCAGCTGCTGCAGCGCAACCTCCAGCTGCTGTGTGAGCTGCTGGAGAGTTTGATCCGGGAAGGACAGAGACAGGGGCTGATTCGCGTCGTTCTGGCGGAGGAGCATGTTCGCTCCCAGGTTCGCATCAACGTCTTCGGTGTCCTCTCCTCCGTTGCGCTTGCCCAGGATGAGAACCTGGATCAGGAAATCGCCGCTGTGAAATCCGCGATAAAACACCTCCTGTATCAACGACTGGGGTTGGAGGGCAATCCGTGAGGAAACGCTGGTGGCCGTTCGTCGTTCTGATTGGAGTTGCAGCCTCCCTGCTCTGGGTGGTTATCCGATCGATCACGGCTGCGCACAACGGAGCCGCTGTTTCGGAGCAGAGGGTGACGGTTACGGTCGAGCATCCCCGCATCGGGGCCATCGAACGAGTGTTGAGCACCTCCGGCACCGTGACGGCGGACAGAACGATCACCGTAACATCCAAGGTCGCGGGGCGGATCGAGGTGATTCCCGTGCAGGAGGGGCAGGGGGTGGCTCGGGGCGAGCTGCTCGTACAGATCGACGAGCAAACCCCCCGGCTGCAGCTCGATCAGGCCGACGCCGCCTGGCAGGCGGCCCAGGCGCAGTACGAGAAGGCGCTGAGAGGTCCCCGCCCTGAGGAGTTGGAAAACGCCCGGGCCCTGTACGGGAAAGCCGAGAAGGACCTGGCCACGGCGGAGGAAAGTCTCACCCGCTCGGAGCAGTTGTACCGAAGCGGGGCCATCCCGAAGGCCCAATTCGAGCAGGTCGAATCGACCTTGCGGGCAGCCCGCACCGAGTTGGAGAATGCCGGGAGAAGCCTGCAGATGCTCGAGCAGGGCACGAGCGCCGAGGAGAAACGGATAGCCCTTGCTCAGGCAAATGCGGCCAGGGCCAGCTACGAGCTGGCCCGCCTCCAGCTGGAAAACACCCGCATTCGCGCCCCCGGCCCGGCCGTGGTCGCCAGGGTACTCCAGGACGAGGGAAATATCATCGGCACCTCAACCCCAATATTGGTGTTGATACAGGATGAGCGGATCCAGATCGAGATCGAATTGGCGGAAAAGTACTATGGGGATATTTTAAGCAGCGGCGGGTCCCTCGAGTCGCGGATCTTCCCCCAGGCCTACCCCGGGACAGAGGCTTTCCAGGGTCGTATCTTCACCGTGGCCCCAACGATCAATCCCCGGAGCCGAACCTTCACTGTGACGGTGGATATCACCGATCCCCGGGATCTGCTGAGACCGGGCATGTACGCCGAGGTCGAGCTGATTCTGCAGCGGATACCCGACGCCCTGTTGATACCGGCTTCCGCGGTGCTGGAGCGAGCCGGGCAGCAGGTCGTGTTCGTGGTCGAAGGGTCCGGGGGCAGCGCGGTTGCCGCCGCCCGCAAGGTGGTGCCGGGACTGACCAGTGCCGCGGAGGTGCAGATCCTGTCCGGCATCGATTCGCAAGATCTGGTGATCGTGGAAGGCAATTCCTTCCTGGAAGAGGGTCAGCCAATCGGGGTTCTGGAAGAGCAATGAAACTGCCCGACCTGTCCGTCAAGCATCCGGTCACGACCGCCATGGTGTTCCTGGCCCTGCTGATACTCGGGCTGGTTTCCCTGTCCCAGCTCGGATTGGAGCTGCTGCCGGACATCTCCTTTCCAACGGCCGTGGTTTTCACCCCATATCCCGGGGTAGGACCGGAGGAGATCGAATCGAGCCTGACTGAGCCAATCGAGGATGCGGTATCCACCCTCAACGGAGTGAAGCGGATCTCCTCCGTGTCCAGTGAAGGGGTATCGATGGTGGTTATAAACTTCACCTGGCAAACGAACATGGATACGATCGTCTCGGAGATCAGGGAAAAGGTGACCGCCATCGAGGATGATCTTCCCGAAACCGCTGAACGCCCCTCCATCGTGCGCTTCAACCCGGAGTTTCTGCCCTCGATAGTGCTCAACGTTTCTTCACCGACAGCCGGTCTCGACCTGCGCAGGCTGGCCGAGCAGAGCATTGTTCCGCAGCTGGAGAAGATCGAAGGGGTCGCCACCGTGGAGCTGTTCGGCGGCAGAATCGCGGTGGTCACCTGTACCCTGGATCTGAACAGTATACGCAAACTGAACATCCCGATCCTGAACATCCTACGGGCATTCGAAGGGGAGAATGTAAATCTTCCGGCCGGTTCGATCACCGTCGAAGACCGCTACATCGTTCTGCGCGCCCTTGGGGAGTTCAGCTCGCTGCAGGATATCGAGGATGTCCTGATCGGCTACAGGGACGCGGTGCCGATATACTTGGGAGATGTAGCCGGGGTAGAGCTGGGACATCTGCCGCGGGAACAGTTTTTCCGGACCGAAGGCGGTGAGGGGGTCCAGTTGGCTGTGCGCAAGCAGCCGGGGCACAATACCGTTGACATCAACCGGGAGGTAAAGGAGCAGGTTCGGCGGCTTCGGCAGAAGCTGCCCCCTTCGGTGGAGGTAAAGGTTCAGTCCGATCAATCCACGCAGATTATCAACTCGATCGGCAGCGTGGCCCGGGCAGCCTGGCAGGGCGGGCTTCTGGCCGTTCTGGTGCTGCTGTTTTTCCTGCGCAGCATTCCCTCCACCCTGATCATCTCCGTGGCCATACCGGTTTCCGTGGTTGCAACCTTCTCGCTGATGAACTTCGCCGGGATCAGCATGAACATCGTCTCCCTGATGGGCATTACCCTGGGTGTGGGTATGTTCGTCGACAACTCGATCGTTGTTCTGGAATCGAATTTCCGAAAGATCCTGGCGGGAATGCCGCCCCGGGAGGCAGCCGTTGCCGGCACATCGGAGGTGGGCACCGCCATCAGCGCCTCCACGCTCACCACCCTGGTCGTGTTCTTCCCGCTGGTCTTCGTCCGCGATTTTGCGGGGTTGATCTTCCAGGACCTCGCCTACACCGTCGCCTTCGCCCTGTTCATCTCCCTGGTTATGGCCCTCACCCTGGTGCCCGTGCTCTGCTCCCGTTTCCTCAAGCTGCCGCAGACGCACCTGGTGGGAAACGGCGGCCCAGCCGGCGGAACCGCGGGTACAACCAGCAGCCCAGCCGGCGGAACCGCGGGTACAACCAGCAGCCCAGCCAGCGGAACCGCGGGCGGGCCGCAGCAGAATCTGGCCGATCTGGATGTGAGTCTGGCGGATATCGAGGTGCGCACCGGGAACAGGGTCATCGACGGGATAACCGGCGGGATCCAGCGCTGGCTTCGCCGGCTCGACGAGCTGTACGAACGGGTGATCAGTTGGTCACTGCGGCACACAGCTGCGGTTATTCTTTCAGCGGTCATTCTCCTGCTGATCAGCCTTGCCTCCCTTGCCCTGCTGGGGATGGAGTTCATGCCGGAGAGCGACGAAGGACAGTTCGCCATCTCCATGGAGACCAGGGTCGGATCCACCTTTGAAAACACCGAAGAGAAGGTCCTGGAGGCGGAGCGGATCATTCGCAGCGTGGCCGCAGAGGAGCTCACCTCAATATCCACGAGCATCGGCCGGGGTGGAACGCTGCAGGGGGCGGCGGAAACGGGCAGTCACCTGAGCGTGCTGGAGATCCGGCTGGTGGATAAAGACAGGCGGGGGCGCACGGTTTGGCAGCTGATCAACCAACTGTCCGAACGGCTCTCCAGAGAAGTGATGGACACCCGCTTTCGCTTCAGCCTGCAGGGGGTCGGAGCATTGGCAACCACGGTGACCGGCGACAGCGAACCGATCGTCTTGGGGATCAGCGGAGACGATCTGGTTCAAAGCCACAGCTATGCCCGGAGAATCGCCTCCCGGATGAAAGAGGTGAGGGGGGTACGGGATGTGGAGCTGTCCTACAAAACGGGCAAGCCGGAGCTGCAGTTCCGCATCAAGCGCGAACAGGCCGCAGCCCTGGGGCTGAGCCCGCTGGAGATCGCGGCCACCCTGCGCACCGCCTACAAGGGAAGCAAGGTTTCCACCTTCCGCGGCCCCGAGGACGAGTACGACGTGTATGTCATCCTCAAAGAAGAGGACAGGAACTCTCTTAAGGGAATACAGAAACTGTTCTTCGTGAATCTCCTGGGGGAGACTATCCCTCTGGAGAATGTCGTGGAGGTGGTCGAGGGCAGCGGGCCGTTGACGATCGAGCGGGAAAACAGGACGAGGATCATCGAAGTCACCGGCGCTTTGACCGGCCAGCGGCCCCTGAACCGGGTCATGGAGGAGCTGCAGCAGGAGATATCCCAATTGGGTCCGGTTCCCCCGGGCCTGGAGCTGACCTACTCCGGTTCCTACCGGCAGATGCAGGAATCCTTCAGCAGCCTGTTCTTTGTCCTGATCCTGGCCGTCGCCCTGGTGTATATGGTGCTGGCCTCCCAGTTCGAAAGCCTCCTCCATCCGCTGATCATCATGTTTTCGGTGCCCTTCTGCATCATCGGGCTGGTCGCAGCCCTGGTGGTGACCGGAACGACCTTCAGCCTGATGAGCTTCATCGGCGCGATCCTGCTGGTTGGGATCGTTGTCAACAACGCGATCGTCCTGATCGATTACATGAATCGGCTTCAGGCGCGGGGCCTTTCTGTTAGAGAGGCGATCATCCGCGGGGGAAAGACCCGTCTCAAGCCGATCCTCATGACCAGCTTCACCACGATCTTCGGTTTGCTTCCCATGGCCATCGGCGTGGGGGCCGGTTCGGAGCTGAGGGCTCCGCTGGGAAGAGCGGTTGTGGGGGGCCTGTTGACCTCCAGCTTCGTGACCCTGATCCTCATCCCCACGATCTACTGGCTGGTGGAAACCCGCATCAGGAAGCGGATGCAATGAGACGAGGGGCATTCTACATCCTCGGTCTGACTTTCGCCGCCGCGGCGCTCCGGGCGCCGATCGTTGCCGGAGCCGAAGATTTGAGCTTCCCCCGGGCTCTGGAGCTGGCCGCGGAGCGAAGTGAAATCCTGCTGCTCCAGGCAAGTGCTGTAAAAAGAGCCGGCCTGGCTGTGGCCGAGGCTCGCAGCCGGCTGGGTCCGGAGCTGACCTTTCAGGCTGCCGGGGGTTTTATGGCGTTTCCGCCGGAGGGCGTAACGGTCCGGGCCGGAGAGCTCGGCACGACACCTCCCCCGATTTCGTATGCAATCCCCGAGGAGGATCTCATCTTCATCGAAGACGCCCGCAGCGGCTACTTCGAGCTCTCCCTGCAGCTGAGTCAGCCCCTCTACACCTGGGGTAAACTCCGCAGCTCGGTACAATTGGCCGGCCTGGAACTGGAAACCTCCAAGGTGGAGCTCACCGAGCAAAAGCGGCGGCTTGGCCAGGACCTACACATGGCATATTTTTCGGGAGTGCTGGCCAGGGATTCCCTTGGCCAGCTGCTGCAGATTCTGGACATTCTCGAAGAGATCGAAGAGGATAGACAGAGAGCCTTCGAGCTGGGATCCATGAACCGGCTTTCGGTGCTGGAGATCCAAACGCAGATCTCGGAGGTGCAGCGGCGGATCGTCCAGGCTGGCGAGGCCTACGCGAGTGCACTGGAAGCGATATCCGTGTATACGGATCTGGATCCGCAGAACATGGATCTGAGTACGGGATTTCGAAGGGAACACGCCGCGTTCTGCGAAACGCAGCTGAAGGAGAAAGCCCTGGAAAGCTCGCCCGCCCTCAAAAAGGCGCGGCTGGATCAAGAACAGGCCCGGAAGAATCTCGAGCTGATCAGAGGTGGTGCAAACCTGCGCCCGGACATCTCTTTTAACCTTTCCTTCGAGCTCTCGGGGCAGACGGTGCCCTGGAGCGAGTCCGGCTGGGAAGAAGCCTGGGATCTCAACCTGATCGCAGGAGTGGGCGCTCGAGGGACGTTTCTCGATACCGGACGTTCACGGTATCAGCTTCGTCAGGCCGGGGAGGCGTTGGAGGCAGCTCGGATCGGGATCGATCTATTGAGCAAGCAGATCCGGCTGCGAACCCGACGGGCCGTTGAAGCGCTGCAGCTGCGGCGCGCCGAGCTCCAGGAAGCCCGAGCGGCGGTCGCTCAAGCCGAGGAAGAGGAAAAAAATTCAAGCCAGGCATTCGAGCAGCAGCTGTTTACCCGCGAGCAGTGGGGGTTGAGCAGGATCGCCCTGCTGCTGGAAAAGCTGGCGCTTTTGGAGGGGGAGTGTCGCTTCGAGATTGCCCTGTATGAGCTGGAATCCCTTGCAGGTTTTCCCTAGACCCCCGAAGTGTCTCTGCCGATCAACTAACTAGAGGAGGATGAGGCACATTTCCAAGGCCAAGAGTAAAACAACGTTTCTCTGTACGGTCTGTCAGCATGAAGAGCCGAAATGGCTCGGCCGCTGCCCGGAGTGCGGAAGCTGGAACAGCTTCCAGGAGTCGGCTCAGAAGCCTTCAGGGAAGATAAGCAGGGAGCGGGCTGACAGCTTCCCCCAACCCCTGTCTTCCATAGAGACCAAAGAAGCCCTGCGTCTGGACTCCGGCCTGGGGGAGGTGAATCGGGTTCTCGGCGGGGGAATCATGAGGGGCTCGGTTGCCCTGCTGGCCGGGGAGCCGGGGATCGGCAAATCGACGCTGATGCTCCAGCTGGCAGCGGGAATCCAGAGCCCGGGGCGGGTTCTCTACATTTCCGGCGAAGAATCCCCGGCGCAGATCCGCCTGCGGGCGGATAGACTTGGGGTTCGGAGTGACAGGATCGAAATATTCTCGGAAACCGAGCTCTCCGCCCTGCTGCGGGTGTGCCAGAACGTCAAGCCGATCGTTGTGATCCTGGACTCGATCCAGACCGTGTATTCAGAGGATATCGGCAGCGTGCCGGGGACGGTGAATCAGATCAAGCTGTGCGCTCAGGAGCTGATCGACTGGGCGAAGTCCCACGGGGCAGCGCTGTTCCTGGTGGGTCATGTGACCAAGGAAGGATACATAGCCGGGCCCAAGGTCGTTGAGCACATGGTGGACACGGTGCTGTACTTCGATTCAGGCAGCGCCGAGATCCGTATTCTTCACTGCGCCAAAAACCGCTTCGGTTCTGTCGATGAGATCGGGATCTTCGAGATGGGGGAGAAGGGACTGCACCAGGTAGAAAATCCTGCATCGTTGTTTCTCTCCAATCGTACGGGAGGCGAGCCTCCCGGGATAGCCGTGGCGCCGGTGTACGAAGGATCCCGGATCCTCCTCGTGGAGATACAGAGTCTGGTGGTACCGGCCAAGGGCGGGGTTTCCAGGGTTTTTTCCGAGCGAATCGACTCGGCCAGGGTTTCCCGGATGGCCGCGGTGCTGGAAAAACATCTGAAGGTGCGGCTGTCCGATCAGGATATCTACGTCAACGTCGGGGGCGGTATCCGCATCGGCGAGGTCGGGGTCGATCTGTCCCTCTGCCTGTCTCTGTACTCGGCTCGGATCAATCAGCCGATCCCTTCGCTTACCGCCATTGTCGGGGAGATCAGCCTGGCCGGGGAGGTGCATCCGGTGGGGCATCTCGATCGGCGCATCAAAGCCGTGCAGGAAATGGGATTTTCCCGGCTCATTTCTCCTCCACCGAAAGAAAAAAAGCTTCGGCTCCCCGAATTCTGTTTTCCCGTTTCTTCCCTGTCCGAGGCGGCCAGGATCGGATTTCAGTCGTGAGAGTGCGCAGCGGCCCGGACAAGCCAACCTTGGTTCCTCTGCTCTGTGTTCTCCTCGGGCTGTTTGTCCTCGGCCCGATGGGATCGGTGTTCGCCGAGCTGGATGAACCGCCTCGAGCAACAGAATCGGCCGGGTGGCAGCAGTCGGAGCCGACTCTGCAGGACGGTGGAACCGCGCTGGAGGGCCGGCGCCCGGCCGGCCCGGGCGGCCGGGAAGTCGTTGTGATGGACAATCTGCGACGAGGCGTTCTGATAGCCGTTTCCTGGATTTTTCTCGTCGTGGGTTTGGTCCTGGTTGTCCTGACCTTGCGGAAAACCTACATCTGGCTGAGGGCGGTGCGGAAAGCAAGGGTACCGCCTACCCGATTCTTCAACCTTCAGCTCGAGGTGCGCGGTCGGGGGCGAGAACTCGGTCTTTATAATTTCGACTACTATCCGGTGGTAGTGGCGGCTGCCGGTAGTGCGGACCTTCTGCTTCCCGATGTCGAGGATTCCCGATCACGATTCAGCATCGATTATCGCCAGGGCCAGGCCCATCTGCTTTCAGACTCATCGATTATCGTCAACGGCGTGCCTAAGCAGGAGAAGCCGCTGAAGCAGGATGATCGGATTATATTCGGACCTTACAGGCTCTTGTTCAAGGATGCTTCGATCAAGGAGCAATCAGCCCCCGTTCCCGGGAAACCTGTCTTTGTCTGGCAGTTTCCCATCGTAACCGTTTTGCTCGCCCTGGCGATTCTTTTCAAGCAGGCCGGGGTTGTGCCGGAGGATAAAATGCTCCTGGCCAAAGCCGCTGAGCTGAACAGCCCTGGGCCTCAGAGCACGGAGCCGGTCCGGCCTGTTGTGGCTGAGGTTCGCGGAGCACCGCCGGTGAAAACGGCGGATCGGGGAACCGCCGCGGTGATGCAGAAGCTCCCGGCGCAGCAGAGCACGGCGGTCGCGATCGTAAAGACCGATTCTCCTTCCAGGCAGGAGACTCCGGCGGTGGGAGACAGTTCCGCAACGGCAGGAGCGGCGGTTAGCACCGTCCCGGCGAGAACTGAAGTTGGACCGCCCCGTGTTGACGGCGAAGATTCGGAGCCATCGAGCCGGAAGGCGGCGGTCCGCCAGCCCCTTGCGGTCAGAGAGCCGGTGCTGATCAGCGAAACGCCTGTCGCAACAGCTGCGGAGATTCCGGCGCCGCAATACGTGGAAAGCTCTCCGGCGACGGAGGTGCCGACACAGTCCCGGCGCCGCGCAAGCCAGCGGGCCCCTGCGCTGCAGGCTTCGGTTCTCGGAACCATCGCCCCGTCCGGGGTGCTGAACAATGGCATCAATGCGATGGAAGGCTTGAGCTTCGCCAAGGCCAGAACCGCACCGGAGATCGGCCGGGTAAAGGTTCGGGTTATCCCTCCCGGTCGCCGGCCTGAGTATTTCAAGGCCGATATCCTGTTCATCCATGCCCATCCGGACGATGAGAGCATCGATTACGGTTCCCTGATGGCTATGGCTTCCCGTTCGGACAAGCGGATCGTAACTCTGCTTTTCACCGACGGAGAATCGGGATTGGACCTGTATCCCGAAAGAATGGTGGGGGACATCTATCCAGCCCGGGATCTCTCCGGCGGCGCTCTGTCCCAGGTTCGGGTGGTGGAAGCTACCCGGGCCCTGTCGATTCTGGGCTCGGAGATGTACATTCGTTGGGGTCTTGTGAATCGGCCCTACAACACGAAGAGGGACGAAGTTCCCCCCGACGAGGTCATCCGCGGCTGGGGCGGGGAGGATCAGCTGGTTGAAAGGCTGATCGAGGTTCTGGAAGGATTCAAACCCACCATCGTCGTTTCCCCTGATCGGCATTGCGCCGCTTATGAGCATTTCGAGCACGAGGCGGTGGGACAGCTGGTTCAGACGGCTCTGGAGCGCCTTCGCAGCAGAGGCGAAGGCTTCGTGAAGGGGTATCTCGTATCCATCGATCCCTATCAGGTCGATCGCTACAGCGGGGTAACGAATGTGGATGCTCGGGTCCGGGACGGGGAGTCCGGATTGGCCTACAGATCGATCCAGGCGCTTGCCCTGAAGGAACATGTCACCCAGAGGGATGCCTCGGTCATCGGGGTGAACCGATTGTCCCACCTGCCCCAGGAGTTCTACAAAGCCTTGTACTGGGATCTGGATCTGTCTCTCCAGGAGTACCTGAGGTAGCCTGTCCTGCGGCGCAGGAGTTTGATCCGAATCAACATTTACGAAAACAGCGCGGTGATGCCCTGCTCGGTGGCGTTGCAGATCCCCCGTTCTGTGATAAGAGCTGTTACCAGGCGGGAGGGGGTTACGTCGAAGGCGTAGTTCACCGCCGGGCTGTCTGCCGGTGTGATTCGGACTTCGGCGGTCGTCTCACCGTCGCTCAGCGCGCCTGAGACCAAGGCCACCTCCTCGGGGTTCCGTTCCTCTATCGGGATCTCGGCGATCCCGTCGCGCAGCTGCCAGTCTATGGTGGAGGAGGGCAGGGCCACGTAGAAAGGGATGCTGTTGTCCCGGGCTGCCAGGGCTTTGAGGTAGGTGCCGATCTTGTTGGCTACATCCCCCGTGCGGGTGGTGCGGTCCGAACCCACGATCACCAGGTCCACTCTGCCGTGCTGCATCAGGTGGCCGCCGGCATTGTCTACGATTACAGTGTGGGGCACCCCGGCCTGGCCCAGTTCCCAGGCGGTCAGTCGGGCGCCCTGATTGCGGGGGCGGGTTTCGTCCACCCAAACGTGCACGGGAACCCCCCGCCGGTGAGCTTCGTAGATCGGAGCGGTGGCCGTTCCGTGGCGCACGCAGGCCAGCCAGCCCGCATTGCAGTGGGTCAGAATATTGACGGTGTCCTGTTTTTCTTTATGGATTTCCTCGATCAGAGCTACTCCATGATTTCCGATCAGACGGCAGCGCTCGATGTCCTCGGCTTCGATATCCCGGGCGATTTTCAGTGCCCCTGTGGTTCGCTGCCGGGGCTCGTCGATACCCTGCAGCGCCTTCAGCTGGCGCTGCACCGCCCAGGCCAGATTGACCGCGGTGGGCCGGGTAGCCAATAGGAGCCCGGCCGCCTCCTCCAAACCCTCTGCGGATCCGCGGTCCTCGCCCCGGCGGCAGGCCAGGTACATACCGTAGGCGGCGGCGACCCCGATCAGCGGAGCCCCCCGCAGGTGCATCTCCCGTATGGCGGTACACATCTGCTCGAGACCGTCTATCTCCTCGATAACCAGCCGGTGGGGGAGGTGGCGCTGATCGATAATGCTCACAGTCTCTTTTTGTTCTGAAAACCAGATTGACTGCAGCTGTTTTGTTTTCGACACGCTTCTTCCTGCTTTCCGGTGAAGATGAGGGGTATGGTTGATCCGTGATCAATCAGGATTTTCAAGTATAGCTGAAGTTCCGTCTGTTGATAAGCGTACCCTCTTGCATGTATCCTGCAAGGGCTATGAGCGCTCTGGTATGGATCGAGCTGGACCGCGAGGCGCCGGACCGCAACCTGCGGGAACTGCGTAAGGGATTGAAAAAGGGTACGGTTCTCTGCGCCGTGGTCAAGGCCAACGCCTACGGCCACGGTGTCAAACAGATGGTTCCCCTGTTTCATTCGGCGGACTGGTTTGCCGTCAATTCTCTGGAGGAGGGGATCGAGCTGCGGGAGCTGGGAGAGACGCGCCCCATTCTGGTCCTGGGTCACGTGCCCCTGGCCGACCTCGGGGAAGCGGTCCGCAACGACCTGGATCTGACCGTATACAACCGGGAGACTCTCGAGGCGCTGGCCCGCCTGGATCTTCCGAGCGTCGGTCCGGCCCGGCTGCACCTCAAGGTGGAAACCGGCACGGGTCGGCAGGGAGTGCTCCCGGAGCAGGTCGAAGGATTCGTCGGACAGCTGCAGGCCGTGCCGGGAGCCAACCTTGTGGGAGTATCGACCCACTTCGCCAACATCGAGGACACCCTTAACCACGACTACGCCCAGTCCCAGCTCGACAAGTTCCAACAAACGCTTGGGGTCCTGGAGGGCTCGAAGTTGAAGCCGGATTATATCCACACTGCAGCCACGGCGGCGGCGATCCTCTTCGACAAGACCCACTTCGGCCTGGTGCGCACCGGCATCGGCATCTACGGCCTCTGGCCGTCCAGGGAGACCTACCTCTCCACCCTGCTCGGACACCGCCCGGTTCCCGATCTCCGTCCCGTGCTCACCTGGAAAACCCGCATCGTCCAGATCAAGGAGCTCCCAGAGGGCAGCTACATCGGCTACGGCTGCACCTACCGGGCCACCCGCCCGATCCGGGTGGGCGTGCTGCCGGTGGGCTACGCCGACGGCTACGACCGCAAGCTGGGCAACAGCGCCTACGTGCTGATCCGGGGCAAGCGCGCGCCGGTGATCGGACGGGTGTGCATGAACCTGACCATGGTGGACATCAGCGACATCCCTATGGCGGGACTGGAAGATGAGGTGGTGCTTCTGGGGCGGGACGGAGAGGAACGGATCGGCGCCGAAACCATGGCTGAGTGGGCCGGCACGATCAACTACGAGATCCTCACCCGCATCAGCCCCCTGCTGCCGCGCAAGGTCGTCTGAGTCGAAACACCAAACCTGGCGGGTAATCTAAAAAACTGCGAACAGGTCGGCATCTGTTCCAATGAAACTGTTTGCCTCAACCCTGAAAAATTCAGTATATACAATCCATGGAAACTGCGATCATAGGCCTTCCCCGGGCAGGCAAAACAACGTTTTTCAACGCCTTGAGCGAATCGACCGCCGGCGATCAGGATTACACGGGTGGAGCTCGCACGGCGGGCAAAGCAGGCAAAGCCAAAATAGCCGATATTGAGGTTCCCGATGAGAGGGTCGAACGTCTCTACGATCTGTTCAAACCGAAGAAGAAGGCTTTGGCCACGGTTTGCTTCAAAGACCTTCAGCTCCAGTTCACAGAACAAGGGGGTATTGCCGCGGCCTGCATCGGGGAGCTGCGCTCCGCCGATGCCCTTACCCTGATCATCAGAGCGTTTCACGACGATGCGGTGGTCCATCCTCTGGGCCAGGTTGACCCCTTAAGGGATTTCAATCATCTGCTGGATGCCCTCGTGTTCAGCGACTACGAGATTGCGCAGAAGAGGGCCGAACGTCTGATCAAAGAGGGGAAAAAGGGAGAGCGGGAGTACCAGCGGCTGTTGAAGATCCTCGATCATCTGGAACGGGGTCGGTTGCTCGGGCAGGGACTTTTCACTCCCGAGGATCGAAGCTTGTTCTCCGGCTTCGCCTTCCTCAGCGCCAAACCGTTGATCCTGGTAGCAAATACCGGAGAGAAGTTCGCGGATACCCGGGCTTTGGAGCAGGCGGCGGGTGCTAAAGGCCTGACCTTGTTTCACATCCAGGGTGAAGCGGAGATGGAGATCGCTCAGCTCGATCCCGACGAACAAATCGAATTCCTCGAACATCTGGGGATCGACGAACCGGTGAAAAACCGCTTTCTGCGTACGATCTACGCCGAGCTCAACCTGGTCAGCTTTCTCACAGCCGGAGAGGACGAGGTGCGGGCTTGGAGCATTCGCCGGGATACCCCGGCGATGCGGGCAGCCGGCAAGATCCACTCGGATCTGGAAAGGGGCTTCATTCGTGCCGAGGTGGTGGCCTGGAGCCAACTGCTGGCCGCCGGCGGCTTCAAAGAGGCCAAGCGCATCGGGGTGATGCGGCTGGAGGGTAAAGACTACGCGGTAAAAGACGGCGACGTGCTCACGATACGATTCAATGTATGAAATGCTGGTAAGCGCGCGTTTTTCCTACTCCAAGCCCACGAACACCTTGATGTACTGCAGACGTTCGTAGTACTCGGGTTTCTCGCTGACCTCCATGGACATCTTGCCGCGGAACTCCTCGATATTCGCGTAATTGTTCTTGTCCATCCAGGCGGAAAGCTCATCGAGCAGTTCTTTGATCCGTCCCATTCCCTTCTGGTACAGATTCGAACAGACCTGAACGACCTGGGCTCCGGCCAACAGCTGTTTGATAACGCCCTTTCCGTCGTGGACCCCCGTGGAGGCGGCCAGTTCGCAGCCTACCTGGGTGGAGAGGATGGCCACCCAGCGCAGGGGAACGTAGATCTCATCGGGAGAGCTCAGATGGTAGCCCGGGGCAAGCTCCATTTTCTCGATGTCGATGTCCAGCTGGTAAAAACGGTTGAACAGCACCAGAGCCGCGGCGCCGGCGTTGCGCAGCTCCCGGGTGATCTGAGGCAGGGATGTGAAGTAGGGGCCGATCTTGGCTGCGATCGGCAGCTCGACCTTGCGGCGAACTCCTTCGACGATTCGCACGTAGGTCTTCTCGATCTCCTCTGCACTGTGTTTGGGATCGGTGGGGAGGATGGCGATGTTCAACTCGATTCCATCGGCACCGGCGGCGGCGATTTCCGCGGCGTAGCTGTTCCACCACTTCGGTGTAATGCAGTTCAGGCTCGCAATCACCGGAATCTTGACGGCTTTCTTGGTATCCCTGATGAGCTTGAGGTACTGGTCCTGTCCCATCCGCATGCCCATTTGCCGTACGTAGTCGAAAGCCTCAGGATGAGGGTAGGGCCAGGAATCCTCTTCGATCTCCTCGGTTTGGGCTTCGATCTGCTCCTCGAACAGGGACTTCAGGACCACCGCCCCGGCTCCCGAATCTTCGCAGCGCTTGATTTTCTCTACAGTGTTGGTCAGGCTGGAGCTGGATACGATGATCGGATTGGCCAGCTCCAGGCCCATGTAGGTGACGGATAGATCGGCCATGGGACCTCCTTCTCAAATGTTTATATCATCCCCGAGGTATCCCGGGGCTGCAGGGGCTCGCCCCTCGCGGTCGCTTGTCCTGCAAACAACGAGGAAAATCTTGCCCTTTTTTTTATACATAGTCAAATTGTACCCAAAACAGCCATACCCTCAGTCGGCCGTGCAATCACAGATCCGTCCCCCCGTGACCAGCCGGATCTCTTCGAAGCTCATCGGCACTCCCGAGCTGTCGGTGCCCGCCGCAGGGTAGATGGGTTGGTAGTTCTGCAGCGCGGCATCCAGCAGGATCTCGATCCCCTCTACGCCGAAGGGACACACGCCGCCGGGTTGAAAACCCGTGGCCGCGTAGGTTTCCTCTGCGTTGGCCATGCGGGTCTTTGCTCCGATCGCAGCCTTGAGCTTGGCATTGGCTACTTTGCGATCCCCCGGGCAGACGACCATGAAGTAACGCCCGTCCTTGGCCACAAACAGAAGGCTCTTGGCGATGTTGCCGACCTCTACCCCTAGTTTCTCCGCTGCCATTACCGCGGTCGGTGTGCTGCCCGGTTCGAACTCGATAGCCTGCAGATCGTGGCGCTGCAACACTGCCTGTACTTTTTCCGGTATCATAGGTCCTGATTCCGCTACGATAGAGACGTAATTTCTTCCCGGATGCGGGTAAATCCGGGTTTCAGGATATCGTAGATGATGCGGATGCGCTCGTCATAATGGACGAAGGCTGATTTCATGGCGTTGATCGTGATCTTCTCCAGATCCCGAAGATCGAAATTGTAGTGATTCACCGCTAGTAGAAGCTCCCCGCCCAGAGTGGTATTGCTCATCAGGGGATTGTCGGTGCAGAGAAATACGCGGAAGTCATTGCGATAATAGATGGGAAAGGGGTGTTCATCCAGGGTGCCCGCCGCCCCGGTGTGGATGTTGGAAGACAGACACATCTCCATGGGAATGCGTTTGTCTCGAATGAAGTGGGCCAGGGACCCCATTTTTTCGATCCTCGTGCCCCGGATCGACATGTCCTCCAGCAGGCGGGTGGCGTGCCCGATTCGGTGGGCACCGCAGTACTGGATTGCCTGCCAGATCGATTCCATACCGAAGGCCTCCCCGGCGTGGATGGTGATGTTGAAATTCATCCGTCGGATGAACTCGAAGGCGTCGAGATGCTTCTTGGGAGGATGGCCGTGTTCATCCCCGGCCAGATCGAATCCCACCACCCCTTTCTCCCGAAAGGCTACGGCCAGCTCTGCGATCTCCAGGCTGACGGTCTGGTCCCGCATGGCGCAGAGGATCAAGCCGAACTGTACGCCGGTTGCCTCCCTGCCGGCTTCCAAGCCCCGAAGAACCGACTGCACCACCTTTTCCAGATTAAGTTTGCCCTGCAGGTGGAGAACCGGAGCGAAACGGATCTCCACGTAGGCAATGTTGTCTTTGGCCAGATCCTCCATTGTCTCCCGGGCTATCCGTTCCAGGGCTTCCGCGGTCTGCATCACCGAGAGCACGGTCCCGAAGCCCTGCAGATACAGGCCCAGGTTCTTTCGATCCGCTCCCCGGTGGAACCACTCTGCCAGTTTGTCCGCATTCGTCTCGGGAAGTTCGACCTTGTACTTGTCTGCAAGCTCGATTATCGTATGCGGCCGCACGCCCCCGTCCAGATGGTGATGGAGCTCGACTTTAGGTAGCCGCTTGATCATTTCTTCAGTAACCATGGGGTCATTCTACCGACAGCAGAAAAGAAACACAAGGCGGCGTCGGTGCTGCCTCCAGCCGCGCGTATAGGGGAAGTGTTCAGCGCAGGAATGGGGCGGGGCGAATCAGCGCAGCAGAGTAGTGAGATAAGGGATGCCGATGAAGGTGCCCAGGGTGCTTCCTATGCTGGAAAAAAGAAAAACCAGCAGGATGTGGGTGATTCGATTGCGGAAGAACCCTCGAAAACTGAGCAGATCCTCCGGGAGATTCTCGAAATCCGTGACCCGAGGCTTGCGCAGGGTGGCTTCGATGATACCGGTTACCAGGCCGACGCCTATCGTCGGATTCAATGAGGTGATCGGAGCGCCCAGAAAAGCCGCGGCGATGGTAATGGGGTGGGCCAGGGCCAGGAGGGAACCGATCGCCGACAGCGTGCCGTTGACCAGGATCCACTTCCACATCATGGATAAACTCAGTTCCCAGCCGGAACGGAAAAAACCCGCCACGATCAGTCCGAGGATGATCGCGGGAACCAGGTAGGGAAGCACTCGGGAGATCTTCTTTCGAGGTGGAATTGCTTCCAGGGCGGATGTGTCGTTTTCCACGGTACCGGCTTCAAGGGCCTGCAGATTCTCTACGATTCCTTCGACGTGACCCGCGCCGATCACCGCAACGATCTTCTTGCCGACGGCATTGTACACCCGGGTTGCCAGGTAGCGATCCCGTTCGTCGATCAGTACTTCCTTCACAGACGGCAGAAAAGAGGCCAGCTCTTCCATCATGTTCTGAAAGGTGCTTCTGTTCTTGAGTTTCTCTATCTCTTCGGCGTCGAGTTTCTCCCGTGTGAAGATGGAGCTGAGCATGGCGGCCAGCATCTTGTTCTTGCCCCAGAAACTGGAGTACGCCCAGGCCCGACGAAGGGTGACCTGGATATCCCGGTCACAGAGATTGAAGGGGATGCCCTGTTCCTGGCACACGTTTACGGCCATGAGCATCTCCTCTCCGGGGGCTACGCCCATCTCCACCCCCAGCCGGCGCTGAAAAGACGAGAGAACCAGATTGGCTAGAAGCAGGAAGCCCTTTCGCTCTCTCAGCACCTGTCCAATATTCAGGTTCTGCCAGCGCTGTTTCTTAATCAGGGAGTTGTAGCGGGTTTCATCGATTTCGATGCAAACACGCTCCGGCTCCTCCTTCAGGATTACCTCCCGCACCTCCTCCACGCTGTCTTTGGAAATGTGGGCTGTGCCCACCAGGATGAATTCCCTGTCTCCGATCTGCAGGCGGGTGATGGTTTCGCCGTTTCGTCGGCTGGTGGGCTCGCCGTCGGGCGGGCTGCGGTCCGGTTGCTCTGTATTCTTTGTATCCATTGAAAGTCCTGATCCGTGTTGCTTAGAATGTGTCAGTTTCCGGGGTAAAAGACAAGGTGTAGGTCCCTGTTCTGTCAGTCCTCGTATCCGAAACGATCGAGCAGCTCCTCAGCGATTCTCTTCTCCGGAAGATCCCGACTGTCGATTTCTGTGACCAGAAGCAGGTAGCGCAGGGCCGTCTCAACCCTGTCTTCCAGCAACATATGGGATGCGATGAAGAACAGCATCCGCCCCCGCTGCAGCTTGTTCTTCTCCCTGTTGGCCGCCTCGACGGTTCGCGGCTCCAGGGCCGGATCCAAAAAATAGCGGGCGATCAGCGAGGGCCAGCCGCCTTCAGGAAAGTCCCCGAGTTGTTCACCAAGATAGGCCTTGGCTTTTTCCTGCTCCCCGAGCTGCATCCAGCTGAGGGCGGCCAGAAGAGCATAGGAGGGGTTGCCCGGCTCATGGCGGTAGGCATATTGAAACGCCTCGGCGGCGGGTTGCCAGTTTTCTTCCAGGTAGTGCAGGACGGCGAGCGGTGCATGGGCGAAGATGTACTCGGGATTGAGCTGCAGGACCCGCCGGTAGTCGGCGATCGCCGCGGATCGCTGATCCAGTCGGTCGTACAGGCCCGCCCGATAGACGTAGGGAAGGAAAAGATCCGGATCGATGCGGATCGCCTGACTGAAATCCGTTTCCGCCTCATCCAACCGCCGCAGCTGCAGATACTGTCTGCCCCGGTCTATGTAGTTCCAGTAGAACCCGGGATCCAGCTCTATCGCCCTGCTGAGATCCTGAACTGCTCCCCCCCGGTCTTTCAGCGCAGCCCGAGCACGGCCGCGATCGGTATAATTCAGAGCGTTGCCCGGGTCGGCTTCGATCGCTCTGTCCAGGGTTTCCACCGCCTCGGCATACTTCTCCTGATTCAGAAGAACCACCCCCAGCCCGCGCAGGGCCGCTGCTTCCCGCGGATCCGATTCCAGGGCATCCTTAAACAGTTCAGCGGCCTGGTCGTACTGTCCGGCTTCCAGGTGAAGGGTTGCCAAGCCTGCAAGGACAGCGGGATTGTCCTCGTCGAGTTCCAAAGCTTGTTCGAGGATCTCCCGCTCCCTGTCCGGGCTGCCCGTGAGTCTCTCCAGATAGCTGAGGGTGATCAGCGCTTCGATGTTGGATCCCGACTCGTCGATCAGCACTTCCAGCTCGCTTCTTGCCTCCTGCTGGTAACCGGCGGCCAGGAGCAGTCGTGCAAGAAGAAGACGGTCTACCGGAGAATCCGGATATGCCCGCAGGTAGTCTTGATACTGCCGAAGGGCGTTCTCGGGATCTCCCGCCTCGATGGATTCTTGGATCTGTTGATAAGGAGGGGGTTGTTCTTGCCCCTCGCTTGTTTTGGGAGCAGCGGCGCATCCGGACAGATAGAAGAGCAGTATGAGGATGCCGGCGGCGCAGCTGATTTTCAGCGGCGATGTTGAACCTTTGCTATCCCGGTGATAAAATGAGTCTTCCATGAAACGTAAGCTTTCCCCAATATACTATATTATTCCCGTGGTCTATATTGCGGTCATCCTTTTTTTTATCTTCATGCAGTTACAGGCCCGGGAGGAGTTCGCCGAAAAGGTCGGAAGTCTGTCGGTGTCGGGGGTGTATGCAAAAACCCTCGGAGGCGCCCGACGTATGCGCCACCTGGAACTCCGGTTTCACGATCTGCGCATGGAGTTCTCCCCGTCTTCGAGGGTGATCGCCGGATTCGGTGCAGGCGGAGAAAAGGAACTGTCCCCGAATACCCTCAGTCAATTCCCGGACGGCTTTGAACTCTCCCTGAGTGACGGGCTGATCCTGCGCTTAACGGTCCAGGGGGCCCTGGGTGAGCGGGTGGTGGTCACGCCCATGATTCCACCTCAGCTGCAGGGTATGAGCAGCCTTTCTCTTCCCTTCGGATCTGCTGACGGAGGCTTCGCCGCGGTGAAAGGGATTCCGCTGCTTGCCCATAACGGACCTTCGGGATTGATTTATGCTTCCCTCACAAGCGGATCGCGGATCGACATGGAGAAGGGAAGATTCATCCTGAGCACGGGAACCGCGGCAGGCAGCACCGCGATCGTTCTGGAGCGGGTTCTCGAGCAAACGGATCCATATTTGTATTGGTTTTCACGGGAGTTCGAACTCGTGGACGAGCAGCGTTTCGCTGCAAAGGTCGAGTCCTATCTAAACGGAGCTTACCAGTACTGGAACGGCGTGTTCGCCAGCAATCCCGGCAGCCAGGCTCTGATCGGAGAGCTCGGAATCTCCCTGATCTCCGAGGCGATCGAGCGGGGTGAATATCGAAGGACCTTGGCCGTGCTGTCGCGAAATCTGCGTCAGTTGCGTGCCGAGAATGCGGACAACCCG
The DNA here is from genome assembly GCA_964588355.1 of uncultured Spirochaetaceae bacterium. GTDB lineage: Bacteria > Spirochaetota > Spirochaetia > SZUA-6 > DRHE01 > JAFGQJ01. The sequence goes on along the minus strand of CAZPPB010000023.1, from coordinate 7,914 downwards.
GCGCTGTACAACAGTGCGGCCTATTTGGGCAACCTCCCTTCCTTTCTGGCAGCACGTCAGCAAAGCGCAACCGAGGAGATCCAGAGGATCACGGGTCTGATCAAGGCGGCTGATTTTTCGGTTTTCAGTACACCCCGGCTGCTGCGATTCATCCTCAATCATGCTCCCTTTTCCCTGGCTGAGGAAGTACTGCGCCTGGCCGACAGCGTTCAGCTGGAAACCGCGGATGTCGGCACGCTGATCCATCTCGTCAATATCTATTTGGAAGCGCTCGAATATCTGGACGTGGCGGAGGCGAGCTCTGCAAGGATGTCCGAAATCATCGATCGTTTCATTCTCCCGGCAATCGTTAAAATTCCTCGCGGACTCTTTTTGAGCATATCTTCGACAGGTCAGCTCTGGGAAGCCGATATGTACGATTCGGTTCTCATGGGTGACGCATTGATCAGGGCCGGCGGCGCCCTGTCCAGAGATTCCTATGCGGCCATCGGCCGAACCCTCATCTACTCGGCGTTGGATCTGGCCGATACTGAGGGGTTTCTGCCGAGCCGGATTCAGATTCAAAACGGGAAGGCCGAGCCAACCGGGGACTCGATTTCGCCGCAGGCGATCTACGATCTCCTGCCGGGCTCAGACTATACGCCCAAAGAGGTCCCTCTCTACCCCTACCTGTATCCGGGAGCTTGGATATGGACGGCTTCCCGCGTAGAGGAGGTGAAAATCGATGATGCCCAGTATCGATTTGTTTTCTCCTTCCCCGTCGGAGATACCCATTATCTGCTGGTCCAGGGGATTCGCCCGCTGACATCGATGATCATGCATGGGATCCCCTGGAAGTCGGATCTCGAGTATTTCCGCTACACCGACGGATGGGCGTACGACGAGGCTACGCAAACCCTGTACGTGAAGCTGACCCACCGCCTCGAAACCGAAGAGCTGGTGCTCAACTACTGAATGGGTTAAGGCTGTGCCTGGGCTCCGGTGATCCCGGGATGTCTCAGCCGGCCGGAGCGAGCAGATACTCCTGGTCCTCGAAGAGGATTCCCTTGCCCAGAGTCATCTGGTAAGCTCTGACGGCAAGGTGGTGAGGATGGCCAAGATAATAGGCGATCCACTGCTTCAAAGGGGGCACGGGAAGCTCCGGGTTTTCCCGTGCTTCAAGTCTCAGGTCCCGCATACGCAAGCGGTGTCCTTCGATGTACTCTCGTTTTACCTCAAATCCGCAGGTGGAGAACAACCCTGCCGCGCCTCGAGGACTTATATCCCTCTTGTGGTGGGGTTTGGCCCAGTCCATCGTTATAGTTGAGGGAAAGCAAACCACGCAGCCGCCGCCCGGATTGAGGGTTTTTCTGATCCAGCCGAGGAACCTGATCGGGTCGTCGATATGCTCGATCGTCCCCGAGCTGATGATGGCATCAAAGCGGCCGAGGCTTTTCAAAAAATCCGTATCGTCAGCATTTCCGGTCATAAAGTCGATGTGACCGTTCCGATAATGCGATTTGGCATACTCGATAGATTCGGGGTCTATGTCGACGCCGATCGTCTCACCTAGCTCGGACAGAATCACGGTACCGAATCCCGAACCGCAGGCGATGTCGATAACCCTGGTTTTTCGGTTTCCCAGATGCTCTTTGAGCCAGTCCCTGGCTAATCGGTATCTCCTGAGATGAATCTCTCTTAATACCCTCTGGATTTCTCTGCTGCTGTTCATTTCATCGGGGTACACCCGAACAGTCATGCTGGGCATGTCTTTTCATCCTTCCTCGTGTATGATTTCAACCAGGTATAATACAGGATGTGACCGTGTATTGCAACTCTTTGTATTCCAAGTGATTGCACCAAAAGTTCGGTTTGCCGCTGCGGGTCCTCTATTCGTACATTCTATATATGAGTGACAAAACTGCAATACTGGATGTCAATGGCGCAAACTGCGCCTCTTGCGCATATGCCATCGAGCACCTGGGAAGAAAAGTCCAGGGAGTTACGGACATAAAGGTCGATGCGGCACATCAGGAGATCCATGTGCGGTACGAGGGGAATCCCGGTTCGCTGGAACGGATAAGCGAAGTTGTGCGCCGTCTGGGCTATGAAGCCAAGGTGCGCTGGGAGAGCGTAGGATAGCTCGCGGGTCTCCACACCAGCACTCTGGATGGGGCCTGTTGCCAGAGTGCTGCGTAGCCAATATACTTTCTGTCCGGGCAGAGGCCATGAAAAAACCACCGGAACGGACACTGCTGCGTCTTCTCCATCACAACTGGAACAAGCGAACTCTCAATTCTGTTTCCTACATCTGCGAACATTTCCTGTTCAGGGGTTGTTTCAGCAACATAGATGTGATCGGTCTGGAGAGCATACTGGAGAAGGTTCGGGCGGGCAAACGGATGATCTTCATCCCCGATCACCAGAGCGAGTACGATTGGCTGCTTCTCCAGAGCAGGCTTTATCTGGCCGATATCCGGACGGTTATTCAGGCCGGGGATAATCTGTTTATCGGACCCCTTGACCCGATCCTGCGCGGCTGCGGCGCGTTCATGAGTGTGCGTGGCAAACACTCTTTCTACTCCAGTCACTGGCTGTACAATCTCCTGGCAAAATACGCGGGGAAGCGGCCGATCGTTATCGACCAGGACAGTTACAACAGGTTGTACGTGGAACAGCTGAAGAGAATCTTCGGCCGGGAACAGTACAACCTGCTCGTATTTCCGGGCTACGAAACCGATCCGTACTCCGGAATCGTCAAGTACGGTCGCTCTTACAGCGGGATGTTCAATCCCCTGTCACCGTACGTGTTCATCAATGTTTCCAAGGTACTGCGGGAGCTGGGGATTCGGAATGCCGAGTACGTTCCGGTGTCCGTATCCTACGAGCGGGTGCCCGAAGATGTGTTGTTCCGGGAGTTCCGGGCCAAGTCCCACAGACCGGCGATGGCGAAGTACATCTACGATCACTACTACACCTTTTTCAAAGCCCCCTATTCCAAGGAGCTCCGCCAGGAAAAATCGCGGGTATGCCTGAAATTCGGCGAGGGGATTCCCGTGGAATTCAGTGGCCGGGCCAGGGAGTTTGCCGAAACCGTGCGTTACGAAATTGCCAAGCTCACCCGTGTATACGAGACCACGTTGATCTTTCACTCTTTAGAAAACCGTTTCACCCTTCCCAAGCGGGTATTGAAACTCAGCGTCATGCGCAAACTTAACAAATTGGAGAAAATGGGAATCGATTGTTCGCCCCTACGTGCAGGCCCCGACCGCTACCTCACCATTGACGCCATGCTCAAGCGCGTCGAAGATCTGTTCAACTTTCGCGAGAGACCGGTCGTACCCCTGAAGTCCTACCTCACCCTGGAGCACGACAAGAACGAGGTGTTCATCCACAACCCCCATCTGGCCGCCTACTACGGGAACAAGCTCGATTATATTCTGAGCAAGGCCGAGGAAGCAAAGACCTCGACGGTCACAACATAGGATCGAGTAATAATGGACTCATTTCAACTCGAGACTCCGCCGGCCGTTGGCCTAGACCGCCTGGAAGTGTTTGATTACTCTCAGCGCCCGCAGGGTGTTCCAGCGGCTCGGAGCACCGGGCTGCTCCATCTCGAAGTGTGTTTGTCCCGGATGTCGGGCCTGAAGCGGCCAGGTGCCGTCAGGCCGGCGTTTGCTCAACAGCACCGCGATCGCATCCTCCATCCGCCGATCGCAGGCCACGCCGGCGGCTCGAAAATAGTCCAGAGCCCGAAGGATGTCGTAGCGCCAGCGGGAGGGGTAGGAGAGCCTCAACATCTTTTTGTCGATGACCTCTCCGCTGTGGTCCGAGCGGAACAGCCTGTGCAGGAGTATGAACTCCCTGCTCTCCCACTCGGCCTTTTGGAGCTCGCCCAGACGATAGGTATAGCCGCTGTGGGCATATTCGTTGACCCCCTCGATCACGGATATTGTAGAGTGCAGAGAGCTGTGTACCGCTCCCGCCCTGTTGAATCGGCAGTTGAATCCTCCGTCGTTCAATTGCTGGGAGAGGATGAAATCTACGATCGACCGCAGCGCCCGCTCGTTCGCGCGGAAATATGAAGCCCCGTTCAAAAACATACCGGTCATGCAGACATCACTCTGTTCGATCGTGGTCGAGGGATTGATCCCCCCGTCGGTTCCTTTCTCGCTTTCCAGCACCATCTCGATGGTGTGCCGTATAGGTTCGATGAATGGCGATATGGCCAGATTTTTCAGATCCAGCAGGGTGTAATGGGTAGAGGTCCATTTCGGCTGATAGTAGGCTCGTCCCCAGTGTCCATCGCTGCGGCGCAGGGAGAGGAATCTGGTTCCCCAACCCTCGGCGGCGATACGCTCTCTCAGCTGGTTTTGATCCGAGTTCAGCAGGTCCCTTTGGGTTTGGTACCGTATCGATACATCACCGCTGAGAAGCCATCTAATCGTATCTTCTGCAAAGACCATCACTCTCTGGAGTGTATCAGCTCTCAGCTTTTGCTGTCACGAGTCTTTTGAGTTGATTGCTGCCTATCCTCCGACTATATCTGTTCATACAATGAGTACCCATCCTGTAAATCTGGCCCCGCGAATTGTCCTCGAGCTGACTGCCCTGTTCGCACTCGGCTACTGGGGATGGACACAACACGAAGGGATCCTCCGCATCGTGCTGGCCTTTGCCGTCCCCTTGGCGGCGTCAGCGATCTGGGGTGTATTTTCCACCCCCGGGAATCATTCCAGATCGGCGGCAGCGGTCGTACCGACCGCTTCAGTGTGTTACTTGTTCGGGTCCCAGGAGAGGTTGACGCCGAACTCGTGTTTTTGCTCGCCGGCCACCGTGCTCCGGGAGCCCAACGGGGCTCGCAGAATGGCACGATAGCGGGCGTTGAGTCGCACTTGGGGATTGATTCTCGACTCGAAGCGCAATCCCGCCGTGTAGATCTGTTGGATCTTCTCTGAGTTCTCGTACACGTCGAACAGGCTCTGGAAGGAGGGGATGATCTTCAACTGCTCCAGGAGCTTGTAGGTGAGTTCTGTTTTAACCCGCAGGCTTGTGAGGTCCTTGGAGTTGTTTTCGGAATCCAGCCCGTCGTATCGTGTCCATTTGGAACGGAACTCCGATGACCAGCGAAGCCGGTCGGTGATGTCCCAGACGTAGTTCGGATTCAGGTAGAAGTATCTGTAATTATCATCGGGGTCGTTGTAGAGTTTGAAGAAGACTGTGGTATAGAGATTCGTCGTGAAATCATTACTCCACTGCTCTTTTACCCTGAAGGTGAGCTTGTGGCGCTGAGAGTCGAACAACGACTCCTCCTCTGGTTCATCCTCCAGTTCCTCGATTTCGGTACCCCCTTCGTAGCGAAGGAAGAACACGGGCCACTTGATTTCCTGGGCTGAACCCAGCACAGCCGGGAGAAGAAAAACGAAGATCCACGGGCAGATACGCTTCATCGGAGTAACCCTCCTTAGCAAGGCTTGATTGGTTTATTATAGTTCGCCCGTCGAAGATTACAATTTCTTGTGGCCGGGACTTCGATACAGTAAGATGTGTTCTGTTTGCACAAATGGACAGAATCAGTTTGAGTGCTGAACGGCAGGACCCTCGGTTCTTTGGGGATGCGGGCGATCGGGCAGGATGAATCCTATTGCGAACGCCCGCAGGGTGAAGCCCGTTGAACTGGTCATGGTGCTGGACGATCTATCGGGGCTACCGTGTTTTCCTCTGCCCCCCGGCTACTCGTATCGTGGATTCAGGGAGGGAGACGAAGAGCTTTGGGCCCGGATCGAAACATCCGCCGGAGAGTTCGCATCTGCCGAGGAGGCGAACGAACATTTCCGGAGGGAATTCGGTCAACATCAGCTGGAGCTCCGTGATCGTTGCCTCTTTATCGAACGTGAGAATGGAGAGCCCGTCGGTACGGTTATGGCCTGGTACGGCGCCCTGCTTCCCGGTGGCACCGCGGGCCGCCTGCACTGGGTAGGGATTCGAAAAGAATATCAGGGACGGGGTATCGGCAAGCCCCTGGTAAGTCAGGCCATGGAGTTGCTGTCCTCCCGGTACGATCGGGCGTATCTGACCACCCACAGCAAAAGCCTGGTCGCGATCAAGATCTATCTGGACTTTGGTTTCCTGCCGTACATCCGTGAAGAAATAGAACAGAAGGAGTGGGTCGAAATCGCGAAGCAGCTGGGTATGACAAACATGGATATTTGCAGTAATTTTTAGAGGAGGCACGGGTGAGAAACACGGCCATTCTGATCTTTGACGACGCGGAGGTGCTGGATTTCTGCGGACCCTTTGAGGTGTTCTCGGTGACCAATGAACTGAACAACTACGAGCTTTTCAATGTGTACACCGTCGCCCGGGGAAAGCGGACGGTCCGGGCGAAGAATGGACTCAAAGTACAGCCGGCTGCTGTCCTGGATCAAATCCAAGGCCGCCGGGGCGCAGCTGCTCCTGACGGTGTGTACCGGTTCCCTGGTGCTTGCCGGCACAGGTCTGCTCGACGGTTTGAAAGCCACGACCCATCATGAAGCTATGCCGCTTCTGCGGGAGGCCGCGCCCAATACCGAAGTTCTGCCTGGTGAACGATTCATCGATAATGGCTCGGTGATCGTTTCAGCCGGAATTTCGGCGGGGATCGATATGTGTTTGTACGTAGTCGCCAGGCTGCACGGTGAGGCAGTCGCCAGCAGCACCGCCCGCTACGAAGGATTGAGACCAATGGAAAAATTCGAACTCAGCAGCAGAGCCTTTGAAAACGAAGCAGATATCCCGGATCTTTATACCTGCCGTGGTAAAAATATTTCCCCGCCGCTTGCGTTCCGCAATGCACCTGAAGGGACCGAGAGCTATGCTTTGATCATGGAGGATCTCGACACCCCTGTCGGCACCATCACCCACTGGGTTGTATACAACATTCCCGCCGAGGTTGGAGGATTGCCCGAGGGGATTGCGCCCGGCAGGCTCCTGGAAAATGGAATCAGCCAGGGGAGGAACGGGATGTTCCGCTTCGGCTACATGGGGCCCTGCCCGCCCTGGGGCAGGCATCGCTACCTCTTCCGCGCCTTTGCACTGGACAGGAAGCTTCCAACCGATGGTGCAATCAACAAGAGGAAGCTGCTGCGCTTGATTGAATCCCATATCCTGGCGCAGGCGGCGCTTCTCGGGTACTATCCAGAGAGGGGGTAGCAGATATGAGAAAGAAGATCCTCTTGTTCGCAGTGGTGTTTGTTTTTCTCGCCGGTACTTTTCCTCTGGGGGCCCAGGCAGGAGCGTTTGCCCTGCAGTTCAGCATGGGAATCCAGGGCAGTCTTTCGTTCTTCGAAGCCGGAGTCGTTTTCCCCTCTCTCGGGAACAGCATGTTTGTCGGGCTCAAGGCCAGAATTATGAGCAGCCTGACCTGGGCTACGTTTATCCATCAAAACGGAGAATCGGTTTGCTTTCATCCCGTGGTCGCCGGCGGGGTTATTTCTTTTGGCGGGGCCAGTCCCATGATCGAGGATGTTTACAGGATGTACGGGGGAATGGACATCCTTCTGGGCTACACCTTTACCCCCTACGACAGTGCCATCTACAAAACCGACAATCTCGTGGGTAAGAATCTGACCTATGCGCTCTGGGGATACTACGGTCTGGAGCTGTTCACAGACGACAAGATCGCCTACTTCATAGACAGCGGCGGCGGGTACAAGAGCCTGTTCTGCGACAAATCCAATATGTACGCCGTGGCCAGCAGCTGGCTCGGCAGCGGTTTTGGAATAAAGACGGGCATGCGCTTTTACTTCTAGGGGCAATATTTCTGGTCTTCGATATCGTTTGGATGTACTGGAGAAGACGAATCGATGAGTGATGCCTTGGGGGCTCTGACCCGCGCTCTGCGCGAAGAGCAATCGGATATCGACGCCCTGGCGAAGATGGTCACGGGGAACGACG
>CAZPPB010000022.1:0-35643 GCA_964588355.1 uncultured Spirochaetaceae bacterium | reverse complement strand
CCTGCATCTACGGAGAGATCTCCACGGCGGAGCGACTGGTTGAGCTCCGGCGCCTGGCCCTGGAGAGAGGCTTTCCGGTGGATCCGGGAGTCGGGGTGAACGCCTGCGCCATGACCGCCAACAGCGCTGTCTTTACCATCGATCCGACGGGCAGGATCTTCAAGTGTCCCGCCTTCGTGGGGCATGAGCAGTTCGCCGCCGGTTCCATCGCCACCGGCGAAACAGGCGGCCGGGCTGCGGCCGGGGAGGATGCAGCCCCACAGTTGTGGCAGCGCTGCAGCGATTGCCCGTACGTACCGCTTTGCGGAGAGGGCTGCCAGTTCGGCTCCTACCTCCGCTACGGCGATACCTCCAGGTTGAACTGTCGCAAAGAGTTCATCGAGCACATGGTACGGGAAAATTTGAAGCTCAACTACGGTTACCGGCAAAACAAGAGCGGGTAGGATTGGAACGGCTTCCTTTCGCACACCGGATCTCCACAAAGATCCTCATCACCCTGACCGTCGTTTCCACGCTGGCCGTGATCGCCACCGGCACCGTGCTGGTCACCCTGTCCGGCAGGACGCTGCGCCGCAACATTTCGGAACGGAACCTGCAGATCGCCCGCCGGGCTTCCAACGAGATCGGCCTGTACATCGAAGATTCGATTCGGGATGTAAAGGCCACAGCGGACATCCTGACCACGCAGAACGATCCCTGGGTGCAGGACATCCTGCTGGAAAACCTGGTGGTGACCTTCGATCGCTTCCAGAGCATTTCCCTGGTAACAACGTCGGGAGATCTCATCGCCTCCAGCTACCTGAACGTCCGGGAGAAACATTCTTTCGACACAGAGGCGCTGTCCCCCGCTGTATCGGGAAAGCTCTATGTCTCCCAGGTCGGTCTAACCTCCGAGCGGCTGCCCTATCTGACCATCGCCGCCCCCGTAGCTGCAGCCGGATCAAAACGAAGCGCCCTCATCGCAGAGCTTGCTCTGAGGGACATCTGGGATCTGGTGGACGACATATCCTTCGGCCGGCGGGGTGAGGCGCTGCTGATCTCCCAGGACGGGATACTGATCGCTCATCCCGATAAAACCCGGGTAATGAACGAAGCCGACAGATTGCCAATTCCCTGCAACCGGGAACCTCTGTCTCGGGAAGGAGGAGTGACCGTCTCTCGAGCCAACGGTTCCGACGGCCTGCTGGTTGCCTACGCTCCAGTGGAAGGGCTGGACTGGTGCATGGTCATTCAACAGCCTGTGGCCGAAGCATTTCTGCCCATGAAATCCGTTCTACTGCAATCCTTTGTGCTCCTGGCAGCCATGCTGGCAGCTGTCGTGCTGGCCAGCATCGTCCTGTCCCGCCTGTTTTCCATACCCCTCAACCTGCTGCTGGCCGGCACCTATCGGATCGGCCGGGGGGACCTGGACCATCGGATCGGTATGCACAGGAAAGATGAAATAGGGCGGCTGTCAGCCGCCTTTGACCGCATGGTCGAAGATTTGCGGGAGTGGTCGCTGAAGCTCACCGAATCCGAAGAGCGCTACCGCCTGATGGCCGAGAGCGTTCAGGACATGATCTTCTCACTGGACAAGGAGGGCCGCATCCTCTTCGCCAACAGAAGAGCCCGGGCTGTCAGCGGATACGCGCTGCAGGAGTTGCTGGGCCGCAATTGCCTCGAATTCCTGAGCGAAGACAGCAGGGAAGCGACTCAGGTGAAGTTTCAAGAGGCACTGCCTCGGAACATGCGGCAGGGCTTGGAGCTGGAAACGGAGCTGCTGACTCGCAAGGGAAAGCGAAGGATCATGGAAGTGCAGCTGGTGCAGGTCTTCAATTCTTCGAAACGCCTGCAGTTTTATGGCGTGGCCCGGGACGTCACCCAACGCAAAGAGGCTGAACGAAAACTGCTGGAGTATCAGCAGCAACTGCGATCCCTGGCTTCCGAACTGTCCCTGACCGAAGCCCGGGAACGAAAGCGCATAGCCGCGGATCTGCACGATCGCATCGGACAGGCCTTGGCCCTGACGAGGATCAAGCTCGGCACACTCAAGGCGGACACTCACTCGGCCAAGAAGATTGCCAGCATCGAAGAGACGATCCGGCTGATCGAAGCTACCATCAAGGAGGTCCGAACCCTGATATTCGAGTTGAGCTCGCCGCTGCTTTACGAGGTCGGATTGAAAGCGGCGGTGGAGCAGCTGGTTGAACAGGTCCGGGATCAGCACGGAGTTCCGGTCTACCTGGAGGATGACGGACTGCCAAAACCCCTGACCATCGACGGATCGGTGGTTCTGTTCCAGGCTATACGGGAGCTGCTGTTGAACGTGGTCAAGCACGCAGCTGCTCATCACGTCTGTGTATCCATGCGCCGCCGTGACAAAACCGTGGAAATCTCGGTCCAGGATGACGGTGTTGGCTTCCAGGTTTCCCGGCAGGCATTCAAACCGGGCAGTGAGGGAGGCTACGGGTTGTTCAGCATCCGGGAACGCCTGGAGTACCTGGGCGGCAAGGTGACAGTCGAATCGACCCCGGGGCGAGGAACAACAGCAGCCTTGGCCCTCGCTTTGAACCACGATACAATCGAGGCGGGAAGCTGAGGTGCTATGAAAATACGGATCCTGCTGGCCGACGACCATCAGATCATGAGGGAGGGGCTGAAGGCCCTCCTCGGCAGGCGCTCCTCGATAGAGGTCATCGCCGAGGCGGAAAACGGAATCGAGGCGTTGAGCATAGCCCGCAAGGAGAGACCCGACGTTATCGTCATGGACATCGCCATGCCGGACATTAATGGGATTGAGGTTACCCGACAGCTCAAATCAGAACTGGCGGATATCAAGATCATCGCTCTTTCGATGCACTCGGACAGGCGCTTTGTTAGCGAGATCCTCAAAGCCGGGGCATCGGCCTACGTGCTCAAACATGCGGCTTTCGAGGATCTGGAAAAAGCCATCAAGGCGGTAATGATGGACCGGACCTTCCTGAGCGCCGATATTCTGGAAGCCGTGGTCAATGATTACGTCAGCCAGCTTTCCAGCTCGGAATACGATGCCTACCGGCAGCTCTCGGACAGGGAGAGGCAGGTTCTGCAGCTGTTGGCCGAGGGAAACAGCACCAAGGAGATCGCCTTCAAACTTCACGTAAGTGTGAAAACCATAGAATCCCACCGCCAGAACATCATGAACAAGCTGGGGATACGCACCCTGGCCGGTCTGACCAAATTCGCCGTTCGGGAGGGACTGACCTCCCTGGACGTTTGAGATCCTGTATCCCTCGCCCTCCAAGCTCCACTTTTCAGCCCCCGGAATCCGCAGCTAAGAGAATTCGAAGCCGGGGATCGGTGAATTCCTGATATCGAACCAGACAAAGCCGGGCGAAGATATCTTGGTTATATGTATCCTCGGCAGCATGAAGGGAAAGGACAAACCGAACTCGACGTGGCAACCCGTATGTCCAACGAACAACTGCACAGCATCATCGTAGACAACTCGGGCGAGGCGGTCATCGTAATCCAAAATTGGAAAATCAAGTTCTGTAACCATAGAGCTGTTGAGCTTTCCGGTTATTCCGAAACCGAACTACGGCGTTTGTCCTGGTTGAAGCTCGTTCACCCGGACGATCGCCGGATGGCGCTGTCGGGATGCAACGGGGCTTCAAGGCACAGAGAAAATACAGAGTCTTACACCCTTCGGATTCATGGCAGAGACGAAAAACCCAAATGGCTGGAGCTGCATCACAAAAATATCGAGTGGAACGGCACGGAGGCGACCCTGGTCTTTTTCAGGGATATCACCGAGCGCAACCGTTTGGAAGCGCAGTTCTTGCAGGCTCAAAAGATGGAGGCGGTGAGCAGGTTGGCCGGCGGCATCGCACACGATTTCAACAATTTTTTTACGGTGATACTTGGTTGCACCGAGCTTCTCGAAAAGGATATGTCTGCACAAAGCACCGATTCGACGAATGTTCAGGAAATCCGGGAAGCTGCGAAAAAAGCCTCGGCTCTCACACAAAAACTGCTGGCTTTCAGCCGTAGACAGCATCTGGAGCCGAAAACTATAGATCCCAACAAGCTCTTGGAGGGGATGCAGCGGATGTTGAAGCGTCTGGTTGGTGAGAACACGGAGATCGAGATGAAAACCAACAGCCGGGTTGCTTCGATTCACGTGGATGCGAACCAACTCGAACAGGTCATCCTCAATCTAGCGGTCAACTCCAAGGATGCGATGGAAGGCAACGGAAAGCTGAAAATTGCTGTGAAAAACGTTGAGTTTTCTGAAGGGTCTTTGAAGCCGAAGCCTGAAATGCTTCCCGGTCGCTACGTCATGCTTTCCATCAGCGATACCGGCGGCGGTATGGACGAAGCAACCAAGTCCCACCTGTTCGAGCCATTCTTCACAACAAAGGAGAGCGGGAGAGGGACCGGCCTCGGCTTGGCCACAGTCTACGGAATCATCAAACAGAGCAAAGGATTTATCTACGTGTACAGCGAATTGGGCAAAGGAACGACCTTTAAATTGTACTTTCCCCGCATCGACAATCAACCGGCAGAAAAATCAACCGGCGTGTCCCGTCAGGAGAATATGGACGGAACTGAAAGAATCCTCGTTTTGGAGGACGATCAGCAGGTATTGGGTATCATTGAGAGCATGCTCGAACGCAGGGGATACAGCGTGCTCACAGCCTGCAGCGGCAAATCGGCTGTAGCTCAGAGCCGAGCCCATCCCGATTCCATCGACCTGCTGATCACCGACGTCGGCATACCCGACACGAACGGAAGAGAGGTTTGGGAAACAATCAGAGAACAACACCCGCACTGCCGGGTGCTGTTCATATCCGGTTATCCGGAAGACTTCATCCCGCTGGAGGATATCGGAAACGGGCAGAGGATTTTCCTGCAGAAACCCTTCGGGTCGAAGATCCTGCTCACCAGAGTGAGAGAAATCCTGAGCTCTACTCCGGGAGATCGCCGTTCAGGGAATGATCACCTTGAATGATCACTTTGCCTGGACTGTTTTCATCACCGCGATGCCTGCCAGTACCCTCTTGGAATAGTCGATGCTCTCCTGGTAACGCTCGGCATCGTAGGCGGCCTCGGCCAAAGCCAGGTCCTTCTCCGCCTGATCCAGATAGCCCTGATACTCCGGCTGCACCCCTACCGATTTGAAGTAGGACACCCGCTCCTGGGCGCTCTTCAGCAGGCTGTTGGCCCGGTAGATGAGAAGCCGGCTCGCCACATAGTCATTGGATCTCTCGATGTACTGCTTGGCTTGCCGGGAGTATTCCCGGGCCATGTCATAATCCCCTTCGGCGTAGGCGGCTTCCGCCTGCCGCTGCAGCTCCACGGCCTTCTTGTACTCCGGGTTGTCCAGCAGCGACTGCGCGGAAGCAGAAGAGGCCAGAAACAGCAGCCCCAGAATTATCAGACTGAACAGAATCGTCTTTTTCATCATTACTGCCCTCCACCCTGCATCTCTTCATCGCCGGCTTTGGCCCTCTCCTCGGCGTCCTTGATGCCGTCCTGGGAAGATTTCATTTCGGATTCCGCCTCTTCCTTCTTCAGCATTGTCTGCTCGTACAGGTCCTGGAAGAGCGTTTTGGCTTCGGCGAACAGGGAAATCGCCTGTTCGTAGTCCTTCGCATCCCCCGCCGCAACAGCCTTGTCGTATTTGGCCTTGGCCGCAGCGTACTCCCGCTTCATGGCAATCTGGGCCTTGATGCTCTCCGCGCTGCTCCTGATCGCGTCCACCTCGGCTTTCGAACGATCGACCTTGAGCGGAAAAGCCTTGCTGATCACCGTCCGGTAGGAGGCGACCGCCGCATCGAGCGCCTTCTTGGCTTTGGCGTTGTCCTTGCCGTAGGCCTCCTCGCCATCCTGAAGGCTGCTCTCTGCCTGCTGGTATTCTTCAAAGGCAAATTCCGACAGGCCGTTTTTGTCCGCCCGGGCTTTCAAGGATTTCGCCTCTTCCAATTCCTTCTCCGGAAGGGGCGCCCTCGTATCCGCCGGCTGTACCGGTTGCTCCGGCTGCTCCGGAGGGCTGGCACAGGAGAAAAGCAGGACGGCCAGTCCTGCTATCATGAGGATCAATATCTTTCTCATTCCCGTCACCTCCGCTTTTCCATAGTTGGGACCGCAACCTGTAGTTCGGTGACCGCTGATATTCTACCCCATTGTTCACCTTATTAGAAGGTTATTCAGCGCTTCCTGCGAGGGTTTTCCAGCCCTCCGGGGTGCGTTCCCGGAGGGTTCGCTGTAGCCGGACAGCAGGATCGATCTGTCCAGGGGAATGAACAGATCGGCTCCGTCGGCCCGCCAACCCCATTGGATCGTTCTGATTGTCTCTGCGTTTTGCGGCCTGGAAACAGGGCAGCTGTGGAATTCCGGTTCGGGACCGAACTGGAGCAGCAGATCGGTTTTGATCTTCGAAGCCCAGCTTCCCTTTAGGGATCGCAGCAGGTAGGCGGCGTTGCGGCTGTTCCAGAACAGGGTGATCCCGACCTCCGGCCTTCCAGTGGCCTGTTCAGCGTTACCGGCAAGCGCATCCTGCAGCGCCCGGAGCAGCGCCTTCTCCTTCTTTTTCCCGACAAGTTTCACGACCATCTCGGGATTGAGCAGCACCTCCACCCGCTCCGTGCCTGCGCTGCGGGCTTTCTCCAACACCTCGGCCACAGCCCCTGCATCGGGAAAGCAGTGTTCGAAGAAGCGCCGGTGCACCGGTTTCAGCTCCCCTACGTGCCAGAGGGGGATGCTCCGTTCCCTGGCCATGGCCAGACACTCGCTGAAGGCGACATTGTTGGCTTCTTCCAGACCATGGAGCAGAACCATCAGCTGTTGGCCTCTGTTGCCCTCCTCGAACAGATGATGTGTCCGCCCGATGCCGTTCCCCTCCAGGATCTCAGCCCAACCGGGATCCAGGCTCTGCAGCCCCGCCGCCTCGACGGGGATTGCCCTGTCCCGGGCAAAGCCCAAGGCCCGATCCAAAACCTCCCCCGGAAGATAGGGGGACAGGCGCATCAGGGGCTTGCTGGAATCGGCCAACGCCTCTTCCAGCTGATCCGCAGCCAGCTTCCAATCTACCGGTTTTCCCTTTCGGTCGAGAGGATGCTCAGGCTGCGGATCGTTCAGGAAAGCGTGCTCGAACCTGCCCTTGAGGCACAGCCTTCCGCCTTCCCGCCCCTGGCCGTTCACCCCATTCTCGAAGCGGGGCAGTACCCGGGTCAAGAGGCTGCCGTGGTAGCGGAACTCTACCGGACACCCGACCGAGCAGAGGGCGCAGTAGCCCTCCTCCGCCCTTTCGGCCAGGGGAACGGTCTTTCCGCCGGGGAGCTTCTCCGTCAGGGCTCCTACGGGGCAGGCGGACACGCATTGACCGCAGGAGATGCACAGTGGATCATCACCGAAGGGCATGCTGAAGGTGGGCGTTACAATGGACTTGAATCCCCGGTTGACATAACCCAAAACACCCAGCCCCTGAACCTCCAGGCAGATACGGATACAGCGGCCGCAGAGGATGCACTTAGCCGGGTCGCGGGTGATGAAGGGATGGCTCTGATCGATGGGGTGGCGCTGTATCTCCCCCATATAATGAACGGGATCCGCCCCGTAGGTTTGCGCGTAGCTCTTGAGCTTGCACTCCTCCACGTCCTGACAGCCGCATTCCATGCAGCGGGCGGCTTCCCTGAGAGCCTGCTTCTTGGTGAAGCCCTTCTCGATCTCGTTGAAATTGCTCTTTCGCTTGGCGGGAGTTGCGACCTTCATCTTCTCCCGTGCGATTCGGGGCTCATCCCTATAATCGTCTTCGGTTAGCTTGCCGAAATCTTCCTTCTTGCTCAGGAACTCCGGGACGATGCGATACTCCTCTCCCCGGAGATAGGCCAGTGCGGCCCGGGCGGCGTGCTTGCCTCCGGCGATCGCCCGAATGGCGATATCCGGCCCGGTCACCAGATCGCCGGCCGCGAACAGTCCCGGTATGCGGGTGCAGCCGGTCTGATCATCGCAGATCAGATATCCCTTCTCATCGATCAGCCCGTCGATCGGCTCGAGAAAACGGGTGTCCGGGTACTGGCCGATCGCCGTTATTATGGTGTCCACTTCAACCTCGAAATCGCTGCCCTCTATGGGAATCGGCCGTCGCCTTCCCGAGGAATCCGGCTCCCCCAGCTCCATCTTGATAAGACGCAAGCTCTTCAGGCCTTTGCCCTTCTCCTGCACCATCATCGGAGCTACCAGGTAGTAGAACTGGACCCCCTCCTCCAGAGCCTCATGGACCTCCAGGTCCGAGGCGGGCATCTCCACGTCTGTCCGTCTGTAGAACAGGTTCACCTCTCGGGCTCCGAGCCGCACTGCGGTGCGGGCCGAATCGATGGCCGTGTTGCCGCCGCCGATTACAGCCACCTTGTCTCCGAGATCGGGCCTGGCCCCCGCGGCCACTTCCCTCAAGAATTCGATGCCGGCGATCACTCCGGGGCGGTCCTCGCCCTGAACCCGCAATCCCCTGCTCTTCCAGGCGCCGTGGGCCAGGATCACCGCATCGAAGGAATCCCTCAGTTTCTTGAACTCGATATCCCGACCGATGCGCACGCCGGATTTCAGCTGTACACCCAGCCGCAGAATCGTGTCGATTTCCCGGTCCAACGTGTCTTGAGGCAGGCGATAGTCGGGAATCCCGTAGCGGAACATGCCACCGGCTTTATCTTGCGCCTCGTAGACCGTTACATCCACCCCTTCCTGTACCAGGTAGTAGGCAGCCGAAAGTCCGGCAGGCCCCGCTCCCACGACGGCTACCTTCTTGCCCCTCCTGGGCGCCAGGGCAGGATCGTAGCTGTCCGCTGCTTCAAGATCCAGATCCGCCACAAAGCGTTTGAGCCAGTCGATGGCCACCGGCTCGTCCACCAGATTGCGGCGGCAGGCCTCCTCGCAGGGACGAGGGCAGACCCGGCCGATGGCCACGGGAAAGGGATTGTCCCTCTTGATCAGTTGCAGCGCTTCCCGATAGCGGCCGTTGGCGATCAACCCGATATATCCCTGAACATCGATGTTCGAGGGGCAGGCAAGGCTGCAGGGAGGACGGCAGTCACCGTAGTGGTTGGACAGCAGCAGCTCCAGGGCCGTGCGCCGGGTTGCCCGTATTTCCGCATCGTCGGTGGTGATACGCATCCCCTGGCGTACCTTCGTCGAACAGGCGGGGACGAATCCCTTTGCTCCCGGCACCCGGACGATGCAGATCCAGCAGGAGGCGTAGGGATCGAGCCTGGGATCATGACAGAGCGTGGGGATCTGGATACCCTGCTGCCCGGCCACTTCCAGGATCGTCAGTTCCGGGGAAACGAGAAGCTTCTTACCGTTCAGCTCGATCTCGACCAGCCGTCGTTCCATCACACCTCCACCTCCGTTGCGCCAGCCTCAGCAGGAACCTCTCCCGTGGTTAATTCGATGGCGTTGAAACGACAGGCCTCGTAGCACAGGCCGCACTTGATGCAGAGGGTCTGATCGATCCTATGCACGGCTTTTCGTTCGCCCGTGGCAGCCTGGGTCGGGCAAACCTTGGCGCAGAGCGTGCAGCCGGTGCAGGCCTCTTCGATCACCCGGAAGCGTATCAGCTCCCGGCAGTGCTTGGCCGGACAGCGCTTGTTTTGGATATGCTCGACATACTCCTCCCGAAAATATTTCAACGTCGTCAAAACCGGATTTGGAGCGGTCTGACCCAAAGCGCAGAGGGAGGACTGCTTGACCTTCAGCGCCAACTCTTCCAGCTGTTCGAGATCCGACATCTTACCCTCGCCCTGGGTGATGCGCTCCAGTATCTCCAGCATGCGATTGGTGCCCATTCGGCAGAAAGTGCATTTGCCGCAGGACTCGCTCTGGGTGAAGCTCAGGAAGTAGCGGGCCACATCGACCATGCAGGTTGTCTCATCCATAACGACCATCCCGCCGGAACCCATGATCGCCCCGGTGGCGGTTACCGAATCGTAGTCCACCTGAACATCCAGCAGACTCTCGGGGATGCAGCCGCCGGAGGGGCCGCCCAGCTGCACGGCTTTGAACTTCTTGTCGCCCTGGATTCCACCGCCGATCCCATAGATCACTTCCCGCAGGGTGATGCCCATGGGAACCTCGATCATGCCGCCGTATTTGATCTTTCCGGCCAGGGCGAAGACTTTTGTGCCCTTGCTCTTCTCCGTTCCGACCGCTGCGTAGGCTGCAGCGCCCATGCGCAGGATCGGTGCGATGTTGCCCAGGGTTTCCACATTGTTGATATTCGTCGGCGCTCCCCACAGTCCCCTCTCGGCAGGAAAGGGGGGTCGGATGTTGGGCATTCCCCGTTTTCCTTCTATCGAAGCCATCAGAGCGGTTTCCTCACCGCAAACGAAGGCTCCGGCGCCTTCCTTCACGTGGATTTCGAAAGAAAACCCGCTGCCCAGAATGTGGGATCCCAGGAGATTGCTCTCCTCTGCCTGGGATATGGCTATTTCAAGACGTTTTATGGCCAGGGGATACTCGGCGCGCACGTAAATATAACCTTCATCCGCACCGATCGCGTAGGCTCCGATGGCCATCCCCTCCAGCACCGCATGGGGATCGCCCTCCAGAAGGGAACGATCCATGAAGGCACCTGGATCCCCCTCATCGGCGTTGCAGATCATGTACTTCTTGGTTCCTGCGTTGCCCCGGGCCAGGAACCACTTGAGCCCCGTGGGAAAACCCGCACCGCCCCGGCCGCGCAGACCAGAGGTCCTGATCTCCTGGATGACCTCCTCCGGGCTCATCTCCGCAACGGCTTTTCGCAGCGCTTTATATCCATCCGCGGCCAGGTAATCTTCGATGGATTCGGGATTGATCAGCCCGGAGTTGGCAAGCACGATCTTCTTCTGTTTGGCCAGGTAAGGATAATCGAAAGGTATCAGATATTCTTCGACCGCTTTCCCGCCGACCAGGTGCTCCTCTATCACTTTCAGGGTTTTATCGGAGTCGAGCTGCCCGTACAGGAAACGTTCACCCTCCTCGGTGCGGACTTCGATCTGCGGCTCCAGATGACAGGCGCCGATGCAGCCGGTGACCGAAACAGAGATCGGCAGCTTCCGTTGGGAAAGCTCCTGGCGCAGCGTGTCATAAACCTCCCTGGCCCCGGCGGCGATGCCGCAGGACCCCAGTCCGACAAAGACTTCCGTCATCACGTCCCCACTTTTCGCAAGACTTTTTTCAGCTTGTCGCCGGTCAGCCGTCCGTGAACCTCCTGGTCCAGCATGACCACCGGAGCGAGGGAGCAGCAGCCCAAACAAGCGACTCTCTCCACGGAAACCTCACCGTCTTCGGTGGTTTCCCCCGGCTCGACGCCCAGTTCGGTTTTGATAGCCAGGTCCAACATTTCAGCTCCGTTCACGTGGCAGGCGGTGCCGTGGCAGACCTTGAGGGTGTGCTTGCCGGGGGGCTGGAAGCGGAACTGGGCGTAGAAGGTGGCCACCCCGTAGATCTCAGCCGGGGATTTCCCCGTCACTTCGGCGATGGCTTCCATGTCCTCCCGGTCCAGGTAACCTCTAAGTTCCTGAGTTTTCTGCAACAGAGGAATCACATTCCCCTTTTGGCTCTTCCAGTGCTCGAGCAGTTCCTCAAAGCCCTTGTCCAAGTTGAACACTCCTCCCGCAGACTAGCCGGTCCTTCGTTTACCGTCTCTTCTCGCTTTGTTTGTATTGTGTAGATCAGTCAAACATGCAGGTGATCGCCTGACGCCAATGTATACCCATGTATAGTGAATGGATTCACCTAACTGTAACATGTCCCAGGCGGGTTCGACAAGCTGAAGGTGCATCTCATCTTCCCCGCCTCGATTTGTCCAGATTTGAAAAAATTTGCAACATTTGCCGTCGCATTGTAAAATGCTTTTCAAGGAGGTGCACTATGCACAAAGTAGTTTCATTTATACTGGCTTTCCTGCTGCTGAGCTGTCTGGCGGCTTTCGCCGGCGGCGGTGGAGAAGGAGCAACGGAATTGAGTCCCGAAACCGAAGCCTGGCTCCAGGAGGCTCGCTTGGGTAAGTATGTCGAAGACAGCTTCGACGAAGCGGCGCTGTATGAGGCGGCAAAAAAGGAAGGAGAGGTAAATATCTACTCCTATTCGTCACGGGTGTTCAAGTTCGGGCCTACCTTCGAGGAAGAATACCCCGGGATCAAGGTCAACGGGTTCGACATCGATTCGGCCGAAATGGTCACTAAAATACTGGCCGAACAGAACGCTGAAAACTACGTGGCCGATGTGATCTTTCTCAAGGATCCCACCACCGTGATCAACGAGCTGGTGAACAGGGGATTCGTGTTTCAGTACGTGCCGCCGGATCTGGTGGACGTCATCCCGGAGCAGTTCCGCGAGCCGCTTTTGGTTCATCACGCCAGCGTGGATGCTTTCATCTACAACGATGGAAAAATGAGCGCGCCCCCGGTCGATTCCCTTTGGGAACTGACCAAGGAGGAGTGGCGGGGCAGATTCATTCTGCCGGATCCCCAGAAAATGCCGGAGTTTATCGAAGTTCTGGCTGCCATCGTCGAACATTCCGATGAAATGAAGAAGGAGTATCAGACAGTATTCGGTAAGAGGATCAGCTTGAGCGAGGGCGTCGAGAATGCAGGCTACGAATGGCTATTGAGAGTATTGAACAACGATGCAATCATCATGGGCTCCACCAACGACGTGTCCGACGCCGTTGGTCTGTCCGATCAGGCCAATCCCCCCGTCGGATTGACGGCTTTCTCCCGCCTGCGGGACAAGGAAAAAAATCCCAATCTGACCTTTGACGTGATGTACGACCTGCAACCCGCGATGGGCGTGTCCACGGAGGTGGTCGTTGCCATCGTCAACCGGGCGAAGCACCCCAACGCGGCCAAACTGCTCATCCGCTGGATGATGGGTGACGAACAGGGGGGCGAGGGATACGAGCCTTACTATGTCCTGGGCAATTTCGCGGTCAGGACCGACGTGAAGCCCCTGGAAGGCATCAAGAACATCGGAGAACTGAACCTGTGGGCTGCGAATCCCGATTTTGTTTGGGAAAACGGTCAGAAGATCATCGAGTTCTGGATTTCGAACCTGATGTAATCGGAGCTCGGAGCGCACACGGGGTACAAAAGAAGAGGTGTCACAGCCCCGGATAGATTCTGGATGAAACATCCAGCACAGTACTCATATACTCGCACGGTTCCATGAGGTGCAGAGGTGGAAGTAATGCTTGAAGCACATGTGGGGGGGGGGAGGTCCACCCTCAGTAGAATCAGAAACTACCTCCGCCAGCCCCACATCATCATCTCCCTGGTTCTGCTGCTCGTTCTGGTTTTCATCGTCATTATCCCTTTCATCAAGATGGTCGCCGATTCGGTGATCTGGCAGTATGCAGACCGGCGCCTGTCCCGCGCCGCCCGGCCGGGAAGCCTCACCCTGTTTCACTGGAAGAGGATTTTCGCTTCGAACCTGACCCAGAACGTACTCCTGCGGCCTCTTTTCAATTCCCTTTCCACCTCGCTCGGGATATCCGCATTCGCAATGCTTATCGGATCGCTCCTGGCCTGGGTAGTGGTCAGGACCGACCTTCCCGGCAGGCGAGTGGTGGCCGCCCTGGCGGTCATTCCCTACGTGATTCCTTCCTACATCCACGCCCTGGCCTGGCTGAACCTCTTCAAGAATGATCGGATCGGAGGGGCGGCGGGAATCTTCCAGTACGTCTTCGGCGTAAGCCCGCCGAACTGGGTCTCCTACGGCTACTTCCCGATCATCTTTACCCTGGCTATACACTACTTCCCCTACACCTATCTCCTGGTTTCGGCCTCACTGAAAAATATCGATTCCCGCCTGGAGGAGTCGGGAGAGATCCTGGGGGCATCCCGGTCCTATATTTTGAAGAGAATCACCTTTCCGCTGGTTCTGCCCGCCCTGCTCTCCAGCTTCATACTCACCTTCTCCCGGGCTCTGGGAATCTTCGGTACCCCCTATTTCCTCGGTTCTCCGGTGCGGGTTTTCACCCTGACCACCCAGATATACTCGAACATCACGAACAGGATCACCTCGTCGGGCTACATCCTCGCCTTCGTGCTGATCCTCATCTCCTCCGTCATCATATTTTTCAACCAGCGGATCATCGGGAAACGCAAGAGCTTCGTGACCATTGCCGGAAAAGGATTCCGAACTTCTCCGACATCTCTGGGAAAGGCCAAATACACCATCCTTGTCCTGGTGGTGATCCTGCTGATCATTTCCGTTCTGATGCCGTTCGTTCTCATCCTGTGGCAGACCTTCGCGCTGTATCCCGACAACTACTCCCTCAAAGAGCTGACGCTTCATTTCTGGATCGGAAGGAGCAACACGGAGTTCGCCGAAGGGGAAGCCGGGATTTTGAGAAACCCGGCCATCCTGCGGGCTACCTGGAACAGCGTAAAGCTGGCTCTGGTTGCGGCGATCGTCTCCGGGTTCATCGGGATCTTCATAGGCTACGCAGTGGTCAAGGGCAGAAACACGAGGCTGTCGAATGCGGTGGAGCAAATTTCCTTTCTCCCCTATCTAGTACCGGGCATCGCCTTCGGGGCTCTGTACCTGTCCCTGTTCACCCACAAAATCGGACCGATACCCGCCCTCTACGGCACTTTCCTGCTGATAGCCCTGGTCTGCATAGCCAAGAACCTGCCTTTCACCGGCAGAGCGGGGATTTCCTCGATGCTGCAGATCGGCAGCGAACTGGAAGAGGCGGCGGAGGTCAGCGGCGCCCGCTGGTCCAGAGGATTCAGGAAAATCGTTCTGCCCCTGACCATTCATGGAGCTCTGTCCGGATTCATTCTGGTATTCATAACCGTGATGCGGGAGCTTTCTCTTATCATACTCCTGGTAACCCCTGAGACACGAACCCTGACCACCATGACCTTCCGCTATCAGGAGCAGGGTTACACGCAGTTCTCCAGCGCGATAAGCGCCCTCATCATTATCATCGTGGTCTCGGGGGAGCTTCTCGCCCGCAGGTTCGTGAAACGGGAAATAGTGTAGCACATGAGGTTCCAAAATGCCGATCGTTGAAGTCAAAAACCTGACAAAGATCTTCGGAAACGTCGTCGCGGTGAAGGACGTCTCTTTTACCATAGAGGAGCGGGATTTTCTCATTCTTCTCGGTCCGTCGGGGTGCGGCAAGACCACGATCTTGAGAATGATCGCCGGCCTGGAGATTCCCACTTCAGGCGAAATAATTTTGAGGGACAGGCTCGTTTTTTCCAGCAGAAAAGGCGTCTTCGTTCCCGCCCGGGAGAGGGAAGTGGGGCTGGTTTTCCAAAGCTACGCCCTCTGGCCCCACATGACGGTTTTCGAGAATGTCGGTTTCGGTCTGCAGGTCAAGAAAATGAAATCCCTCCTGGTAAAGAAGAAAGTCGAAGAGGTGCTCGAATTCCTGAGGCTGGAAGACATGGCCGGGAGGTACCCGCAGGAGATGAGCGGAGGGCAGCAACAGAGAGTGGCCCTGGCCAGAATGCTGGTATGCGAGCCGGAAATTTTCCTCATGGACGAGCCCCTGTCCAATTTGGACGCAAAGCTGCGCCTGGAGATGAGAGCGGAAATCAAGAACCTGCACTACCAGACGGGGGCTACAACGATCTACGTGACCCACGATCAGGTCGAAGGGCTGACCATGGCCAACAGGATCTCAGTATTGAACCGCGGAGAAATCGAGCAGATGGGCGAGCCGAAGCACGTCTACAAGATGCCCTCGACCCTGTTCGTCGCCGACTTCATAGGCAGCCCCACGATAAACAAGATCAGGGGCGTGGTGGGGAAAACATCCCGCCCGGCGGGCGGGAAACCTGCCAGGGCCGGGGTAATCTGCGACCATTTTACGCTTTTGACCTCCTACGGAACTCTTCCCGAAGCAAAAGAGGTGGTGCTGGCCATCAGGCCCGAAAATCTCAGGAGGGTTTCCGCCTCCGGCGAGAACACGCTCCCGGCGGAGGTGCACACGATACTTCCCGCCGGACCCGAGACGATTCTCCAGGTAAAGCTCCACGACATGACACTCAACATACTCATGACCCAGGAA
Source organism: uncultured Spirochaetaceae bacterium (assembly GCA_964588355.1). Taxonomy (GTDB): domain Bacteria; phylum Spirochaetota; class Spirochaetia; order SZUA-6; family DRHE01; genus JAFGQJ01. The sequence goes on along the minus strand of CAZPPB010000022.1, from coordinate 19,616 downwards.
ACCGAGGCCCAGGTGGGAGATCGGATCTACATCCATTTTCCTCCCGAGCACATACTGCTATTCGATGAAGCCTCGCAGAAATTGCTTCCCGCCGAATGAAGGCCAACCGGTGAAACAGCGGCAGATCGAACGCTACAGGAAGCTCAATTCGGAGTTCGCCCGCCGGTTTCTCGAGGCCCTTCAGAAAAAAAACCGCAAAGCCACGCTGGTCCACCACAACGACGCGGACGGTCTTTGCGCCGCTGCTGTACTGGCGCGCGCCTTCGAGGCCTTAGGGGTCTGCTACGATCTGCTGCCGATCGAAAAACTGCACCCGGCGGTGCTCGAAAAAATTTTCTCGAGAGAGGAGGACACGTACTTCGTATTCCTGGACCTCGGCGGGCAGAACCCCGAGCTGATCGGCCGATATGCCGCAGGCAATCAACCCGTTCTCATTCTCGACCACCATCTGCCGTCCCAAGAAATTCCTGAAAGCATCCTGTGCATCAATCCCGAGGATTTCGGCATCAGCGGCGACACGGAAATTTCCGGAGCCAGCGTGGCCGCTTTTTTCGCCGAGCAACTGTTAGCCAAGGCCGAAAGAACACGCTCCGGCCCGGCTGCCCGGCTGACTTCGGAGCTGACTGCCGAGCTGGCTGCATATGGGGTAATCGGCGCCTACGGGGACAGGCAGGCATCGGACAATCGCTTCCACGGAGCAAATCAATTGCTGTTCACGACGGCCCGGAAAAAGGGACTGATTGCAGAAGGGCCGGGTACCGTTCGTTTCCCGGCATTCGAGCCGGCGAATCCGGAGAAGATAGTGGAGATTCTCGACTCTCTGGGATCGATAGGATTCTACTCCGGTGGTGCCCGACTGGGGGTACGCTTCCTCCTGGGACGGGACCGGCAGCTGGCCCTGGATACAGCCGCAGATCTCATCGCCGAAAAAAACAGATTGTTTCACGGCAAGGCAGAGCAAATCAGGAAAAACGGCCTGTCAAAAAGCAGACATTTTCAGTGGATCGATGTTCAGAGCTCTTTTTTCCCAATGGGAGTCAAAGCTATTGGTCTGTTTCTGGAGCATTTGCTTGCAGCGGAGATTCCGGATCCGTGCAGATATCTTCTGGGGTTTCAGCATTTCCCGGATTCCCAGCCCGGGATCGGCAAGTTGGATCTTTCCTGTACAAAGGTTTCTTCACGAGTTCCCGAAAAGCTCAAACGGCGGATACAACAAACCGGTTCTCCGGACTACATGCGCCTCCTCCCTGAAGCTGTTGGACGGATCGGGGGCATCGCGGACGGCTGTCATCGATTTTCCGCTGCTGCCCTCATCGATAGAGGCCAGGAAAAGGAGCTCATTCGGGCGCTGGAGGACCTGATGCCCGCAGTACCGGCAGGACGCTGAAAGGCCGAGATTTTCCGATTTTCCCGACTGTGTATATCAACCCAGCACCTCTTCGATCCGGGCGCTTTTCCGATATACCGTGCCCTGGAATACACCCAGCAGCGAACCGCTGTCATCGGTCACCTCGATCATATAGGTGGCGAGCTTGGGATTCCGGGATACCTCCCTTGCTTCCGCGTACAGAGTGCCGCCGCTGACGGCTTTGAAGTAGGAGATGCAGACCTGGATCGCCACAGCTACGGTACCATGGGAGTTCGAGGCCACCGAGAAGGCCGAATCGGCCAGAGAGAAGATAACACCCCCGTGGACCGTGTTGACGCTGTTCAGGTGGTGTTCTTTCAACTCCAGTTTCGCTCTGGCGGTTCCTTCACCCCACTGACAGATCTCCACACCCAGGTAGTGGGCGTACCGATCCTGATCGATAAAGCTCTCCATGATGTCCACAGCCTTCCTCCTCAACTTCACCCACCGAGTCGTGGGATCGCCTGTGCAATATAGCGCATCACCCAGAACCCAATGCATTCTTCGCCGTAATCCGATCCTTCCAGAAGCCCCGCTTCAGCACCTTGACCGTCCCTCTGCGTCTAAGCGACTCCAGGGCTTCCTCGATTTCCTCCGCCTGCCAGTCAGCGAGCAAACCGAATCCCTTATAATTGGCCAGGCCTCTTCGCACCACCTCGTAGCTCTTGGCGCCTCTCAGCAGCTGCACCAGCTGGAGCAGGGTGAAGCGCCGGCTGTGTCGGGAGAGGAACTCCAGAATCTTTGCTTCTCCTTCAGGTTGTTTCAGCACCCGGCCGTCGCAGACATCGCAGCCGCTACAGGATACAGTCCCATGACCGAGGAAACCCAGAAGCTTCTCCCTGCGGCAGCGGTTCGTATCCAGGACGTAGCTCAGCATCTGGGCGTACCGTTCGGCGGCGAGCAGTGCGGGCGTCTCGGGTGTTTGCATATCCACTGGAGAGTTACCCTTGGCGCCGGATAGCACATCGACAAAGCCCAGGTCCTCCGCCGAGTAAAGGAGCGTAGCCTGGACCGGAGTGCCGTCCCGGCCCGCTCGGCCCGTCTCCTGCAGGTAGGCTTCCGGGGAATAGGGGATGTCGCGATGGATCACGGTGCGGATGTCCGGCTTGTCCACCCCCATGCCGTAGGCCGAAGTGGCTGTTAGGATCCCGTCCCTACTGGTTTTGTACCAGGCCTCTATCAGCTCCCGCTCTTCCCGGCTCAACCCGGCATGATAGAAACGGGCATCAAGATCGGGCAGCCGGCGTCGCAGCGTCCGGGCGGTCCTCTCGGCAGCGGAACGGGTGCGGCTGAAAATCAATATCGGCCGCGGGGCGGCTTCCACCAGTCCGACCAGAGTCCGGGTTTTGCTTAGTGTAGGGATTACGGTATAACTGATATTCGGGCGATCCGGATCCGCCGAGAGGACCGCGGCTTCCTGGTCCGCAAACAGGACCTCCCGTATCCGTTCCAGGATCCGAGGGCTGGCCGTGGCTGTGAACGCGGTCAGGCAGCGGATCTTCAGGCTCCCTAGGATCTCTGCCAACTCGAGGTAGGCGGGACGGAAACTCTCCCCCCATTCGGACACGCAGTGGGCCTCATCCACAACCAGATGAGGGATCGTGATATTTTTGAGCAACTGAAACATGCTGCCCTTCTCCCGGTCCATCCGGCAGAGGGTCTCCGGGGTGGTGAACAGCAGATCGACTGCCCCGGAACGCACCTCGCGGGCAAGCGCACGGCGGACCTGCAGGCTCTGTCCTCCCCGAAGGGCGGCCGCCGGCAAACCCGCCTCCCGACAGCGCGCCAGCTGGTCGGTCAGCAGGGACAGCAGCGGGACCACCACCACAGTCAATCCGCCGCAGATGCGGGCGGGCAGCTGGTAGCACAACGATTTCCCGGAACCGGTGGGCAGCACCACGATCTGGTTCTTCTCCTCCAGGATATTCGAGATGACGAAACGCTGAATCGGATACAGGTAGGGGATGGTGAAGTGCCGCCGAGCCGCCTCGGCGATGGGATCGGCCGGCTCTCTACTCTTTTTTGAAGCTGGTTCGGAAGAAGTAGTCATCCATGATCTCGACCAGCTCAGGGGTGAATCCCACCTCCAGGCTGATCTTCTTGCCCCCCGAACCCGTAGCGTCCACTGCGGTTACCTTTCCGTTGATCACGAATTGATGGGTTTGGAAGTACAACTTGCAGGACAGGTTCTGACCGGTCGCCGGCGCCGGCAACCGCCCGGGGATCTCCACGGCAACCTTATCGACGCCTATGGAGATCAATTTAGGCTGAACCTTGTCGCCGCCGATCTGGGATTCCACGAAGTCGTTGAAGCGCATGGTCCGGGCTGTTTCGTTGTTCATCTCGGCTTCCCGGCCTCTGTAGGTCTCGAACTGACCCCGGAGGGATTCGTAGGCCAGCAGATAGTCTCCGATGATCTCCACCAGATCATTCGGACAGTTCTTGTACACCACTTCGAACAGACTCACGTTGTCCCGCCCCTTTACAGGTCCGAGGCGGGTGAGGGTCCCGCGAACGAAAAGGTTGATCGGGTTCTTATTCGTCGGCTTCAGAAAGGACATGTTGACCGAGGTCAGCTTGTTCTGAAACTGCTGAAAGAAATTGATCTCATCCCGGCTCAGGATGACCAGGAGCACGACCCGGTCCATGGACAGTTGATAGGGAGCGCAGATCAGCATGTAGTCTTCCAGTTTCAGCAGCGTTTGAGACTGCTGAAGCCCCATCTTCTTAGTCGCATACGGGTTGAATCTGATTGTCTGATCGGAATACTTCTCTTTGTATTCCTGTAGTCGGGTCATCATACTGGTTTTATTGTATTTACCTGGACAAAGAAGTCAAGCATCGCTATTCTCGTAGCCATGGCCGGCCTTTCGGGAGTGCTTGGAGAAGGAAAACTGTCGCAGGATCGATTGGGGAAACTCCTCGATTTCACTGCTCCGAGCAGTCCCGACATCCTGGTGGGCGCGCAGGTGGGGGAAGACGCGGCGGTGGTTCGAGGTTCCAAACAGCTGGTCCTTACCGCGGATCCCATTACCTTTGCCGAGGAGAACATCGGTTTCTACACGGTGGCGGTGAACTCCAACGATATCGTTGCCATGGGCGGGAAACCGATGTATCTGGTCACCACGATCCTTCTGCCTCTCGGAACCGACGAACAGCGACTGCAGACCATATTCGCAGAACTCAGCGAGGCTTCTACAAAAGCAGGGATCCGCTGGGTGGGGGGTCACACCGAGGTTACCTCCGCGGTCAACCGCATCGTGATCTCCGCTCAGGCAATCGGTTTCCTGCGCGGCAAGCCAACCCGCACCTCCGACGCCCATCCCGGTGAACTGCTGGTGATGAGCAAGTGGACGGCTCTGGAGGCAACCACCCTGATCGCTCGGGAGAAACCGGATATCAGTCGAAAACTCCTTGGCGATGAGAGTTATCAAGAGGTTCTGAACTGGCTGTATCAGCCGGGCATATCCATCTTGAAGGAGGGGGATATTCTCAGAGGACTGGCATTGTCCGCGGCTCACGATCCGACCGAAGGCGGGATCGCCACCGGAGTCCATGAGATCGCAGAGGGCTCCGCAGTGGGTATACGGCTGTATGGCAAGCGCATTCCTATCCGTCCCGAGACAGCGCTGCTGTGCTCACACTTCGGTCTCGATCCTTTGGGAGCGCTGAGCTCCGGGGTATTCCTCTTCACCGCTGCCCCTGGGCAGGCGGAAAAGGCCTGCCGGTTGCTCGAGCGCGGCGGGGTGCCGGCAGTGGTGATCGGAGAAATCACGGATCAGACGGGCAACGTGGAGCTGGTCGACGGGCAGGACCGCCGCACCCTGCCCCTGTTTACCAAAGATGAGATCATCAAGTTGCCCTGAGCGCGGAGCAGGGTTCATCCCGCCCTTCGGCGCAGACAGGCACTCGGTCCAGAACCCTACCTGCCGACCGTATAGATCTGCTCCATAACGGCCCGGGCCAGGGCTGCGGCCTGTCGGCGGGGCCTTACACTTCCCAGAGTGACGATTTGCGAAAAGAGCAGACGACCCTGCTCACCCCTGCGCAGGCTCACCCGCACACGATTCTCCGCCTCCCGCTCGAGGGCAAGAACGTAGAGAAATCCCTCCTGTTCATCGGCGGCCGCTGCGATCTCCGATCCTGAACGTCTCAGGTGCTTCAGGCAACGCCGCAGGACCCTGTCGTCAGGTTCATGTCCGCTGACGACCAGAGGCAGGGCAAATCCGTACTGCAACAGGCCTCCTGGATTCAGCTCGTACAATCGGTTCAGCTCCCGCCGCCGGGAGGAACTGTTGACCTCGAGGAGGGGTATCAGCTCACGGAGGGCATTGAAGATCCCCTCCCTCTCCCAAAACGGATCCAAACCCTGGATCGAACGCTCCAGCAATTCCCGGCTGCCCCGAATCTTGCCCTCCTCCTGCTGATAGTAATGCAGCGAATGTGGGGCAACCTGCACCTCCAGATCTCGAGCCAGCCCCAGGTACTTCAATGCTACCTGCCGGTACCGCTCGTTCGCCCTGTAGAACTCCCAATAGGCGTCCAGGTGGTTGCCCTCCAGCAGGTAGGAGCGACCGACCTCCAGAGAATAAGAGCGCAGCTTTTGGCGGTAGTAGTAGGCCTTCAGGCGGTATTCCACCGAGCGGGGGATCCATTTTAACACCTGCAGGATACCGACCCGCGGTTGAGCTGCACCACTGCGCGCCAGCCCGGAGTACACATCGGCCAGGATTTCGTGCACATCCTGGAGATGCCGCTTGATATCCGTGCCGTAGTAGTACATCCAGGACCGATCCTGTGAGTCCAGCACTTCCTCTGCATAACGCCGGGCCAGCTCGAGCATTCCAAAACGCTGGTACAGCAGAGCCAGATTGACCTTGCTCAAGGGCGTGGAGTCCTTGACCATGGCGGTCTGATATTCCGACAGGGCCCGTTTGAAGTCCAGACGGGACTGGAACAGCTCACCCCTGGCTAAATGGGGCGGCGCGCGGTCGACCATCTGGATCGATTCTTCCGAGTAGCGGAGAGCGGAGTTGTAGTTGTAGAAGCCGTGTTCCAACAGGGAGAGGTTGTAGTAGGCAATCGAGGCGAAGTACAGATCTTCTTCCGTGAGGGCATCCTGAATCGCTTCAAGGTAGAATTTTCGCGCGTTCTCATAGTCGTACAGTCCCGAATACAAGGTTCCCAGGGTCATGTAGAGTCCACGGTCCGGGCCGAAGTCTTTCAGTGCTTCAAGCAGCAGCTCCTCCCCCTTTTCCAGCTGGTGGGTCTTGAAGTACATCCAGCCCAAATCATCGATGGGGGTAATACTCTCAGGGTACAATTCGAGGATACGCTTCAGGGTGGCGATCGAGTCCTGCTCCTGGTTCAGCTTCCCGTAGCATCGGGATATCTGAATCAGAGTCAGGTACTCCTCCCCCTGCAGCTGCTCCGCGCCCCGGTACTCCTCCAGAGCCAGATTGTACAGCTCTTTGTCGTAGTACAGGTCCGCCAGCAGCAGCCGCAGTTCGGCATTCCGGGGAAAACGCTGCTTGCCCTCTTCGACGATCCGGACGGCGGTCTCGTAGTTCTCCGCTTCGATCGCCTCCTGGGCTCGCCCGTAGTACCAATCCGCATCCTGCTGCGCATAGGAGGCAGCGGGGGAGCAGATCAGCAACAGGACACAGAGCAGCAGCATCACATCCCCCTGCTGAGCAAATTGACCGGATTGAGAAAACCGACCAGGCGGCGCAGCGGGGAAAAGCTGCGCTTCAGAGAGGCGAGGAACTCCCGCCGTTTCTGCAGAGCCTGATCGAAGTCCTCCGGCTCGAAGATCTCATCGAAAACACCCTGTAAATAGGCCTTGACCCAGGGAGAGAGGCAAAGGGGGAGGTGCGCCTCGATTCGAAGGGCATACTCCATAAGAGATTCCTCCCCGCTCTTCTTCAGACCCAGGCCCTCCAGACGGACCCGGGTGGCCGCAAACAGCAGCTTTATCTTCGTCCGGGGATTCGCCGCCAATCCGGCTCGCAGGAGGGGAAGGGTTTTTGCCAGGCTGATGACAAACAGGTAGAGGGCGGGGAGAAGGAAGTACCACAGCCGGGCAAGGATCTTCAGCCCCCGGATCAGCTCTGCACCAAAAAAACGTACCCTGTCCTCGACATCGATCGTCTCGGGTCCGCGCTCCTTCAAACTGTTTTGATTCTTGAGGATCTCCTCCAATAGACGGGCAAAGGTCTCGAAATCGAAGCCAAATTGAATCGAGTCTTCCTCCCCGGGAGCAATGACCTCGGAGGATGGGTCGAATTCGATCCAACCGTACTCGTCGAAGTATACCTCCACCCAGGCGTGAGCCTGGTAGGCCCGGACTTCATAGAAGTTCAGGACCTCCATATCCGGGTTCACGTAGAAGCCCACGGCGACCCGGGCCGGGATGCCCAGGCTGCGGCACAGCAGGGCCATGGAAAAGGCAAAGTAGGAACAATAGCCCTTCTTGCTCGTGTACAGAAAGTGGGACAGCTGATCGCCGTCGGCGGCCAGCCCGGGCACCAGGGAGTAGTAGTAGTTGTTCTTCAGATAGTCGTGCACCCGCAGCACCCTGCTGAGCCGATTGTTTTTTTCGGGTAGCCCTGCAATCTGTTCGGCCAACTCCCGGATACGCTCATCCCCGCCGTATTCCGTATAAATTTCCAGCTCCCGATCACTCAAACGATAATCCGGCTGCGGATCATTGCCCGCGGAGGAGGAGCCGACAACAGCCAGATCATCCAACCTTGCATCGCTGACCCGGGAAATCACGCGGTAGATCCGCAGGAAAGAGGAGTCGTCCCAGTTGGTCAGAGGCGCCACCCGTATCGGATAGTTCATGCCGATCAGCGAAGTGGGGTCGAAGTTAACAAAGAAGTACTCCTGAATCACCTCCTGCCGGGACAGGTAGCCGGGATCGGGAAAATCTTCCGAGGAGTCCGGGACGGTGACCGGCAGGTCCTCCCATCCTCCTCGGCCGGAGCTGCGGCCATCCGGGGCACGGCCATCCGGGGGAATATGGTAGAAGCCCCGCCTGCTCTCGTATCCGGAGAGGATATACCGGCGCAGGAGGATCCTCTCTGCGGGACCCTGCTTGCGGAACAGCAGCACCAGATCGTCGGACATCTCTATCTGGCTTTCCAGCTTGATGAACTGCGAGAAGTCGAAGCGGAACAGCGTCGGCTTCATCAATCCGCCCCCCAGCCGCACAGCGCCCTGATTGTAGCGCCCCAATACAAACAGGAGGACAATGAGGATAAGGGGGATCAGCACCCAGAGAAAGGAGGCGGCGGAGCGGAGAGTTACCTTCCACTTCTCCGATCGGCCGCGGGTCTCAACGAGCACCAACAGAGCGATCGCCAGTAGCACAAATACGAACACCCCGTAGGACAACAAAGAGGGATGGCGGTAGAGGGTGATCCGGTAGTTGCCCTGGGGCCAGAACACTGCCAGCAGAAGCAGGGAATCAAAACCTGCCTCCCACCGCACGAACTCCGGATAGCGGAAAGCGAGCAGATTGAACAGCCAAACAACGGTCCAGGGAATCAGTCCGGGGAAAAAACTCTTGTCGAAGAGAAAAAACAAAAGATCCGTATGCGGGCCGGGGGACAGGGCAGCCTGGAGTCGGAACACCAGGAAGAACAACAGGCGAAGGCCAAAAACAACAATGACGAACAGCAGGCCGGCCGCCCACAGGCGCAGACCGAGCCTGCCCATCCCCAGGGCCACCAGCACCGCCAGCACAAAACCGGCGCTCAGGAATATCAGATCCAGGTCGCCTCGGAAGTACAGACAGGCGTGGAGGAGCAGGAAGTATAGCAGAAGATTCCGTACAAGAAAAATCCCCAGCTTCAAACTTCTAGATTGTTTCAACGCACAACCTTCCACTTCCCCCTTCGGCTCCACCGCACTATCTCCTGATCCAACATATTGCGAAAGCTCTGCAACTCCCCGCTTCGCAGTACCGGAACAGCTCGGCGCTGTTCGGCGGCGCGGCGAAAAACCAGCTTCCTGATCCAACTGCGCTGAGGCTGCTCCGCGAAAACCGGCAGTTCGGGGAAAAAAACCGTCACCCCTCCACCCCGCTTCCGCAGGTCCGCGAAGATTCGGGGCAGGTTTCCGGAACCGGGAGAAGAAAACAGAAGAGTCTGGCACGGACGCTGAGACGGCAGATCCAGGGCGTATCGGTCGCTCCAGCATACCCCTGCCAACTCACCCAGAAGCTGCTGTTTCTTCTCCAGTGTGACCTGTCTCAGCAGGGGCGAATCACCGAGGGCCAAGAATACCTGATAACCGCGGCCCAATACCTCCAGGACCGCGGCTGCGCAGTTTTCCACCAAAGCGTCCAGGTAGTCCGCTTCAATCCTGGCCGGAACCGCCTCGGTGGGCGCGGAATCCAGAATCACGAGAAATCGGGATTCTGGAGGAGGAGTCTCCTCGCCGATGCGGAGGAAAAGTTCCGAGGTGTGGGCAAAGACCTTCCAGTGAACCTTGCGGATATCATCACCGGGGAAGTACTTCCGTACCTCGAGCAACTCCTCGCTTCGCCTCTGCCGCCTCCCCCGCTTTTCCTCCTGTCCTCCCTCCAGGCTCGGGGGTCGTCGAGCCGCTTCGGGCTGCATCTCCGGCAGCACCCGCAGCTGTTCCGCCAAAGGCAGCGCGACCGGAAAGCGGGTGAAACCAAGCAGATCGCCGAGCACGATGTGGACATCCCGGCTCTGGTAACAACCTCGATGGGAAGGGGAAAATTCGAATACATGACGATTGCGACCGCCTCGCAGGTCGCTTGACAGGCGCAGCGGGTCTCGACCCGGCCAGTGGAGAAGAATCTCGAACCGCATCTTGATTCCCGGAGCTCTGTGTCGAGGTAGCTCGGCGTCCAGCTCCGCCGTGGCCGAGCTTCGAGGGAATACGCCGGCTGCGGGCAGGGTGAAATCCACCGGATCCGGGACTTTTTCGAAGAAACGACGCAGGACCGACTGCATGATTCGGTTCGCCAGGAGGCTGTAAACGGCAAGCAGGGTGAAGGCGCTGCCCCACAGGATCGCGGCCAGCTCCACGCGCAACGCCCCGATGATCAGGATCATCAAGGAGAGGAGAAAGAAGACGACTCCCCAGCGGGTAAAGGAAAACAACTTTCGAAGGGGCCGCTTAATAGGCAATCCTTGACAACTCATGCAGGGTGATTTCCCGAATCAGAGAAGCGGTATCGATGCGGATATCCTTCAGACGAATACGGTGGGAGAGCACCAGGGGAGCCAATTCCAGGAAATCCTGATCGATGCAGTAGCTCCTGCCCCGAATCAGGGCAAAGGCTCGGGCTGCTTTGACCAGCATCAGGCTGGCCCTGGGCGAACAGCCAAGCTCGATTCCCCGATGACGCCGGGTGGAAACGGAGACCCCCACCGCGGTCTGCAGGAGCCGTTCGTCACAGTAGATCCCTTCCACGGTTTTTCTTGCCTGCAGGATCTCCGACTTGGAGCAGATCGGCTTGACCTTGGGCATGATCGTAGCCGAGGGGTCGTCCCGTACGATGCCGATTTCATCCTCTTCGCCGGGATAGCCGAGGGAGATGCGCATGAGAAAACGATCCAGCTGTGCCAGAGGCAGAGAGTAGGTTCCGTCGGTTTCCACCGGATTCTGGGTGGCGATCACGAAGAACAGCGCATCCATGGCATGGGTCTTGTTTCCTACGGTGACCTGATTCTCCGCCATGACCTCCAGCAGGGCGGACTGAACCTTAGGGGTCGTGCGGTTGATCTCATCGGCCAGCACGATACTGGCAAACACGGGGCCCGCCTTGAACACGAAACGCCTGTGCTCGGGATCGAAGATATCAACGCCCGTGATGTCGTAGGGCAGCAGATCCGGTGTAAACTGGATACGCCGAAAGGTGACCGGCTTGACGGCGCCGTCCCTGGAGATCAGTCGGGCGGCGGTTTTGGCCAGGGTCGTCTTGCCCAACCCGGGAACATCCTCGATGAGCACATGCCCGCCGGCCAGAAGACCGGTGATCAGATACTCCAAGGCCCGGCGTTTGCCCCGGATCACCCGCTCCAGACCGTCGATCAGATGGGTGGTGAGGGTATGGTGCTTCTCAACATCTCGTTGAAGTTTGTCAGGTCTCTGCGTTGCCATAGTCGTCGAGGGTATTAGCTTATCAGCTTCCGAACGGATTGACTACGATTGCTGTTCCAGGTCCGGGAAGGCGCTCAGCAGATGCATGCGAAGCTCCGCGGTCAGCGCTTCCAGGCGTTCGAGGTTGTAGGGGAAGGTATAGGCGACGAATCTGCGGAGGATGTATTGGTAGCGATCCCTAATGATCCTGTCGGGCATCAGACCCGAAACGCCGAGCCGTTCTTTGAGGACGGGCAGCAGGAACTTGCGGATCAGGAGGCTGAAACGACTCAGCTCCACAACCGCCTGATAGATGAACCACTCGTCGCCTACATGGATCGACTCCAGGCCGACCAGCTCCCGGATTATCCGGATGGTGCGGAAATCGATCGGCAGGCCGTCGATGATAATGGCGAACCAGGTCCTGTCGAAGTGATCTTCGAAGACCTGTCGAATCTTGCGGATCAGCGGCAGGAGCCTCTCGTTGCTCTGATCGATCAGCTCCTTGCGCTCGAGCTCCGGATACAATACCAGCACTTTTTCTCCTCATCCTATTTTTCGGTACGCCGCTTGCCCTCCTTGATGTCTTTATTCTGAATCAATAAACTTTACTCAACCCATGATCTCCCGCTGCTCCATGATTGAATGACAGCAGGAGAACCCCCGATCCCTTCGACAGAGCCGGGGGCCTCGAGGTTGACAGTGTATGCATAGACAGGTAGGCTCTTCTGCCATGATACGGATCAAGGGCAGAGAGGGGACCATTGCCTCCAGCCCGGCCATTTCTATCCTCAACCTGCTCCAGCGCAACGGTATCCCGATCCAGACAATCTGCGGTGGTAGAGCACAGTGCGGACGCTGTGTGATCCGCATTCTCGAAGGCGGGGAATGGATGAACAAGAGCAACCAACGGGAAGTCATCCGGCTGCGGGCTCTGAATGCCGGGGAGGATATGCGCCTGGCCTGCCAGAGCTACACCCGCGGTGATATCGAAATCGAAATCATCAATTCGGGGCAGCCGAGTTGAAACTGTGCGCCCACGGCCCAGCGGCGGTAATCATGAAAAATCTTCGATGGCTGTCGATGTTCACTATCATGGTGATTTCCGGCTCCTTGGGTTGCGCCTCCGGCCCTGAGGAGCAGCTGCCCCCCTCCCAACCGGCTGACCCTGTGGTGTACAAACAACGGATGAGGGATCTGGTGATCGCTATAGGCGGCTATGCCCGAACCTTCAACTCCGAGTTTATCGTCATTCCACAGAACGGCAACGAACTTCTGACCGTGAACGGAAACCTGGCAGCTGCCCCGGCTCTGGATTACATTCAGGCTATCGACGGAATAGGGCGGGAGGATCTGTTCTACGGATATAGCGCTGACAATCGGGAAACCCCTCCTGATGCGGTGCGCTACATGCTTGCCTATCTGGCTCTGGCTCTGGAACACGAATTGACGGTTATGGTGATCGACTACTGCCGGCAGCCCCCCAAGATCGACGAATCGTACGGCAGAAACCAGCGGGAGGGGTTCATCTCCTTCGCCGCCCCCCGCCGGGATCTCACCGTGATCCCCGGCTATCCGGATCCCGTCTTTGCTGAGCACCCCGGAGATGTCGGCAGTCTGTCGGAGGCGCGAAACTTCCTTTTTCTGATCAACCCCGAAGCTTTTTCCGACAAGGAGCGCTTTCTCTCAGCCCTGCGCCGCACCAACTACGACCTGATCGTGATCGACGCCTTCGTGGACGGCTCTCGGGGACCGCAGTGGCTGGAGGCGGAGGATGTCCGATCGCTGAAGCGGAAAGCAAACGGCGGCAGCAGGCTGGTCGTCTGCTACTTGAGCATCGGAGAGGCCGAAGACTACCGCTACTACTGGGACCGCAGTTGGGACCGAGACCGGAACGAGCGGCCCGATGCGCGGGCTCCGGAATGGCTGGCCGGAGAAAATCCGAACTGGCAGGGTAACTACAAAGTCCGCTACTGGGACGAGGGTTGGCAGGCGATCCTTTTCGGCGGCGAAGAATCCTACCTCGATCAGATCCTCTCCCGGGATTTCGACGGCGTCTATCTGGACATCATCGACGCATTCGAGTATTTCGAACAACAGGGACCATAGTTTCGCGAGCCCCTCATCAGCGGCCGGGGGAGTATCCTCCCGTCAATATCTATATTGTTGACTAATTTAGTAATATTTAATACTTTGGAGATGGATCCGCGGCGGGAGTTCAACCCGGCGCCTGAGAGGATTTGCCATGCTTCAGAGCTTTATCATACTGTTCCGAGAAACAATAGAGGTGTCCCTGGTCATCGGAATCGTGCTCGGCTATCTGGTTCGCACCGGCCAGAGGGACTACAGCAAATCGGTATACCTCGGACTGGCCGCTGGTTTAGCGGCCAGCGTTTTGGGAGCGCTCGGCTTTCAGCTCCTGGCCGGGGGATTCAGCGGCCGGGCGGAAGAGATCTTCGAGGGGATAACCATGCTGGCCGGAGCGATTCTCCTGACCACCCTGATCGTCTGGATAATGCGAAAAAGCAACAAAACGACGGAGCTGGAAAACAAAGTAACAAACAGCATCGAAGGAACCCGCAGGGCGGGACTGTTCCTGCTCATCTTCTTCGCGGTGCTGCGGGAAGGAATAGAATCAGTCATATTCTTGAGCGCCGCAAGGTTTGCCTCCGGGCAGACCAACCTGCTCGGAGCGGCACTGGGCTTAGCGACAGCGGCGGTTCTGGGGCTGCTCCTGTTTCGAGGTTCCCTGCGCATCAATCTCCGGAGTTTTTTCACGGCAACCAATATACTGTTGATTCTGTTCGCCGCCGGTCTCGTGGCCGGCGGGGTTCACGAGCTGCAGGAAGCGGGATTGATACCGATTGTGCTGGCGCACGTGTGGGATATCAATCCGAACGTGCTCGGAGAGGTTTATCCGGTACTGCATGAAAACGGCCTGCTCGGGAGCATCGCCAAAGGGCTGTTTGGATACAATGGAAATCCCAGTCTCATCGAGGTCGTAGTGTATCTGCTGTACTTGATCACTGTTTCGAGTATCTGGTTGCTGGGACGATCAGGCAGTGCCGGTCGGAGTATGAGCGGCACCAGCAGATCTGCAGATCGACGGAAAGTCCACGCCTGAACTTCCTTCAGTCCTGTCCTGTCGAGGAGACCCGGAGCTCTGGGAGAGTTCCTTCAATCAAGCCCACCTGCCAGCAGCAGCGCAGCCAGCCGGCGGGCTGCTTTGCCCCGGTGGGAGATCGAATCCTTTTCATCGTCGCTGAGCTCGGCCACCATTTTACCCTTTTCCGGCAGGTAGACCACCGGATCGTAGCCGAACCCCCCGAAGCCGGCGGGCTCGGCGGCCAGCACTCCATGGAATGTCTCCTGAGCGACGAAGAAGCGTTTGTCCCCGAGAACCGCGACCATACAGCACACGAAGAAACAGGCTCGATCGCTTAGAGATGCCGCCCGGTTGAGCAGATAGGCGTTGCGTTCGAAATCAGTGAGTTCGGTGTCCGCCGATCCATAGCGGGAGGAGTAGATACCGGGTTCTCCCCCGAGTCCTACGACTTCCAGACCCGAGTCGTCGGCAAGAACAGGAGTCTCTACCAGGTGATGCAGATGCAGGGCCTTGCCCAGCGCATTCTCCAGATAGGTAGTGCCTGTTTCTTCAAAGGAAAAGGCGCTGCCGGTCTGATCAGGAGAGAGGAGCCGGAAATCCGGAAACAGGCGGCGGAACTCCCGCAGCTTGTGGGGGTTGTTGGTGGCCACTGTCAGCACAGGAAGTTTGCTCGATGCCATCGAATAAGCTTCTATTGTACAGAGAAACCTCTTGCAGTCAATGAGGAAACTAAAGGTTACCGGCTTGGGAGGTGCATCAGGCACAGAGCGGCGGCGCTTGTTCTGTTTTTTCTCGGGGCTTGTTTTCCTGCAGCTGCCGTCGGAGCCAGTACAGGGAGGTGTCTATTGTCCCCTTGGGGATCTGGAGCAGCTCGGCGATTTCACGGTTGCTGGGATGCAGTCTTACCCGCCGGATCTTGCTCTGCACCGAACGGAGCTTGGTGCGCAGTTCGCACAGAGACAGCGCAAGGTCTGCCTTGATTTCGGGATCGACCTCCCAAAGCAGATCCCACTGGAAAAGAATAATCTTCGCGAAGATCCTGTTCTGACGCCCGTAGAGCTTATGCAGGCGGAGCTCCCGTTTGTAGAGATTCCCCCGCAGGCGTTCGATCATTGCGACCAGTTGCTCCTCCTCGATTTGCGTCAACTCACTGATCCAGCTGATGGCCGAATCATCCAGATGCCTGGCATTTTTCAGCGCCAGGAAGAGAATACGCCTGCGGCAGGTGGCTTCCCGGGAACTCCCGAATCGATCTATGGGAATGACCCTCTCGCACCTGTCCGGGCAAAATGCATCCGCGGAAACGGCAAAACCGGCTTCGGGCAATTCCCAGAACAGTACGTTCCGCGCTGCTGCCCAGCGGGTTTGATCTTTCCGTTTCCGGGAGCAGTAGACCTTGTAGTGCCAGTGCAGCACCGAGTTGAAATACCATTCGAAAGGCTTCCCCCGATCCTGGAACCTGCTGAGGGTACGGAGCAGACGGGGATAGAAAAACAGGTAGAAATCTCCGCAGTCATCTTCGCTGGCCTGCCGCTTACCCGTGGGGTAGTTGTAGATGCGCAGGGATAGCCGCTTTTCGATCTCCGCCAGGCCCAGACCCGTGTTCTGATAATAGGCAATCAAAGAATTGAGAGATTCCATCGTTCGCCTCCCGGCACTTTCTTTACTCAGTTCTGCAACTTCCATGCCAGAAAACGGTCCCCGGGCGGGGTAGTGGGCCAGTCTTCGTTTACAATTATTTACATTCTCATCAGGATGCGGAGGGATCAGTCGCCCATAAGTGGCGTGAGTGCCTGAAGCAGCTGTTCTCTGATGTCGGCGATACTGCCCGGGGCGGTGTACCCCGCGGCCGGGATATGACCTCCACCGCCCATGGACCGCGCCAGGCTTCCCACGTCGCAGGTTCCGTTCGAGCGCAGACCCACCGAGCAGCGGCCCTGCGCCTCCTCTTGAATGAAAGCAACCACCTCTACCCCCTGCACGGCCTGGAGGATACGGTAGACCTCATCAGAACCCCGGGCGGCCTTTGATCCCATCGAGCGCAGGTCCTCAAGGGTCTGCCAGGTAAACAGCACTCTTCCTCTAAACGCCTGCTCCGCCCGCTGGATAGAAAGGGCCAGCAGCTTGGTTTTGGAAAGCTCCCACCCGGAGTGGATCATCCTGTAGGTCTTGCGGGGAGAAGCCCCGCCATCGACCAGCCGAGCCACGGCTTCGAACACGAATCCGCTTTTCTCGACAAGGTGACGAAAGAACCCCGTATCCCTGGCAAGACCGAAGAGCAGCAGATCAGCCTCCTCCGGTGTGGGCCTGTCCGGATACTCCTCGATCAGACGCTGGATCAGATAGGTAACCGAAGGAGCCCGCGGCACCACCCAGCGCACATCCCCGAAAACCTCTCCGGAGGCGTGATGATCAATAACCAGGACGGGAAGCTTTTCAATCGCCCGGCCCATCTCTCCGATCCGGTCCGCCGTGGAACAGTCCACGATCACAGCGGCGGGAGCGCCCTCCAGATCGGAGGCCTCGAGACGGTTTCGAAATCGGTTTTCATAGGGTTTGATCTCCGGACGGTCAAAAGGACCTTCGGAAAAAACAGAAACCTGCTTTCCCTTCCGTTCCAGGAAACTGCTCAAAACGAGCTGCGAGGCCACACAATCTCCGTCCGGTTCAATATGTCCGAACAGGAGGAATTTATCGTGGCTCTCGAGATAGGCGACAACATCCTGAGGGGGTCGATATGGTTCGGACACTCTTATCCCTTCAAAAATGCAGAAGCTCGAACTGGGGCTGTTTACCCGAGACTACGGGCTTACCCTCCCAGATATACACGTCGATCTCAGAGCGCATCCCAAAATCATCCAGGTAAACCCCCGGCTCTACGGAGAAACAGGAACCCTCGAGCAACAGCCGGGAGTCGGGAAACTCCACACTGTCCAGGTTTGCACCGAAGCCGTGAACCTCCCGGTCGATGCTGTGGCCGGTCCGGTGTCTCAGGTTCGCTCCGTACCCGGAGCGCTCGAGAAAGCTGCGAACTTCCCGGTCCACCCGCTGCCCGGATACACTCTGTCCTTCAGCCAGGGCTCGGCCGATGAAGCTCACGGCAAGCTCGCGAGCTTCGACCACCGTCGCGAATACACTCTCCTCCGTTTCCGGGATGCGGGTATCGAGGATCCCTACCCAGGATATGTCCGCATAGACCGCGCCGGGATCCTTTTCCTTGGCCCACAGGTCGAGCTGCAGTACCGCCCCGGCGGCCAGGCCCTCTCCCCTCCCTGCTGCTCCCGCCTCGGGACTGTAGTGGGGATCAGCCGAGTTTTCACCAACGGCCACGATAGGGGGGGAATCGCAGGTTAAACCCAGCTCCTCGAACATTCCCAGGATCCACCCCTGAACCGTAGTCTCCCAAACCGCAACCCCTGAGCGCATCTCCTTTCGAAGCCGACGCCACACCTCCGCCACGACGTCGTACAGGTGAGCCGCCGCCCGCCGGTGGCTGTGGATCGCGGCCTGGTCCAACCCGCCGAGCAGGCGCTGAATCAGTGTAGAGGCGGAAATCAGGGAATACCCGCATTCCTCCAACAGCTGCGCAGTACCATGATCGAGATGCGAAATCGCAGGCAACTCGGCAGAGTAGTGGCAGGCAACCCCGGCCAGCCCGCAGGCCATCTCCCTCAAATGGGAAAGGAACTGCTGACGTGAAGCATACACCCTCTTGTGCCCTGGGAGGTGATCTAGGATCTTGTTCTCGATAGTGTGGACCAATTTTTCCGCAGATTTGTCCTGGCGCAGCAGATAGATCCAGGGACGGGAGTTGATCGCCCCCGGCGGTACTTCCAGGATTCTGTCAGAAATCGGGTCTTTGTGGTGAAAATTAGAAAAAAGCCATGCGCTGAGGTTTTCCTCGAGCATGGCTGTTGAGGCTTGTTCTGTGTTCAGCATTTGAGGCTAGAACTCTAGATCGAGCGTCTCAACCTCGAACTTGCTGCTGTCCCCCGCCTGCCTTTTGAGTCTTCCCCAGGAAAGGTGCTGGATGTTTTCAGCTGCGTAGATCTTGATATGATCGAACTCCCCATCTTTATAAAAAACCGAGAAGTAGGGGAAAGCCGGACCATTTCCCAGGACGAGCGCCGCCTTGCCGCCGGCCTTGAACCAGGTGTGGGGTACATAGAACTCCCCCACTTCCATAGAGCTCTTCAGGTACAAGACCTTGTAGCCCAGCGCATGATTCAGGATCTTCATGATACGCACGGTTTTGACGTAGAGTTTCGGATCCTGCTCCTGGGCGCTAGCGACGAACACTCCTACAACAACAAATATCAGTGCAACCAGAATGATCGATCGTTTCATGGTACCTCCAATCAGATCGTAGCCGGCATTACCGCCTTGATCGTGTGCTTTTTGTTCTCCGCCTCATGCCCAACATTGGAGGCGGGATTCTCGATGACCTGGAAGGCGACTTCATTACCCTTCACCCCGGGCAGACAGTACATGAAGATCGTATCCCTTTTGCCCGTAGCGGCCATCATCTGTTAATTTACCCGATAGGGACCGAGCAGCGCCAGGTGGTCCTTGGACTTCTCCTCCTGCCCCATGGGTACCCAGTAGTTTGTACCCAGCTTTGCACAGCCGATGAGCAGAGATCGTCCTTTCAGGTTGAATGCCATGGTTCATCCTTTGTTCTAATAATCGGGTATATTTCCGGTAAACTCAAAGGTTAAGCCGTTTTTTGAGAAGGGCCTTCCCCCCGCCGCCCCCTTTCCAGCATCACCGCAGTTTGCGGTTCTCGAGGCAATGATTGACATTCCCAATCGGAATCATTATTCTTTTCCTGCGAAAGGCTGTGGTGGTGGAATTGGTAGACACGCTAGCTTGAGGGGCTAGTGCGGGTTTTCCGCATGGAGGTTCAAGTCCTCTCCACAGCACAAGATAAGATCTTTTTTTCCAAGAGATCAAACTTTCATTGCCGGACAAACCCTCCCG
>CAZPPB010000021.1:0-36845 GCA_964588355.1 uncultured Spirochaetaceae bacterium | reverse complement strand
GGTAGTCCGCCTGCTTGATCACATCGAGATTATGCTCGATCAGCGCCACGGTATTTCCATTGTCAACCAGGCGATTAAGAACTTCTAACAGCTGTTTAACATCGGCAAAATGAAGGCCCGTGGTGGGTTCGTCCAGGATATAGAAGGTGCGTCCCGTCGAGCGCCGGGACAGTTCCAGAGACAGCTTCACGCGCTGGGCTTCACCCCCCGACAGGGTAATGGCCGACTGTCCCAGGTGGATGTAGCCGAGCCCGACTTCGATCAGCATCTTGAGTTTGCGTTCGATCATGGGGATTTTCCTGAAAAAGGCGCAGGCCTCATCCACAGTCATGTTCAACACATCGTCGATATTCTTCCCCTTGTACATGATTTCCAGGGTCTCCCTGTTGAAGCGCCTGCCTTTGCACACGTCGCAGGTGATGTACACATCCGGCAGGAAGTGCATCTCGATCTTGATGGTTCCCGCTCCGTGGCAGTTCTCGCAGCGGCCGCTCCTGACATTGAAGGAAAAACGCCCCGGTTTGTAGCCCATCGCCTTGGACTCGGGCAGGGAGGCGAACAACTCACGGATCTGGGTAAAAACCCCGACATAGGTGGCGGGATTGGACCTGGGGGTTCTGCCTATGGGACTCTGGTCGATGTTGATGACCTTGTCGATCGCTTCGATCCCCTCGATCCCCCGGTAGCTGCCCGTGTGCAGGTTGGCTCGGTTGACCCGGTTGGCCAGAACCGGATACAGCAGGTCGGTGAGCAGACTCGACTTGCCCGAGCCGGAAACCCCGGTGATGACTGTCAGTTTTCCGAGAGGGAAGGATACTGTGATCTCCTTAAGGTTGTGCTCCGCTGCACCGATCAGGGTGATGACCTTGCCACTGCCGGCTCGGCGGGAACTGGGTTTTTCGATCGTCAGATCTCCGGATAAAAACCTTCCGGTGAGGGACTTCTCATGCTTCAGGATATCGGCAAACGGCCCTGCAAACACGACCCGTCCCCCGTGCACCCCGGCTCCCGGCCCCAGATCCACGATATAATCCGCCGATCTCAGGGTCTGTTCGTCATGCTCCACCACAATCAGAGTGTTGCCCAGATCCCTAAGGTGTAGCAAGGTATCCAGCAGACGGCTGTTGTCGCGCTGGTGAAGCCCGATCGTCGGCTCATCCAGGATGTACAGCACGCCCACCAACGAGGATCCGATCTGGGTGGCCAGCCGTATCCGCTGTGCTTCTCCGCCGGAGAGCGTGGAAGCCCGCCGTTCCAGGGTCAGGTATTCCAGACCAACATCGGCCATGAACTTCAGACGTGCGGAAATTTCTTTGAGTATCTGGTGGGCGATTGTCTGTTGATTCCCCGGAAGTTTCAGCTCTTTGAAGAAACGCCGGCCTGCACTCACACTCAAACAGGTGAGATCATGGATATCTTTGTCCCCCACGGTCACGGCAAGGCTCTCCGGGCGGAGGCGTTTTCCCCCGCACTTCGGACACTCCCGCTGGCTCATGAAGCGCTCCAGCCACTCCTTGATCCCTTCGGAAGAGGTTTCCAGGTAGCGCCTCTTGAGTTCGTTCAACACGCCGGGGAAGCTCGATGTGTACTCCCATAGACCCTCCCTGCGCGGGTTTTCGTACTTGAAGCGGATCTGTTCCTTGCTGCCGTACAGCAGGATATCCATCGTCTCGGCCGGCAGCTCGCCCAGGGGGGTGTCCAGCTGGAAACCGTAGTGCCGGGCCACGGATTCGAAGATGCTTCGATGCCAGTTGGCCTTGGGATTGTGCGTGGCTATCCCCCCCTCCTGGATCGAAAGGGTGGAATCGGGGATCACCAGCTCGGGATCGAACTCCAGGGTGACCCCCAGGCCCGAGCATTCAGGGCAGGCGCCGAAGGGGCTGTTGAAGGAAAAAAGGCGGGGTTGGAGCTCGGGCAGGCTGATCCCGCATACAGGACAGGCCAGGGCCTGGGAGTACAGCTCCTCGGTCTGACCCTCTTGTCGCTTGATAGAGACCACAAGCAAGCCGGCAGCTACCTCCAGGGCGGTCTCCACTGAATCGGCCAGGCGCTTGCGCACCCCCTCCTTGATAACCAGCCGATCGACCACGATCTCGAGATCGTGTTTGCGCTTCTTGTCCAGGGTGATGGTCTCATCCAGAGAGCGGATCCGGCCGTCGACCCGGATGCGTACAAAACCCGCCCGGCGGGCATCTTCGATGATCTTCAGGTGCTCTCCCTTGCGGCCCCGAATGACAGGCGCCATGAGCACGATCCGGGTCTGGTCGGGCAGCGCGAGGATCGTATCGACGATCTGGTCCACCGACTGTTCTTTGATCACCCGGCCGCATTGCGGGCAGTGTGGGATTCCCACACGGGCATAGAGCAGCCGCAGGTAGTCGTAGATCTCCGTTACCGTACCGACGGTGGAGCGGGGATTACGGGCCGTGCTCTTCTGTTCGATCGAGATCGCCGGAGACAGCCCTTCTATGTAGTCCAGATCGGGCTTGTCCAGGCGGCCGAGGAACTGCCTCGCATAGGCTGACAGGGATTCGACGTAGCGGCGCTGTCCCTCGGCAAAGATCGTGTCGAACGCCAGGGAGGATTTACCCGACCCGCTGATGCCGGAAACCACGACGAGGGCATCCCGGGGCAGCTCCAAATCGATATTTTTCAGATTGTGCTCTCGGGCTCCCCTGATAATGATGCTCTTCACGCTGCGTGCTGCCAGACCCTTGGTTTCAGCCCGCTCGCTGTTCCGGAGCTTCCATGAGCGCTTGTTCCGCCGGCGCCGTGAATCGCGGCCTCCGTTGCCGCGGACGCAGAGAGGCCAGGTAGGAAACCAGCGGGATCAGAACCATACACATACCTGCGACAGAGAGGATTTCCCAACTGGTAAGAATTCTCAACACTACTAGGAGGTTCATAGACCTGGATCAACTAAAGAATTATAATACTGGCTCACAAGGCATTATGACAAGGGTAATTGTGGATCGAAACGCCGGTTTCTGTGCAGGCGTGCGCAGGGCGATTCGGGGTACTAAACAGATATTGTCGCCGGATTCCCACGTCCGAGGGCGGGTCACCGCCTACGGCCAGCTGGTGCACAACAAGGAAGTAACAGACGATCTGAGCGCACGGGGCCTGGAAAATCTGGAATGCCCGGAGGATGCTCGCCCCGGGGACGAAGTGGTCCTGCGTACTCACGGAATCCCGCCGCAGGAGGAACAGCTGCTCCGCTGCCGAGGGGCGGAGATCAGAGACTTCACCTGCCCCAGGGTGAAACGGATACACCGGCAGATCCGGGAAATGCGGGAAGAGGGGTACAAAATCATCATCGTGGGAGACCCGGACCATCCGGAGGTAAAGGGCCACCTTGGCCACGCCGGCGAGAGGGCAATGGTCCTGCCTGCACCCCGGGATGCCCGCTGCGCTCCCGTGGAGCGGAAGATCGCCGTATTCGCCCAGACTACGATCACCCCTGAATTTTTCTACGAGGTGGTCGCCACCCTGGAGCACAGAGGTCTGGAGCCGACCGTAGTGGACAGTCTCTGCCCCTTCGTCGGGAAAAGACAGCGCTGGATCGACAGGCATTCGAAAGCGGCCGACGCTTCCCTGATCCTGGGCGGCAAAAATTCGAGCAACACCCGCAAGCTCCACACCGTGGCCGCCGAAAACGGCCCCGCCTACCACTTGAGCCGGGCGGATGAGCTGGATGTGGAGAAGATTTTGCAGTATCCCGTTGTCGCCCTGACCGCCGGGGCCTCTACATCAGAGCAAACCATCCGGGAGGTGCTGTCCCGCCTGCAGGCTGCCGGCGCTCTGATCGAATACGCTTAGCCCGGCTGTGTCCGCCGGCACGCTGGCCACAGGCGCACCGGCGGCTGCAAGGACGCCGGTTATAGGCGCACCACGGTCCGCCCGAAGCCGCCCTGCTCCGGGGTGGAGAAGAAGTAATCCTTCACGTGGGGATTGCGCTTCAGGTATTCGTGGATGCCCCGCTGGAGGATCCCCTCCCCCATTCCGTGCACTATGGAAAATTCCCCCATCCCGCTGACCAGGGCGCGGTCTATCTGCTGCTCCACCTGGCTGAGGGCCTCTTCCAAACGCATCCCCCTGAGGTCGAGCTGAAACACGGGGGGAGGACTCTGCAGCTCCTCGCTTACCGACAACATCGGTTCTTCCGCCTCGGCTCTCCGGTTCGCCTCCAGGGGCTGCAGATCTCCTGCGGGAAAGGTCCCCCGCAGGGTGTCGGTGGCCACGACCCAGCCGTCCCCCTTTGCCCGTCTGACCAGGACCCCCCGTTTGCCGGTGCCCTTGATCAGCACCTCCGCCCCCTGTTTCAGAGCCAGCTCGGGATTCTCGTACAGCTGAGCCCGTTCAGCCTCCAGGTCCTGCTCCTGTTTGTCGACGTGCTCGGCCAGCTCATTTAGATAGGCTACGGCCTGTTTCCGTTCCTCCCGACTCCCTTCGCTTCTCAAATCCGCCACGATGTTCTCGAAGCGGCTGCGGCTGTCCTTCACGAAGCGTTTGAGCTCAGCAATGCCCTGTTCCCGCAGCTCGAGCTCCCTCTGACGGAGGCGCAGTTCCTTCAGATCCGTTTCTCGGGTTTTCTCCCGCAGCTCCACTTCCCGGCTCTGCTGCTGCTCTTCGGTCACCAGCAGTTTTCTCTGTTTCTCCGACAAACTGTTGATCAACTCCGCCACGTCCCCCCGTTCCTCCTTGAGGTACTGCTCGGCGGATTCGAGTATCTCTGCGGGTATACCGGTTCTGCGGGCGATCTCCAAAGCATGACTCTGCCCGGGCACGCCCAGGATGATACGAAAGGTGGGCTTGAGATTCTGAACGTCGAACTCCATAGCGGCATTTTCCACTCCCGGGCGGGAATAACCGTAATTCTTCAGGATACCATGGTGGGTGGTGGCCATGCAGAGACAACCGATCCGGATGAAATGATCCAGGAGTCCCATGGCTATGGCCACACCCTCTTCTGGATCCGTGCCCGCCCCCAGCTCATCGAACAGCACCAGGGAAGCGGCGGTGGAACCGTCAATGATCCGGGAGATGTTCACGATGTGGGCGGAGAAGGTGGACAGGGACTGTTCGATGGACTGCTCATCCCCGATGTCGGCAAGGATGTTGTCGAAAACCGGCAGAGTGGAATCCTCCCTGGCCGGGATCTCCATCCCGAACTGATTCATCGCCGCCAGCAATCCTACGGTTTTCAAGGTCACGGTCTTGCCCCCCGTATTGGGTCCTGTGACGATCAGCACGCGGTACTCACCCCCCAGAACCACGGAGATCGGCACGCAGTCGCGTCCCAGAATCGGATGCTGCGCTTCGTAGAGCTGCACAACGTCTTCCGAGAGGACGGCCGGGGCCGAGCCCAGGTGGATCCCGTAGCGGGCCCTGGCCTGCAGGGTATCCAGGTGAGCCACGCTTTCGATAAGAATTTGGATCTTTGCGGAACGAGCCACCACCCTGGCGCTCAGCTCTCGGAGAATGCGATGTACCTCTCTTCGATAGCGGTTCTGCTCCTCCACGATCGCGTTGTTCTTCTCCACGATCTCCGCCGGTTCCAGAAACACGGTGGATCCGCTGGCCGACACGTCGTGGACGATCCCGGGAATACGGCCCTTGAAATTGCTCTTGATCGGGAGCACCATCCGGCCGTTTTTTTCCGCCGGCTGTTTGGCCTGCCAGAGGGCCTGATAGGTCGGGTCGTTCAGATAGGTTTTTGCCGTTTTGCTGATATCCCGCTCCAGCGAGCGGATCCTGTCCCGGATTTCTTTCAACACGGGAATCTGGTTTTCCCTTAAAAGGCCCTCCCTGTCGATGATCGTGAATATGTCCTTGGACAGCTCCTTCATATCCGGAATGGCCCGGCCGAGGGGAAGCAGAAGCTCCTCCTCCGAAGCCGCCACGGCCCTGGCCAGACGCCTGGCCGAAACGATGAACCGGCCCAGGGCGAAAAGCTCAGCCAGCTCGAAGAGGGTGCCCTTTTTGAAAAGTTTCGGTTCCAGGGTGCCGACTTCCGGAAAATCCAGATCAGGAAAGGCCTTCCCGGATTCCAGGAGCCGACGGAAAGCCACCGCCAGTGCCTTGCCCTCCTCCACCTCCCCGGCATCCGTGGAAATCCGTTGATTTTCCAGGGCAACCCGGCCGGCCTGGCTGAAACAGCGCTCCTGCAGGGCCAGCCGAATTCGTCGGAAATCCAGGAGATCAAGTGTATGGGGATCCAGGGAAGGCTTTGGCGAATGCTTCGACATCCTCGTAAATCCTCAAATAACTCTCATAACGGTCCGGATGGATCAATCCCCTGTCAACGGCGCGCCGCACGGCGCAATCCGGTTCGTCCACGTGTCGGCAGCCGGAAAGGGGGCATTGTTCGGCAATCGGCACGAACTCCGGAAAGTAGAACGCCAGGTCCCGGGCTTCGACCCCGGCGATCTCCAACTCCCGGATTCCAGGGGTGTCGATGATCGAAAAATCCTCTGCGGCCCGGATCAGGCTGGCGAAGCTGGTCGTATGGCTGCCCCTGTCGTACTTGCTGGAGATCTCTCCGACGGCCAGATCCAAACCGGGAAACATCCTGTTGAGAAGGGTGGATTTCCCGACCCCGGACTGACCGCAGAACACAGTCAGCTTTTTCTTGATTTTCCGACTCAGCCTCGACAGTCCCTTTCCGGTGAGAGCGGAGGTCAGAACGACGGTATAACCGATTCGCTTGTAGCTGCGGATCCGATCCTTCGCCTCCGGGCTCAGCGACAGATCGGATTTGTTGATTACAATCAGTGGCTCGAGACGGTCTGCGCTTACCAGGAGTCTGTCGATGAAACGCGGCCGAAACGGAGGAGATTGGGTCGAGCTGACGCAGACCAGAACCTCCGCGTTGGCGGCCAGTACCTGGACAGCGTTGCGTTTCTTGTTCCAGCGAATAAGGGAGCTGGTGCGGGGGCGGCGTTCCACAATCCAGCCGACCTGCTGTGAATGCGGGTCCGGCTGCAGACAGACGAAATCCCCCACAGCGATCGGATTGTAGACCGTTGTCTCGGTCTTTAATATCTTTCCTTTGATACGGCACTGCAGTTGTCGGCCCTCCGCCTCCACCGTGTAGATGTTGTTTATCCCGTAGAGCACCTGTCCCGTCTGAAGCTCGGATTTCACCGGTTCGATTCCTCCAGAAGACCGCGGTAACGCAGGCCGAAATGCCGCGCAAAGACCCGGTAGCGCTCCTGCTCCTGTGCACCACCGTGCAGGAAAAGCTCTGCCAGGTCCTCCGGCTCCGCGGACTGCACCGGCGGCGCGTCAGCGGATTCGACACCCCCGCCGGCCAGCAGGGAAACGATGCGTCTGGTCACCCCTTCACGGGAATCTATCAGCGCGACCCGGTCGGGCAGGACCGTGCGGAACTCCTGCTCCAGAAGAACGAAGTGCGTGCATCCCAGGACAACCGCCTGCAGCTCCTGCTGCAACAGGGGGGCCAGGGCTTCACGCACGGAGGCCAGACGTTCCTCCGGACCCGCCGACAGATAACGATACTCAACGAAGTCCACCAGATTAGCCACGGGGACTTTGATAACATCCCTGCCGTCTGCAAACTCCTCGATCAGTCTGTCCAGATAGGGACCTGAGGTCGTCCTGCGGGTGGACACGACCGCCAGCTTTCCTCCGGTCAAGGTCAGAGCGGCGGGCTTCACCGCCGGAACCACGCCTACGAAGGGGATGGAGAAATGCTCCCTCAGCAGCTGGAGAGCGGTGACGGAGGCGGTGTTGCAGGCAATCACCGCCAGGCGGGGATCAAAGCGCTCGATCGCCAGGGAAATACTCTCCAGAACCATCCGACGAACAAGCCCCGCCGGTTTTTCCCCCAGCGGAAAGTGCTCTCGATCCGCCAGATAGATGTAACGTTCTGCAGGCAGACGAGCCCGAGCGGCAGTCAAGTAGGGCAGCCCCCCTGCCCCGGAATCGTAGAACAGCAGCGGTTTACTCACCATTCCCGAACAGCTTCAGAAAGTCCTCTCTGACGTGAGCCTCTCGGCCGGCGGATGGGTTGTCCTTCGACGCGGAATCCGCGGAATCTTTAAACTTGAAATAGTCGCAGAAATTGCTCCTATCCTTGTCACGCACCGGTTCGGCTGAGGTTTCCAGGCAGTCGTTGTGGACCCCTTTGCTGTAGAACCGGCAGTTGTAGCATATCTTCAGATCCTTGCCGCAGGAGACACAGGTGGAGGACCGATGCACCTCCATCTTTTCATCCAACCTCGTTCCACAGAAATGACAAATCCTCATGATTTGAAAATAGTACACGTAAAAGCGCCCGCCGCGCAACGGCATACTCGGCAGCGGCCGGCCGGACCGGGGTGCGCTTGTGCTGCGATGGGATTATAAGCTAAGCTGTTTCCATGTTCCCCCCGCCAATCTGCAGTGCCGGGAAGTGCGACAACTGGGCGCTTCACCTGCGGGATGTCTGCCGCGAGCATCTGGACGACCCGCAGAGCTACGACCGGGAGATCGTCAAGCTGCTGTCCGGATCCGCCGCCATCGCGGATCTCAATCTATCCTCTCTGGTGCTGAAGGATCTCGATTTGAGCGGCAGAAGTATCGAACGCTGCATTCTCTCCCGAGCGGATCTGCGAGGTGTCAACTTAGACAACTGCCGGATACGTCTGGTCTATCTGGATTTTTCCGTATTGGAGAACTGTTCATTTCGAAACGCCAAGCTTTACAACACCGTGTTCGCCGGTGCGAGCGTGGAAAATTGCGATTTCTCCGGATCCGACATCGTTCGCTGCAACTTCTGCGGTATCCGATGCCGGGACACTCTTTTCAACGAGTCCGATCTGTACGCCAGCCGTTTTATAACTTCCAATTTGGACCGGGTCGGCTTTAAAGACTGCAATCTCAAACAGGTCAGATTCGAGCATGCCGAGATAGCCAAGGCGGATTTTCTCTATTCCAACACGGAAGACGCTTTTTTCGAGACAAGGACACAAGAACCGTGAGGTTTTTCAGCTATTTTTCGGTTCTCCACTTCTCTAATTGCTATCTGATCGGACCTGATGGCCCCGGTGAGGCGGTACTGATCGATGCCGGGGTATTCGACGAGGGGCTGCTCAAGCTCATCGAGGACAACGGCCTGTACGTTCGCTGGGTCCTGATCACCCACGTGCATCATGGACACATCCACGGTCTGCAGACCCTGCAGAAGATATATGAGGCCAGCATCTATGCCTTTGACTCTGAGAGTATAGAAACGCCAGCCCAGCCGATATCCGAAGGCAAGCCTCCGGACTGCGGGCCCTTCTCCTTTCAGGTACTGGAAACTCCGGGACACTCCAACGATTCGGTGTGCTTCCTCAGCGAAGGCATGCTTTTCACAGGAGATACCCTTTCGGCGGGTTCCGTGGGACAGACCCCGACCGGATACGGCCGAGCCCTCCTTCTCTCATCGATCCGCAAGAAAATCCTGAGCCTCGAGGAGGATGTGCTCATCTTCCCCGGGCA
Organism: uncultured Spirochaetaceae bacterium; assembly: GCA_964588355.1. GTDB lineage: Bacteria > Spirochaetota > Spirochaetia > SZUA-6 > DRHE01 > JAFGQJ01. The sequence continues at coordinate 27,359 of CAZPPB010000021.1, read as the reverse complement.
CGGCCCGCCTACGCGTCTGGAGATCGAGCGCCGTTTCAACCCTTATCTCAAAGAAGAACTGTAGAACTCGTCGAAGCGATCCGGAACGGGCGCCTCGAAGGTGCGGGGCTGCTGTTCTCCGGGAAGTCGGATCTGTAGTCGATGGGCGTGGAGCATCAACGGCCAGCTGCCGCGGCCCCTGGCTTTCCAGCCGTACAGCCGATCCCCCACGATCGGGCAGCCCAGGTGGGACATATGGACGCGCAGCTGATGGGTTCTCCCGGTACGGGGACGCAGGGAAACCAGAGTGAAGCCATCCAGACGCTTCAGCTCACGGTAAAAGGTCAGGGCTCGCCTGCCCCGGGAGGCTGTTGAACCCGGCAGCAGGCAGGTAAAGCGCTTGCGATTGTGGGGATCCCTGGCGATCCAGGTATCGATGCGTCCCCGACCGGCCGGGAGGCTTCCCTCCACGATTGCCAGATAACGCTTCATTACTCTTCGCCGGCGGAACTGTTCGGACAAAAAATCCCTGGCTTCCGCGTCCTTGGCCGTGATGATCACCCCGGAGGTGTCCTTGTCCAGCCGATGGACGATGCCCGGCCGGCCCTCGTCGCCCGCAAAACCGTTTTTCATCCCCGCCGAGTGCCAGAGCAGGGCGTTGACCAGGGTTCCGCTCCGGTTGCCTCCTGCCGGGTGCACCACCATGCCCTGCTGCTTATCGACCACCAGAACGTTGCGGTCTTCGTAGAGGATTCGAAGCTCGATCGCTTCCGGCTCCGGGTGCGGCCCCGGCTCAGTGCTGTAGGTGATCTCCAGCCGGTCTCCGGGAAGCAGGTGTTTGCTCACCTTGGCATCGCTGCCGTTGACCCGCAGGCGCGTGATCCGCCGCTTCACCTGGCTCCGGGAGAATAATTTCAGATCGTCCGCGATATAGGCGTCTATCCGAGTATTTTTGGGGATAGTCGGAGGAATCTCTACCTCGATGTGCTTATTTATGGAGCTGCTCAACGCTCGGGCCGCTTCTGCTTTGCCCTTCCAATTATGTAATCCGCTACCGCAATCAGCAGGGAGGTGGATAGGGCCGTTGCTACGATTGCGCCAATCTCACCGGAACTGTACGGCGCCGGGTCGGCTGATCTATAAGGCCAGAATCCGTACCTATAGGAATCGTCATCTCCATAATGATCTATGAAGCGGTAGACGTCGAAAGTCTCCAGGGTCAAGAAGAAGGTGATCGGAAAGCTGCCGAGCATGACGATCTCCGCGCGCCGGAGGTCCCGCAGCACGGGAGAAAACTCCTCCTCTCCGTATTCCTCAGGTTCGGTGTCTACCTGCCCCGCCTGCTGGGCATACACCGGCAGTGGTGGAGCAAAAACGAGTACGAGCAAGGCAAGAAATATCAAGCCCGGAATCTTAGACACCACCGCCTCCGCGAGTTCCGAACAGGGCGGTCCCCAGCCGCACCATCGTGGATCCTTCCTCGATGGCGACCTCGAAATCCCCGGACATCCCCATCGAAAGAACGTCCAGGGAAAGCTCCGGATAGCGGCTGCGCAGGCCGTCGCGGCACTCCCTCAGGAAGGCGAAGGATCTGCGCATGCGATCCTTGTCGGTCGTGAAAGGCCCCACAGTCATCACACCGCGAATCTGCAGACAGTCCAGGCGGGCGATATCCCCACAGGCCGCCCAGAGCTGCTCAGCGTCGTCGAAGCCGAATTTCGTCTCTTCCCCGGAGGTATTGAGTTCCAGCAGGATATCCATCTTCCTGGCCAGATCGCTACAGTGGCGGTTCAGAGCTTCGGCTGTGGCCAGCTTGTCGATCGACTGCACACAGCGGAACAGGGGTGCGGCTGTCTTGGCCTTGTTGCGCTGCAGATGTCCGATCAGATGAAGCTCCAGCTCGGGATCATCGGCCAGGGGTTGATACTTGCCCTGAGCCTCCTGAATGCGGTTTTCTCCAAACAGGGTTAAACCAGCCTGACGAGCCACCTCGATATACGGGAGGGGGAAGGTTTTGGTGACCGCCATCAGGCGAATATCCTCGGGCCTGCGTCCAGCGCGGTTCGCAGCCGCGTCGATCCGCTCCCGGACGGAGCGGAGATTGTCGGTAAATGTCTGAAGGTCGATGCTCACCTGCACTGGCTCCCGTTACATAATACCTACCAGCGCAATTGGGAAACCGGCGGATAGGCCTTCCGCACCGCTATCGTCAGGGGGATCGCCCCGGCCAAACCGATCAAGTTCTGCAGCAGGTTCCAGGGAAGCTCGAACAACGCCGCTCCTGCGCCGAGCATCAGTATCTGGGCGATAAGATAGCCTCCGGCCATGACGATGGTTCCCGCAATAGCGGCAATCACCCAAAATGGATTGAAGGTCAAGGACTTTCCGCGCCAGGCGATCGAGGCGATCAGACCGGCCACCAGTCCCTGCAGTCCGTGGGCCAGCAGGGAGATCGGGGCCCACTGGGAATAGCCGGAGATCAGATCCGTAATGGCGGTGCCCAACCCGCCGGCGACCAGGGCGCTGACCGGACCGAAGGTGAAAGCCGTGAAGTAGATGATAACATCCCCCAGGTTCAGGTACCCACCGGTGCGGGCGATCGGTATGCGAACCATGAACGTAAACACGGCAGTAAGAGCTGTCAGGATCGCCAAGGAGGCAATCCGGAAAGCCGGACTTCCCAGGATTCTTTTTTTTCTGTTTTGTTCATCCATATGTTGAAATTATAGTGCAAACTTGCACTTAGGGGAACAGCAGAACCGAAACAACCAATACGGCAATCCCCGCGGCGGCGATCGCCCCGTCGCGAAGAAAAGCCCCGCCGCTTTTGAGGGTGTGGTAGGAAGTGCGGGCATTCTTCCGGCCGATGCCGCGGCATTCCAGGGCCATGGCCAGAGTGGGAATCCGCCGCACCGAGACGATCAGCACCGAGGTGAGGATCGGAACGGCCTCCCTCAGCCGTTTGAACAATCCCCTCTTCTGCGCATGCCCCTCCGCCGCGTCGATCCCTTCCACTCCGGCCGCCAGCCGCAGTTGGTGGGCGTCCCGCACCTGGTCGTAGAGATTTCGAATCGTTGGAATGTAGCCCAGAGCCAGGCTCAGAACCAGAGACACGGAATAGGGAAGGCGGAACCAGCGAAAGGCCAGAATCAGGTCATCCGGGTCCGTTGTACCGATGAACATATAGAAGGCCAGGGTGATGCCGCTGAAACGGACAATCAGGCGCAGGGCCAGCAGCAGACCGGATACACTCAGGACGGTGAAGCCCCGTATCGCAAGCAGCGCAGCTCCCTGCCTGTGGAAGGGCGGGGTCAGCAGGAGGACCAGGATCAGGATCGGCAGGATCAGGCGAATCGGACGCAGGGTGTTGATGAGGCCGAGGAATATCCAGCTCAGCACCACTACCACCGCCAGGTAGGCCCCCAGGTGCCAGACGGGAATCGGCAGGAAGAACAGCACGAGGAAGGCGAGGAGCAGCAGTGCCTTGGCTCGGGGATCGTAGCGGTGCAGCGCCGAGGCTCCCCTCTTTCCATAGACCTGTGCGATCACGTAAAACTCCCGGATTTGAGCTCCACCACCTCATCGGCCAGGGCACCTGCAAGGCGGTGGTCGTGGGTGATAAAGATCAGGGCACCCTCGTTGTTCCGGAAGATTCGAACCATCTCGGCAAAATCGTTGACGCTCAGACCCGAATCCCCCTCGTCTATGATCATCAGAGGACGCTCCAGCAGGTGGTAGACGCCGGCCTGCAGCTTCTTCCTGATCCCGTAGCTCATCAGGGAGGGCGGAGCCTGGCCGGCAGGCAGACCGAAGAGGGAAACGGTTTCCTGAACCCGCCTGCTGATCTCCTCCTCCGGGAGGTTCAGCTGCTTCAATCCAAAGGACAGCTCATCGAATACCGTTGGCAGAAAGATCTGCAGATCCGGATCCTGAAACAGATATCCGGTGAAACGGTTCAGGTCCTCCGGGGCCGCTGGCCGGAGGACTCCCCCCCTGCGGATGCGGATCTGTCCCTCCTCCGGTCTAAGCAGGCCGCAGAGCAGTCGCCCCAGGGTCGATTTTCCAGACCCATTGTCCCCCACCACGGCCAGGACCCTTCCGGAATCCAGGTGGAAGTGATCGATCTTCAGGGTGAAGGGCGCCCCCCCCGCTTGACTGTCCTCTGCGTAGCGGAAACGCAGATCCTCGGCCACCAGCAGAGTGTTCCGATCAATAGCTGTAGATCTTTCCAATGAGCCGGATACCCTCGGGAGAGGCGCCGCGCCGCCGCCCTGCAGATCCTCCCCGGGCAGAACGAAACCCCGCTTCAGAAGCAGTCCCTGGAATTCGGGGCTTCCCGGCCGCTCCCTCACCCGCCGGATCAGCCCTTCATCCATCAGGAAGACCCGGTCCGCATACTCTCGAAACAGGTCGTGCCACTTCGCCGACAGGATCAGGGTGCTGCGATCCCCGTCCTTGAGCAGCTCGAGGAGCTGTCTCTTGGATCCACTGTCCAGCTCCTCCAAAGTTTCATCAAGCAGCCAGAGACGGGGATCCACAGCCAGAAGGCAGGCGATCAACAATTTTTTCTTTTCACCGCCGGATAGGACCTTGGGGGATCGGCAGCGGTAGCGTTCCAGGTCCATAGCACTCAGGACGGCGGCCAACTTCGTTTCCATCTGGGATCGGGGGATTCCCAAAGATTCAAGGGGGAAGGTGACCTCCGAATCGCAGCGGGAGGTCAGCAGCTGTTCCCCCGGGTGCTGGAATACCAATCCCACCTGTTCGATAAGTTCATGAGGATCCTGCTCCAGCAGCTGGAGGTCGCCCAATCGGACCTGCCCCTGAAGCTCCCCCCCGGAGAAACGGGGAATCAGACCGGAGAGCAGCCGGCAGAGCGTAGTTTTACCCTGATCAGGACGGGCCAGCAGTACGGCAATGCCTGCGCAGGGAAGCTCGAGATTCAGATTGCTGAACAGATGTCTGGCAGCAACCCCCGGGTATTCGGGGTAGGAGAAAGAAAGGTTTTCAATAACCAGCTGCGGATCGTTCGGAGTCACAAATCAGAAAGGCCAGAAACTGCTCTCGTACCAGACCTCCTCGAGCAGCTCGTCGTTGATCTGCGCCAGGAACTTCAGGTGCTCGGTCTCCCATTGGGCCAGCCAGTTGTATAGTTTCTGTTCCCGGGGATCATCGCTTGCCTCGGCCCTGCCGCGGTACACCGATATGGCCCGGTTTTCCATCTCGATCGCCGCAGAAATGGCTGCCGCTTCGTAGCTGGCCGCGGAGATCTGCCCACGGATCTCTGAGCTCAGGATCTCCTGAACCGCGGTCTGATCACCGCCCTCTTGTCCCTGTTGGAGAAACTCTCCCTCGGCCGAGAAATTCGCAAATTGTTTCGACAGGAAGTCGATATGCTTGCCCTCCTCCTCCGCCATGATCGAGAACAGTCTGCTCACAGCCTCACTCTCGCTGTCCTCGGAAACTCGCTTGTAAAACGCCCTTCCCTGCTTCTCCAAAACAAGGGCTTTCTTTAATACTTCTATCTCTTTTGTTTCTGCCATGGGTACATCCTCCCCCATCTATCTGTACTGAAAGCGGTCCGAAATTCAAGAAACATCCGCCCCGGAACGGGGGGCTGTGCGCGCGGCGCCGCTGTAGCAAGAAAGTTCTTGACTATTTTCGTAACCAATTGTTATATTTGGAGAGACAATTTCCTCCTTAGTTTTTGAGCCCGCGGTGAAAGGACCCCCCTCCTGAAGCCGCGGGCCTTTCTTTAGCCCTTCTTGTCCAGGCTGCCTATCGACCCAACCGATATCGCTCTAAGCAAGCTCGATCATTTGGTCACCCGGTACTTGACTTTCTGGGGTCCCGCCTTGATTTCGTAGGAAAAAGTCAGAAGCACTATGATATTGTGCTCCAGCGAACACATCGACTGCTTGAAATCGAGGATCTCGGGACTGTATACCTCGATCCAGTTGTTCACATCCCTCTGGACGCTCTGAAAATCCCCTTGAAAAATCTTGATCATCCCATGCCTCCTTTTCAAGACATGATCCACGCACTACCATAGCAAGCTCCCCAGCTCCGCGTCAATCGATCCGGGTCATATCGCAGCGCGGACCGCGAAGTGTTGGCCTTGATCAAGTAAATAAAAAGCTGAACAATGATTTGTATGAAACAGACCGCCTTGACGCTCAACGACAACGATCTGCTGTTCCTGATCAGGGTGCTCATGCCAGGATACACGCAGCGGCAGCGCATGCTGCGGATTCTCAGAGAGGACGAGGATATTCTGGAGGCGATGCTGGCGGATGAAAAACTGTTCCATATCCTCAAGAATGACCCCCAATTCCTGCTTCAGGTGTCCCCCCACCTGTTCTTCACAGTGCTGCTCAACCGGGTTAGGGAGGAGTTGAAAACCCGATCCTACACAGTCGAGAATGACTTCGGCAGCCACGCCCTGGTTTTCGACAGCGCCGCTGTCGTCGGTTTTCTCGAAGATCGGGGCATTCGCAATTATTTGGCGGATATGCTGGTATCCTTCGTACGGATCAACAGTTATACGATCCCGATCCGGATACGCAAGGGGATCTGGAGGAAGTACCGATTCAGCGATTACGACATCGAAAGCCTGATGCGTTACAGCGAGGTGCTTTCCAAGGAGCATCGTTTCCCGTCGTACAAGCGCATAGCGGATATCTGTCTGTTCACCCGCAGCATATTCCACGACCACTCCCGGCTGAAGCGGGTTTGCGGCTCTGTGGCGGGAAAGGGAAAAGAGGAGCTGGAGAACTACGGGCGCTACTTCTACCGGGCAGCCGCTGAATATGCAGAGCTGATGGAGCACCAATACCTGGAGCCGTTCAAGGATGAGCTATTTTTGAAATCATGACACGGAGGACCAACCGAGATGAAAGCTGAGGATCGCTCCAAGCTTTCTGCGATTTCCCTCAGGGATAGGAAGGGCCCCCGGATAAAGGAGGTGGAAACCCCGGGGGCCCCGATCTCTTACTTACTAATCAATCTGCAGCGCGAAAAGTTACACATTTGGCGTAAATTTATGTACCAAATGGAATAAATTCCCATATTTGTCAAGCAGTGCGGCAGAATTTTGACCAAGCACTTGAAATTGGGGTATTTTCCAATAAGGCTATCGTGGAACCTTTGCCGGAACGACAACAGGGACGTGCTCTCCAGGAACTGCTGAAACGGGAATCGGTACTGGAGAATCAGATCTCCGAAGAAGACCTTCTCTTTTCGGGCTTGAAAGATCTTGACCGGGTCCTGGCCCTGATCGCAGTCAAGTTTGAAATCGCCAATCATCTGCTGTCCCGCTTCGATCCCACCAAGAGTAACTCCTTCGACCGGTCCACAACCGTCGATCTGGTCCGAGAGAAATCCGCGGATGCGGTGGCCATGCTGGAGGAACTCCGGAATCTGAACATATCCGAGGATCAGAAAAACCTCATCGCCGAAGCCAAGGGCTACGCCCGGGCGCAGGACCAGTTCCAGGCTTTCATCCTCAGGGGCGGCGGAATATTCCTGCAGCCGAAGGTTGAGGAGGCAAACAAGCTGAAGACGGTTTCCCGGGCTCTGAACGAATCCCTGCGCAAGTTCACCGCTGCGGATGACCGTTACACTCCCATGTTCAAAACCGAAACCCTGCCCGGATTCCCGCGCCGGCTGGTCAACTTCTTTCTCCCTATTCTGGCTCCAGAGGGGCAGGCGGACCCACCGTACGGCATAGAAGATGGAGAGCAGGTGCTGCTCTCCTCCGAGCGTATGAAGATGCCCCTCTCCCAGGGGATTTACTATCTGGAAACGGAGCTTCTCCCCCGCCTTCAGAATGCCCTTGAACGAAACCCCGGCAGCCGAAGCATTCAGACGCAAATCTCCGTCGTGTTGGAGCGTCTAAGGGAGTACAGGAACATCACCTTCCGCAGCCGAGCGACTCCGATCAATCTGGAAAAGGGGTTCTACACCGACTGGCTCAGCCAGTACACGGCCGACGGGGAGTTGCTGGTAACCGTTCCCGTTGGGGTGCAGTACAAATCCGGCACCAACCTAGATCGGCTGCGGGAGATGGTGCAGACCGAGTTCGTCCGCAGGCTGGCCGGAAAAGGTATCTGCCCCGCCCTGGATGGGGATTATCGCTTCCGTAAAAGCCTGGGCAGCGGCCGCAGGGGCAGCTCGCGCCTGCCGTCCTTCAAGATCGACATCAGCCGGGGATATCAGGAGATCAAACAGCTGTATCCCGCTCTGAGCGCCTTGGAGAACAGCCAGGAGTTCCAGAAACTCGTCGATGCGGTGCGCAGTGGAGGAAGAAAACGGTCTCAAAAACTCATCGAAAACTTGATCCGCCAGGAATCGAAAATCTTCCCGCAGCTCCCCTGATCCGGCTTCAGCGGCCTGGAGAACTCACGCGGAGCAATTCGGGGATCAGCACCTGAGCTACATGGATCTGCCGGGAATCCTGGAATCCCGCATTCAGTCCCCAGCCCAAACGAAATTTGAAACCCGCCAAGTTGCAAAACCCATCAATATGTAGTATTAAAAGGGTAGTGAGCCTCAAGAGGAGTCTATGGGCATAACTATACGGGAAGTACAGACCCGAAAGGACCTCAGGCGGTTTATCAATTTTCCCTTCACTCTATACAAGAAAAACAAATATTGGATCCCGCCTCTGCTGATGGATGAGTGGAATACTCTCGACCCAAAGAAGAACCCCGCCTTCGAGCATTGCCGGGCGAAATACCTGATGGCGGAGAAGGATGGACGGCCGGCCGGCCGTATTGCAGGTATCATCAACGAAAAGTACATCGAAAAATGGGGTCAAAAACATTGCCGATTCGGCTGGTTCGACTTTATCGACGATATCGATGTTTCCGGTGCCCTGTTGGGGGCTATCGAATCTTGGGCTCGGGAAAATGGATTGAGCTCGGTTCATGGTCCGCTGGGATTCACCGACATGGATCCCGAGGGAATGCTGATCGACGGATACGAAGAACTCGGAACCATGGCAACGATGTACAACCATCCCTACTACCCGCAGCACATGGAGAAGCTGGGGTACAGCAAGGACGTCGACTGGGTCGAATTCGAAGTGAAAACTCCCGATGAAATCCCCGAGAAGGTCCAGCGCCTGCATGCGCTGGTCCTGAAGCGCAGTAAACTCCGGATAGTCGAGAGAGGAAAAAAGAATCTGCGCCCATACGCCAGGAAGATGTTCGACCTGATTAACGAGGCTTATAACGATCTGTACGGATTCGTCACACTGACCGACAAGCAGATCGAAACCTATATCGATCAGTACTTCGGATTCATCCACCCGGACTACGTGCACTTCATCGTCGACGGGGAGGACAACCTGATCGCCTTCGGCATCGCCATGCCCTCCCTATCCAGGGCCCTGCAGCGCTCCAAGGGCCGGCTCTTGCCCTTCGGTTTCGTCCACCTGCTTTGGGCTCTGAAATTTCCCAAGTATATCGATATGCTCCTGGTGGCGGTTCGGCCCGACTACCAGGCCCGGGGAATTACGGCGCTCCTCATGACCGAGATGACCAGGAATGCTCTGAAAAACGGGATTATCAGCGCCGAGACAAATGTGGAGCTGGAGACAAACACCCAGGTCCAGGCGATCTGGAAGCACTACAACGCCCGGCAGCACAAGCGCCGGCGCTGCTACATTAAAGCAATAACCTGAACTCCCCCCTGTTCAACGCCGTTCCCAGGAGAACCGCCATAGGCTCTCAGCCTCAGAAGCGCAGCTAACTAGTGCTTTACTCCGAGAGGGCTTTGCGCTGCTTTTCGTATACCCGCTGGAATTGTTCGTGGATTCTGGTGAAATGCGCCTCATTCTCTATGCCGAAATCCTTGAGTATCGGTTTTTCAATCTGCTCGAAACTGACCATTCCCTTCTCCATGTTGCTCATCATGTTCGCCAGGTAGACGCAGAATACGACGTCTTTGTGACGCAGCGGAGCATTCAGGGGCTCGTGGTGATACTTGATCCCCTCGACCAGCTCATCGGGAAAATTCCACTTGGCGGCGATCAGCCCTCCCGTATCGGCATGATTCAGTCCGTAGGAAAAATCCTCCAGCACCTTGAGGGGAATGTTTTTCTCATTGCAGAAATCCCGGATCTTTTTCTGTAGGGAGGGGTGAAGATAGGTTACTACAATCAGCCCCAGGTCATGAAGGATCCCCGTTACGTATACATCGTCGAGCAGACTGTGGGACCGTTTGAGGCTGCGAGCCAGCAGGTATGCATATAGGGCCGTCTGATACGAGTGATCCCAAAGTGAGCGCATGTGTCTATAGGTTTGCCCCAGGACTTTCTGAGTACCGTAGGAGAGCAGAAGGTTCTGCAGACCCTTCAATCCGATCAGTTTCACAGCTTCCACGATGTCGATGACCCGACGAGGCAGCATGAAGTACGCTGAGTTGACCAGACGAAGAAGATCGGCGGTGAGCGTTGGATCGGCACTTATCTTCTTGGCCAGTGTGTTGACCTCGCTCTTCGGATCTTTGGTCATCGATAAAAGGATCATGACGTTTTCGGGAAAATGCGGCAGAGAATCTATGTCCCGGGCAACTACCTCCGCTAGGGCACGGACCTTGTCAAGCTGAATCTGGGAGACGGGGATCTGAAGGGACGCCGTTGTCGATTCCTCATCAGATTCGATGGAGAAAGCCTCTTCGTCTAAACCTATCCGCTTGAGAAATTGTACCAGGATGACAATTCCCAATCCTGCACCTTCTGTAATATCTCGGACCGAGTTCAGCGCTTCGTAGAAGGAACTGAATCCCCGGGCTTTCATAATGCGCTCACCGATCCGGGAGTACTCCTCATTGGTCAACTCCCCCTTATTGCGGACGCGGATTGTGAGGACGTTGCCGGTTGAATGAATTGTTAACACGATATCCGATTCACCGACGGTGAGCTTTTTGCCCCCTTCAGGGCCGCCCTTGGTGAGGTAGTGGTGGAACTGTCTCATGCCTTTCTTGTAGTCATCAGGATCGGTGATCGACAGACCCTTGCGCTGGAAGTAAATTCGTTTGGCTGCGGCCTTATATGCGTTCACCAGGAGTTCTTTGGTGCAGTAGGACAATGTTTCATGAATCCCTTCCAAACCAAGTTCGGAAAGGAAAACCTCGAGAATGCGATCCAGCACTCCGTGCTGTTCTCGGGTGAAGGATCTCAGCTTGAAGGTGACAGGTATCGATTTGCTGACGGACTGCTGGATCGTTCCCAGATCTATCTTGCCGAAAATCGACTGGGTCTCCTCACTGATGTGGCCGGGAGGAACGATTGTTGACTGAGCTGGTTCAGCGGTTGGCATAGACACGGCGTAGCTATTTTGTCTGGTAGAGCATCTCCAGGCTCTTGCGCTCCCCCTCGAGTCTGGAAATCGCCCGATGCGCCTCCTCCAGCCGCTTGGCCATAGTGGTTGCCATCTTCAAAGCAAAACGAGGGTCCGAAACAATCTTATCGATTAAGCTGGTCTTGCTCAGCACCATTACCTCTGTGTCCTCCACCGCTTCCACCGATGCCGTTCGCAGGCAGTTGATCAACAGGGAGATCTCACCGAAAAAATCTCCGTCTTCCTCGGTAGCCAGGTTTATCTTGTTGCCTTCGATCATCCTGTATACCAGGGCTTTGCCCGAGATGATCACATACATCTCACCACCGGGGGCGTCCTCCTTGCAGATCAACTCCCCTTTCTTGAAGTGTTTGACCTTCACTGCATTCCTCCAGCTGTCTCGGTATAGAGCTCATTAAGAAGTATAGCACAATATTGGTCGTAGTATCAGGTGTTTTTACTCGTGGTTGATCGTCGAAGCACTGGTCTTCATTCTGTATCCAGCAAAACAATCAGTCCGTTGAATCCGGAAAATGTATCTGTTAGGATTCAGAGAAACCCAGATCTGGGGGATCGCTATGAAAACAACAGCTACCTACTACCTTTCGGGCGTGTTGTCGTTGTGGCTCGTTGCCTTTGGAGCCGTCGCGATATCCAGGGGGCTTGGGGGTGAGAATATTGGTCTTGGATATATAATTAGAGGTTCTATTTTTATCCTACTGGGATTGTTGTTGGTAACAGCGAGTGTCGTTTCTGTAATACGCCTACAGAGAGCAGCGGGCGAGAAGCCTGGATTTCACTACCTCACCATCTTCGCACCTATTGCTGTAGTGGTTCAAGCTGCCAATTCGATAGCGGATATCATTACCAGGCCTGAGCTCTGTACGGTCTGTTTAGTAATCCAGGGGGTTAATATCACGGTAGCCGTTCTTATAGGATCTTTATCTACAGTTTCTCTGAAAAATTATAAGAAACTCGGCTCGTCGTAGTGATTTGACCTTGCGTTTCTCATTTTTTGACAGAGCAGCTTTTACCTGCATCTATGCGAATTTTCGGGATTGATGTGGGTCTTAGCCGTTCTCGGATCTCGCGAAGAGTTGGAAAGACTAATTGAACTGGGTGTCGACGGGATCAGCTTGGATCTGCCGGAAATTATAGACTAGGTACTCACCGATAGTAAACTGCTTTAGCAAATCCTCAAGGTAGTGTCAGGGATTTAGAACGGTAAATTAGAACGGCCATTATTTCAGAGATTCCTTCTTATCCCAGCCCAAACGGGTTTTTTTGGCTGCTTCTACCACCACTTTTATCTTCATAGTGTGCCCTAATAAATCCACTCGAAAAGGGTTCTCAAGACATTAGGGATGAAGAAAAAATCATTCTTGACGATGATCACCAACCTTTCTATACTTCGACCTTTATGAATCGACAAAGAGTACTATGACAAGGAGAAAAAGCAATATTATGAAATACTTCATGATATATATATGGATTGGTTACATATTGGCATTTATTGGTGCAATCATGGCTGTGATTACCAAACTCACTGGAACTCGCATTTTGGGGGCTAGTTGGTATAGTTACCTTTTCGTTTGTGTCATATGCCTGCTTTTTGTCATTTCTATTGCACTGGTACAGATAGCGCTTGTTCAAGGCGCTCCCTACTTCATGACGTTTGTCAGGATCGGTTATATATTGGCAATCACAAGTGCAGTTATGGCTATAATTACCAAGCTCAGTGGAAAGCGCATTTTTCGAGCTAGCTCAGATATTTTTCTTATAAGTTCTGTAATATGCCTGATTTTCACTATTTCTTTAAGTTTGGTACAGATAGCACTCGCCAAATAAAGCGTGCAAAAAATCTCACCTCATTGATACAAAAGATAGGGCTTTCTCACGACGTTCTCCCTGCCAAACATTATCATTTAAAAATCATTCCCAGGCAGGATTAAATCGAACAAAAATGGCGCCTTTTACCAGGCGCCATTTATTCAATGATTCTTCAGTATACAGCTCTTTGGGCGGTAGCGGGCTCGAACCACTGACCTTCTGGGTGTAAACCAGACGCTCTCCCAGCTGAGCTAACCGCCCGAAATCAGGACATTGGTACCACAAGGCTTCGAGGATTGTCAATATGAGCAGCACACTGCCGGAGGACATGCCGAATGTTGCCTGCGTACAGCCCGCACGCCGCGGGCTGCCGGCCCGTTACGTCCTTCCCAGCGCCTGCTCGATATCGGCAATGATGTCATCAGCGTGCTCCAACCCGATGGACAGTCGCACCAGATCCGGTGTGAGGCCCGACGCCCGCTGATCCGTTTCAGACATCTGAGAGTGGGTGGTGCTTGCCGGGTGAAGGGCCAGACTCTTGGCATCCCCGACATTGGCGAGGTGTGAAAAAAGCCGCAGGCTGTTGATGAACGCCTCGCCGGCTTTTCGTCCCCCCTTGATCCCGAACACGACCATGCCGCCGAAACCTCGCTTGAGATACCGCTTGGCTGTCGGGTAGGTTGGATCATCTTCCAGCCCGGGGTAGCGCACCCAACTCACCTTGCCGTGCTCCTTCAAATACACGGCCACCTTGGCTGCGTTTTCACTGTGCCGTTCCATGCGAAGCGGCAGGGTCTCGATTCCCTGCAGAAACATCCAGGCATTGTCCGGGGCGATGCAGGCACCGAGGTTTCGCAGCTGCACCAGACGCATGCGCATGATGAAGGCCAGCGGATTGAGATCCCCTAGATCATGGGCGAAGCGGACCCCGTGATATCCGTTGTCCGGTTCGTTGAAAAGCTTGAATTTGGCATCCCTCCAGTCGAAGCGTCCGCAATCTACGACGATCCCCCCGATCCCCGCTCCGTGACCGCCCAGCCATTTTGTCAGAGAGTGACAGACTATGGTTGCCCCGTAATCGAAGGGACGTAAAAGATACGGCGTGGTGAAGGTGGAATCCACAATCAACGGCAGGTGGTGCTTCTCCGCAATCCGGGCCACCGCTTCCAGATCAACCACATCCAATACGGGATTGCCGATCGTTTCCAGGTAGATCGCCCGGGTTTTGTCATTCACAGCCTTCGAAAAATTTTCAGGATCCTTGGGGTCGACCAATCTAGCCTTGATTCCGAACTGCGGCAGGATGGCGTCGAACATCGTATAAGTCCCGCCGTACAAATTGTTCGCCGAAACGATCTCCTCCCCGGCGCAACAGAGATTGATGATCGAGTAGTAGATGGCGGCGGTGCCTGAGGAAAGAGCCAGCGCGGCCGCACCACCTTCCAGGGCGGCTAGGCGTTTCTCCAGGATGTCCTGAGTGGGGTTCATGATCCTGGTGTAGATGTTGCCCGGTTCTTTGAGGGCGAACAGGTCCGCCGCATGGGTTGTGTCCCTGAACAGATAAGAGCTGGTCCGGTACACGGGGACGCCCCTCGCAAAGGTGGCGGGGTCCGGCTCCTGACCTGCGTGCAGCGCTAAAGTCTCGAAGGCGTAGTTCTGATTTGTCATAGGGTTCTCCTGTTTGACAGTCCGGGTGTTAAACATATGTAAATTACTCATATTTGAGTTGTTGTCAAGGAGTCACGGGGTTTATAGGCGTTTTTTGGAGGAAAGATCAGGAGAAAAAAATAGCGAAAACTACGAGGCGTGAGCCCGCTTGTTGTACCAGTTCTTGGCTTTTCTGCGCTTCAGCTCCTGCTCCCTGTTCTCCCAGTAGTGGCGCAGGGTTTTCTTGTTCTCGCAGCCGCGGCAGATGGCTTTCCCGTCGCGGTACTGGTCCACGGGCTGCCACTTCTGACAATCTTCGCACTTCCTCTGCCCAGCGTGGGGATCGGTGGTATTGTGCAGGTAGTAGTAGCTGGCTCGCACTTTTTTCAAATTTTTATAGGAGATGCGGTCCGCCTTGAGCCAGTAGTGGATCGTAGACTGGGTGGTCTGAAACATACGGGAAAGATCCGCCTTGCTCATATTGTACTTTTCCGCGATCCAGCGGATCATCATGGACACGGGTAGGTCGTCGGACAATTCTTCTTGAGGACTCATCAACAAGATTATCGGCTACGTAGCGCTTTCTATAAAAATGTTTTTATTCCCACTCGATGGTTGCAGGAGGTTTGCTGGACACGTCGTACACGACCCGGCCGATTTCCGATACTTCATTGGTAATTCGAGAGGAGATCTCCAGCAGATCGAGGGTCGGAAAGGGGTACACATCCGCGGTCATGCCGTCCCGGGACACCACGGCACGCAGGGCCAGGACATAGCCGTAGCGGCGAATATCCCCGGCAACCCCAACCGAGCGCAGGGGCAGCATCACGGAGAAGGCCTGCCAGATTTGATCGTACAGACCCCTCTTCCTGAGCTCCTCGATGTAGATGGCGTCCGCATCCTGCAAAATCCTGACCTTCTCCCCGGTCACCTCACCCAGGATACGCACCGCCAGGCCCGGACCGGGAAAGGGATGACGCCAGACAGCCTCCCCGTCCAGCTGCAGCTTCTCCCCCAGCCGACGCACTTCGTCCTTATACAGGGCGGCCAGCGGCTCCAGGAGAAGCCCTTTGGCCCGTTTCTCCTCTACCAGAGTAGAGCGCACGTTGTGATGTGACTTGATGACATCCGCCTTCTTCCCCACTCCCTTACCGCTTTCGATCATGTCGGTATACAGGGTCCCCTGCGCCAGAAACGAGTTCCTGATGCCCAGGCGGCGGATCTCCTGATCCTGTACACTGATGAACATGTCTCCGATAATCCGCCGTTTCTCCTCCGGATCGGACACCCCGGCCAGGGCGCCTAAAAAACGGTCGGAGGCGTCGATGATGTGCAGATGCCGCGCCCCGAGGCGGCTCAGGAGCTCGGTGACCTCCTCGGTTTCCCTCTTTCGCATCAGTCCCGAGTCGATGTACATCAGGTTGACCTGATCGGCGGACAGGGTGGCCAGGAGCAGGGCGGCGACGACCGTTGAATCCACTCCTCCGGAGGTGAGCAGCAGCACCTCCTTGTCCCCCACAGCCTCGGTGACCTCCTCCCGGATGCTCTTCAGATAGGCCTCCACATTCCATTGTTTTTCAGCCCCGCACACCCTGAGGGCGAAGTTTTCCAGCAGCCGTTCTCCGTACTGGGTGTGGGTTACCTCCGGGTGGAATTGCAGCCCGTAGATCGGCCTGTTTTCATGGACCACGACCGCCGGCAGGTCATTCTCGGTGGCTGCGACGACGCGATAGCCCGGGGCCACGCGTTGGATCGTGTCTCCGTGGCTCATCCAGGAGAGAAAACCGTCAGGCAGGCCCTCCAGGAGGGGTGATGGGCCGTGGATCCGCACAACCGATCGTCCGTACTCCCTTTTGGGAAGGGCCGCAACATCTCCTCCCTGATCCTGCATCAGGCGCTGGACGCCGTAGCAGATTCCTAGGATCGGAAGTTCCAGTTTCATCAGGAGGGGATCCGGACGGGGGGAGTCGGGATCGTAAACCGAGAATGGCGAACCGGATAGTATCAGACCGCGGGTATCCGGTCTGATCAACCCCTCTATAGAACTGTCACCCGGAACAATCTCCGTATAGACGCCCAGATCCCGGATGCGGCGTCCGATCAACTGGGTCGTTTGACTGCCGAAATCCAGGATCAGGATGGTGTCCATGGACTTGCGCGTAGGATGGTTTCGCTTCGACCGGGACCCACGGAAACGATCTCCACGGGAGTCTGCAGGTACTCCTCGATAAACTCGATGTACTCTCTTGCCGCAGCAGGCAGATCCTCGTAGCTGCGGCAATCGGTCACCGATTCTTTCCAACCCGAAAAACTCCTGACCAACGGTTCGGCCTTGTTCAGGCTGTCGATGTCCGCGGGAAAATCCCGGGTTTCCCGGCCTTCGATATCGTAGGCGGTACAGATCTTGATATCCTCCATGCCGTCGTACACATCGAGTTTTGTCAGGCACAGCCCGTCGATCGAGTTGCTGCGGCAGGCGTAACTCAAGGCGACCAGATCGAGATAGCCGCAACGGCGGGGGCGCCCCGTGGTCACACCGTATTCCCTGCCGATCTCCCGGATGGTATCCCCCAATTTTCCGTCCCGCTGCTCGCTGAACTCCGAGGGGAATGGACCGTTGCCCACCCTGGTGCTGTAGGCTTTGAACACCCCGACCACTCTATCCAGACTCTGCGGACCGATGCCGCCGCCGATGGCCGCCCCGGCGGCGCAGGAGATACCCGAGGAAACGAAGGGATATGTTCCCTGGTCGAGGTCCAGCAAGGCGCCCTGGGCACCCTCGAAGAGGATGTTCCGGTCCCGATTTTCGAATACAAATTTTGAAACATCGACAACCATATCCCGGATCTTCTCCCTATAGGGCTGGAGGTAACTCTTCTCCTCTTCGCTGAGCCTCTTCCAGACCTCAGGATCGAACAGATCCGCCACGCGGATACCGTCCCGGTGAGCTTTAAGGGCGTAGGCGATGCCGATGCCCCGGCCCGTTGTGCCAATGGGGACGCGACGTTCAGATTCGCGCTTGCGGTCCAATTCTTTGTACTGCGGCAGCACCAGGTGAGCCCGGTCGGATAGAAAGACTCTACCCTGCCAGGAGATGCCGCTGCGTTCCAGATCGGCGAGCTCCTCGAACAGATTTTCCAGATCGACTACCATACCGATCCCCAGAACCGCCTGTTTTTCCGGGGTGATTACACCGGAGGGGATCAGATGCAGCTTGAAAGTTTGACCGCGAAGCACCACGGTGTGACCGGCGTTCGCCCCGCCGGAGTAGCGCAGCACGACATCGGCATCCTCGGCCAAATAATCTACGATCTTGCCCTTGCCTTCATCCCCCCACTGGGCTCCGATTACTACAAGTCTCATGGTACTACCGCCTGTTTCTTTGCTAACCACCGCCCTCTGTCAGCGGGGTGGCGCCGTCTTGATCGATCCGTCGTGCATCACAGGAATTTCCACCAGCTTGCCGTCCACCAGGTCCTTCAGCTTGCTCACCTCTTTTTTCAACTCCCCGATCACCTCTCGAACGCGATCCGCGGCTTTGCTGTTCTCCAGGGTGACGGAGTGGATCTTGTCCAGGGATTCGCTCACTGCACGGTTGGCGGACTGCTGCTCCTGCACCGCAGTATTGAGACCGCGGATGAAATCCGCATAGCTGCCCAGGTCTCTGTTGATGCGTTCAAAAATTTCCCCGGCATGCTTGGAGGATTCACCACCCACCACGATTACCTTCTCCATCTGCTTGACCAGTCTGCTGATTTCGCCCGAGGTTTCCGCGGAGCGCTCGGCAAGGGTGCGGATTTCCCCGGCAACCACCGAGAAACCGGTGGTTTCATCTCCCACCCGGGAAGCTTCTATGGCGGCGTTCAGTGCCAGGAGGTTTGTCTGGTCGGCGATCTCATTGATCAGTTCCAGAGCCGCATCCATCTGCTCGGCAACCTCCTGGATGTCTGCAATTTCGGTGATCATCCGATGCATCGTCTGATTGCCCTGGCTGGACACATCCACAGTCTGCTTCAAAGCATTGGTGGACCTGTTTGTCGATTCGGTTATCCGCCCCATTGCCGCTTTCAGACTATCCGCGGAAGCGGCGATCTGCTCCACGCTCTTTGCCTGGTTGTGGGCGCCTTTGTAGATAGTGTTGGAGATACGTTCCAGGTTGTTGACGAACTCACCCAGATTCATTACCGATATCTGAACGATCTCCATAGCCATACGCAGTCGGCGGGAAGATCGAGCCAGATCTTCAGTGACCATATGCTCTCTGAACAGCCGGTTGAAGGAGATTGCGGTGGCGTACAGAGCAATCCCGGCCGCCAGCAGGATGCCCGGGACAAAAACGGGATAACCTAGTTGAGCACCGGGCATGGTAATCAGCAGCTGGATGGCGATGACGATCCCAGCGCCGAGCACGGAAAACAGCCCGGCCGAAGCTGTGTGGGACGGTTTCACCTTCACCACCGAGACCACTACGGGAGCGAAGAAATAGACTTCCGCCAGCACAACGGCGAGATTTCGCAGCCCCTCCGAAGGAAGGGACAGGAAAATTCCAAAGAAAACCGCCGCCCCTATGGCGTCTACCCCGTTGGACAGGTGGCCCAGACGTTCTTGGAAAGAATCACGGCCCGTAAGCACGATTACGATGCTCGAATCGCCCACCAGCAGGATAAAGCTGAGCAGTGCGAGCAGATGATCGATATTGAGACTGACCAGAGGATTGCGAAAAAGGTTGACCAGAGCGAAGAGGCCAGCCATATACAAGATCCGAAAAATTGAAAATCGTCGTTCTACCTTCGCTACCTGAAAGTAAACGATGCGGGCTACCCCCTCTACCATAGGCTAATACTTATATGATATCCTCCTGTTTGTAAACTGGGTGCAATCCCCCAGCCGATGAGGCCGTCATTGGGACGGCGGCACCCGAACCGGGTGTAACCTTCAAACAGACGTTGGCACCCATACAGCAATTACATGAGTGAAAAGCATATACAGGAGCTCTTCGACAGCGCCCTGGAAGCCGGACGCAACCGCGACTATCGGATGGCGATCGAACTTCTTCAAGAGATCCTGGTACTCAGCGACCAGTTTCCTGCAGCTCTGCTGTACCTTGGCCGGGCCTACCATGCCGACGGTGACTTAAACCGGGCGATCCAGGCCCTGCAGTTCTACCTGAAACTCGAACCGGACTCCGCCGAGGGTCATTTTTTCTTGGGTCGCGCTTACTTCACCCTCGGACTGTTCGGCCACGCTTTCCAACATCTTAAAAACTCCACAGAGCTGGATGGATCCTTCGTACCCGCCCTGGGCCTATTGGGATTGACCCTCCTGAAGCGGGGTCATCCCCAGACCGCGATTTCCGTATTCGAACGGGCCCTGAACCTGGAGCCTGAAAACAAGCAGATCTTCACCGGCTACCTCAACGCGCTTCTGACCAACGGCATTCGATTGTACAGGAGGGGAAAATACGAGGAAGCCCGGGACACCCTGCTGTTCATCCGCAAGCATCGCCCGGACAGCTTGGTGGCTCATCTGTACCTGGCCAGCATATACCGCGAGCTGGGCGACGGGGAGCTGTCTCTGCTCCACTTTCAGGAGGCGGGACATTTGGCTCCCGAAGATCCGGTTCTGCATCTGCAGAAGGCGATCCTCTATCTTCAGCAGGGCAACAATCCCGCCTCGTTCGAAGAGATGACTGAAGCCATGAACCGGCTGGGCAGCCAAAAGATCTCCACCCAGGACGTCCATAGCCTCTTACGGATCATGACGATCGTGCTCTTTCAAAATCAGAGGCACCGGGAGGCTCTGGAGAGCGCCCGCCGGGTTCTGCGAGTCTCCTACAGGGACGGGGATATGCATGCCATTATGGCGGAATCCTTCAGCAAGCTCGGGGATCTGAACAAGGCCAGGAACCACTATCTCCGCGCCCTGGAAACCGACAGAAACCGGTTGGAGTTCAATTACGGCCTGGCCGCGGTGCTGTGGGAGCGGGGGGAATATGGAGAGTTGAACTCCGTGTTGGAGCGGATCCTGCGCCTCCATCCCGAGGATGAATACGCCCTCTACTACAAGGCTCTAAGCCTGTCCTGTTTGGTGGAGGATGTCCGTCAAACGATTCCCGTTCTGCAGGAGCAGATCCGCCGCAGCGGACCGGATCCCCATCTGATGAATGCCCTGGGACAGGAATATCTGCGGGCGGATCTGCCCGATCTGGCCGAGGGTTGGTTCAAACGCACGCTGAAAAGAGCCGCCGATTCCGAGGAAGCCCTGGAAAGGCTGATCGATGTGTATATCCGTCTGGAAGACAAGGGCAAGCTGCTGCGCGCCTACGCCGCCTATCTAAAGGCCTACCCGGACAATCTGGAGTTTCGGAAAAGCTATGCCCGTCAACTCTACGATCAGGGCAACTTCGCCAAGGCCTGCACCCAGTTGGAGATGATCCTCCCCAGGGAGCCAAAGAACAGCCATTTCAGAACCATGCTGGCCCACAGCTATCGTCAGAGCGCCAAGTACCCTGAAGCGATCCTCCTGTACAGAGAGCTTCTTCTGGAAACGCCCAAGGAGCTGAACCTGCTGAAGCCCATGGTGACCTGCATGGAGCGCAGCGGCAACCGGGAAACGGTGATCCTTCTTCTCGAGAAAGCCATCAAGCTGTTCAAAGAGGATGTCTGGCTACAGCAGCGCCTGGGGTCCATCTACATGGCCTCGGGCCAGCTGGAGAAGGCGGCCAAGACATTTCGCGGCATCATCGGGCTGGAGCCGGGGGACTGGCAGGCGTACGGCAGCCTGGGCGAGCTGTACGGCAAGATGGGAAACAACCAGTTCGCCGAACGGTTTCGCAAGCGCTCCAGAGAGCTAAAGGAAGCGGCGCAACAGCGCAGCGATTAGGCCGGAATGACCGCAGCTGCTCGAAGCTGGAAGGAAAATAATTGATCTAATCAGCTAAATTACCGTTACAGTAAATATAAGAAACTAAAATTGGTAGGAGGCATCGTAGGATATGGCAGTTAGAGCGCTGGACCTTTTCAAAGCTTTCACGGAGGAGAAACTGCCCGCCCAAGGCGGATACATCGTTTCGTCGTTTTTTCAAGAAACCTCCGCCTATTCGAAATTCGAGATCGTGGCCTACAATAATGTGAAGGCGATCTACCCAACAAGCGACGGACTGACGTTCCAGGCGGATGGAAACAAGCTGTTCGTGCTGGCCGAGCCGGCCAACTACATGAAAAAGCACATAGAGCCGTACACCCGCGAAACGGAGTATCAAATCCCCCACCGCTTCAGCGAGGTGGAAACCGTGACGGCACGCAACCAGACACGGGTTATGGTGAGCAGGGAACCGGTGATGACCTACACCTCATTCACCATCCTCAAACCCACAGGTATCAATTTTGCCCTGATCTTTTACAACATGGAGGATGTTCTGGAATCGATCGAGCTTTTCTTCCAGAAGACCTTGAACAGTGAAGCCGCCGTGCCTAAAGGGGATGGCGTCAAAGCGGCCAAGCTTATAGTGGCGGGACTTAAAAAGTTCACGATCTGGCAGGACCTGCCTTAGATACCTACCCTAATTCTTCTCCGCCGCCTTTTCGATATTGATCTGAGCGATCGTCAGCGCGGCGATCGGTACCGAGTAGGAGGAACAGGACACGTAGTTCAGCCCGGCCTCCATACAGAAACGGATGTTTTCGGGAATCGCTCCGTGCTCTCCGCACAGACCGGTGATCAGATCCGGACGGGTCAACCGACCCCGGCGGGTGGCCACCTCGATCAGCTCCATTACGTGCTCGTTGAGAATCTGAAAGGGATTTCCGTCCAGCACGTCGAACTGGGTGTAATCGGGCATGAAACTGTTGAAGTCATCCCTGGACAACCCCAGGGTGGTTTGGGTCAGATCGTTGGTACCGAAGGAGAAAAATTGGGCGTAGCGGGCGATCTCCCCCGCACCCAGGGCTGCTACGGGAAGCTCGATCATGGTACCGATCTTGTACGGGACCTTCTGTGCTTTGACAGCCTTGCGTACCTCTTCTTCCACATCCACCAGCCCGCGGATAGATCCGCCCTCTATCTTCTTGCCGTAGATCAGGAGCTTGAGCTCGCTCTCATTCATGATGATGGGGATCATGAGCTCCACATGGACCGGGATTTTTTCCTTCTGCAGCCGGTAAACCGCCTCGAATAAAGCCCGGACCTGCATCTCGTAGATCTCCGGATAGGAAACGGCGATACGGCAGCCGCGGTGACCCAGCATCGGGTTGAACTCGGCCAGACCGTCACAGCGGGCGCGCACCTCCCGTTCGCTTAGAGACTTGCCGCCTCTGCTGCCTTTCAGATAGGTGATGAACTTCTTCATCTCCTCATCGTTGTGGGGAAGGAACTCGTGCAGGGGTGCGTCCAGCAGGCGTATCGTGACCTCGTAGGGACTCATGGCCTTGAGGATCCCGTAGAAGTCGGCCTTCTGAAATCCCTGAAGTTTCCTCAGCGCCTCTTTTCGCTCTTCGAGGGTGTCGGAGAGGATCATCTCCCGAAAGATGTTGATCCGTTTTTCGTGAAAGAACATGTGCTCGGTCCGGCACAGGCCAACACCAGCCGCTCCGAAACTCTTGGCCAGGCCGGCGTCCCGCGGGGTGTCAGCGTTGGCCCGCACATGGAAGGCCTCGATATCCACGTGCTTGCGCACCAGCTTATTGAAATCCAACAGGCCCGAATCCCCCGGGTCCGGCTCTATCAGCTCCGCCGTCCCCAGGTATACGACCGGATCCCCGTAGTAGGGAACGTTCAGGGTGAGGTAGTCTCCCTCAGAAATTGTCACATCTCCCACCGTGGCCTTCTTGCCCCGGATGCGCATGTCCGGTTTGACAAGAGAGACTTTGCCGTACTGACGGGCAACAACGGAGGCGTGAGCTGAGTATCCACCTTCATTGGACAGCACGCCGGTGGCAACTTCGATGGCCTTCACATCCTCGGCAAAGGTTGCGGGCATGCAGAGGATTAATCTGGTATCCTCACCCTTGAGCTGGGCGTCTTTGAAGGCATCCATCAGCCCTTCGGTGGTAAAGCACACCCGGCCGATGGCCGCACCGGGGGCGCCGGCTATTCCTCCCTCCAGGGCCTTCATTTTGGTTACAGAGGCGGGATTGATCACCGGGTGCAGGATTTCATTGAGTTGCTGCGGTTTCACAGTGGCCACCACATACCTGTCATCCACCACCTTGCGGTTGTACAGATCCAGAAGCGTCTGGATCTCCGACTGGGTGGATTTGATCATCACGGCGCGCTGATCGATCAGCCACAGGTTCTTGTTTTCAATAGTGAAGCGGATCGAGCGGATTTCCTTGAAGTGGTCCTCCACGGTCCTGCCGATCTTTTCCAGCTCGCTCAGATACTTCTTCTCGATGGTGTTGATGTCTCTTCCCGCGGCCCCTATCGAGTCGAAGGCGCTCTGGTAGAACTCGCCCTGCAGCGTCTTGGCACCGGTGACGATATTCCGGGTGTAGAAGTTGCCGCTGGCTGAGTCCTTTCCGTAGTTTCCATAGACCATCGGTTGGATGAGCAGGGCGGTGTCTCGGTTGTTCATCTCATCCAGGCTGAGCATGTGGCTGATGCGCTGCAGGGCAAGCTCCAGCTGATCGTAGGCGTCGCCCGAGAAAAAGCCCTCCGGAAGAAGGGGAACTATCTCCTTGACGCTGGCATCCCGCTCACGGGCGCTCATCTTGCTGGACAGCTGCCTGCCGAGCTTGTCCGCAGCCTGACGGATGCTTGCCGCGTACTTCGCCTTCTTCTCCAGCTCGGCTATGCGGGCCTCTATCTCCAGAGTGCCCTTGCAGAGAAACTGGACCTCGTGGTGGCCGAAGTTCTCTCCTACGAACTTCACGAAGCCCGGCAGGGTGCTGTCCGTCAGACCGTAGTTGTGCAGCGTAGGATAATGGGTAATGACCAGAGAGGGGCTGATGACGATCTTCGACAGCATGGGATTGGCCGGATCACCAAAATATTTGCCCGTGCCCGCCTCCACCTTTTTAAAGAAACTCTTTAGGTGTTTCTTGATCGGCATGTCCGCAAGGTCCGAGGCAATCTCCGCGTCGATGACAAATCCCGGCAGGATCGGCAGCTTGAGCTCGGCCAGTTCCATGGCTCGGCGACCGCGAATACCGATCTTGTTCAGAATCTCTTCCTTGCTTATGTATTCCTTGTCGCTGAAAAAGTAAACGTTTCCTTTCATCTTGCTACCCCTTACCTTGAGCTAGAACAGGTTCAATACGGTATTGACCGGAAACCGGAGGAAGGCTTCAAAGTCCGGACTGGCCCCCTGCCTTAGGTACCGCTGCAGCTTGGCTAGATCCTTGATCTCCTCCCCTGCCACGGCGATCATGATCGTGGAACCGTGCTTGACCTTGCCCCATTTGAACAGGGTGTTGATGTCGTGGATGCGCTCGCCTTCGTAGAAGATGAACACCTCCAGACCGGGATACTTCATGTTGTAGCTCTGGATGATCTTCTTCCAGGCTTCCACGTTCCCATTGTGGAACAACTCGTTGCTGACCGGGATCGAGTACATCGGCGTCATGCGGCGCTTCTTCGACGGAACTTCCACCGCCGGAGCGGCTGCCCGAGGGGCGGCCGGAGCAGCGCTGGGGGCAGGTGCGGCCTTGGTTCGGGCCGGCGGTCTGCCCGCTTTCTTTTTCACCTTGGGTTTGGGCGCAGCCGGAGGTTTGGGAGCCTTCCACTTAAACTTCCCCTGGATCAGGGAGGCGGGGGTTCGGACTTTGCCCGTTTCCAGCAGGGAGATCAACGCGTCGATGGCCGTTTCCAGGAGCTTCTCCGGCGCCTTTACCGTCATGGTCCCCGCATAAATCGTGGCGAGCTCATTCTTTCTCAGGGCCTGCGCGGATTCCCAGTGCTGCTTGTTCTTGGGGTTAATCAGGGTCAGCCCCAGGTCCGGGTGGTAGTAAGCCACAACCAGATCTACCGCATCCCACTTCCCTACTTCGGAGACGATCGGGTCGAACTCCGCGATATTCCGAGTCAGGTTGTAGGAACGGGAGCTGTAGTTGTACTTCGGATGCCCTACCAACAGGGCGTTCACGATGGGACCGATCTGGTTGGTTTGGATGGCTTTCTCTTCAAGCAAACCGTTTAGCGCGTCAGCCAGGTTCGTTTTTGATTCGAACTCCGGTACGATATCATTGACCGCCAGAAAGTGACGAAGGGAACGGTTGAACCCGTCCCGTGTGCTCAAACCGACGTATTCGTATGTAGTCTCTGCCATGATTACCCCCTGCTTGCGGACTCTCGTTTTATAGAGCCTTCGTTTTCTCTTCTTTGTCCCGCAACTATCAAAACCCACCGCAGCTGTCATAGCCGCTGCAGTGAGAACAAAATAAAATGGTGATCCCCGCCAGCTCGGGCAGAGGATCACCACATGTCAGCATTTCGTATGTTAGATCTCTTTCAGTCCTGAAGATCCTCGGGAGCGTCCCCGTCCGCTGCTCTTGGAGCTTTTCCGTCCGCTGCTGCTGCCCTTAGGCCGTCCCCGTCCGCGGCTGGTAGAGTCCACTACACCGCTTCTGGGTCTTTCACTGACCTGGGAGGCGGCGGTTTCTCCGGTGTGGATCATGTCCACGAACTCCGAACCGGCCGCTGCCGCTCCTTCTTCGGCCATACCGGCTTCACCGAAGGACATGGCGATGTCCTCACGCACCGTGGAGCGCCGTCTGGAGAAGGAGGCGAAAGCCGCATCGGCAAATCCCTTGGATACGCCGAAGAGGAACTCGTTCAGCACGTTCGCCATGCCTTCCAGAGTAGCCTTCTTCTTCTTGATCGAGGTGATGTCTACGTCCAGAATCAACCCTGGTTGGATGTGATAGGGGTTGATCATGTAGTCGAACTTGTTGAACTCCGCCTCCAGGTAGTTGAGCCGTTCTTCGGCCACCCGTCGCTGGATCGGATATTTGTACTCATAAACCTTCTGGAGCTTATCCCGCATGAGGATGATCCGCCTCTTGACCTTGTCCTTCTCGGGCAGGTAGGTGCGGTTCATGCGCTCCACCTCGGTATCCCCGGCCACGACGAAGGTCACCTCGTCCCAGGTCTTCTCGATGTCTTCGTACATCGGATCCCCGGTCAGGGCCTTGATCTTTCTCTTGATCTTGTTGCGTTTGCGCTTGGCCAGATCCTTGAAGTCCTGGACCCCCTTCATGAACTTGGAATCCTCGTAGACCATGTCCAGGACGTCCCAGAGGTGCTGGATCTCGACTTCCATGCTCTTCATCTGCACGTCGTAGGACTTGCGCTCTTCCAGCAGCTGAGCCTGGTCGTAGTACTTCAGCTTGATCGAGTAGCGTTCATCCGGCAGGGAAGCGGGATCGGTGTCCTCGTATTCCCGGATGACCAGCTCCCTTGCGTTTTTGAGGTTCTCGATATACTGGTAGCCCATCTTCGAGGTGTCCAGGATCGAGGTGATCGAGTTGATCGAGGTGTTGAATCCGCGGTTGCGGATGTTTTCCAGGTCGATGATCTTCTTCAGATTCTCCCGGATGTTCACCGGATCGTACTCCTCCGGAT
>CAZPPB010000020.1:34968-38034 GCA_964588355.1 uncultured Spirochaetaceae bacterium | reverse complement strand
GGCTGGCCTGCAGGTCGATGGGCAGCCGGGTGTAGATCTGCAGCTGGAAATCCGAAGTCGGATAGATGATACCCCCCTGGTTTAGGTAGGCCAGGTTCTTGGTCAAACCCCGCTCCACGGTCACCGGATCTCGAGTCAATAGATCGAAGCGCTCCGAAGAGAAAGTCAAGTTCACCAGGGCCTTGGATTCCTTCTCCGGATCCCGTCTTCTGGCGTCCAGCTGCTTGAGGGTCACGCCCAGGTTGTTGTACACCTTCATGATGTACTCCACCAGGGCGTTGTGCTCTGGATTCTCGTAGATCTGCAGATAGGGTATTTGTTCCTCCCGGGATTCGAGCAGATTCAACAGCCGCAGGTAGTAGCCCTGAGCCGATGAGTAAGACTCCCGCTGGTACAGGCTGTTGGCCAGGGAGTACAGGGCGTTCGAATTGCTCGGTCTTTCATCCACGACCTTCAAGAAATAAAGCATGGCATCTTCATAGCGGTTCGCCGCGTAGTAGATGTAGCCGATCTTGTAGTTCAGATCCGGCGTTTCATGGCCGTTGCCGATCGCCTCGAGATACAGATCCAGTGCCTCTTCCAGGTCACGGCTGATGTAGTAGAAAAGGTCGCCGTAGTTCTCGTAGGCCATTCCGAACTCTTCCCGCTGGCCGAAGATCCGCAGGTCCTGCGCATCTTCGATCCTGGCGATGGCCTTCTGGAAGTACTGCTCCGCCTCCAGGTACTCCTCCCTCAGGCAGAAGGTTTTCCCCCTGCGGTTGTAGGAATCGATCAGCATGAACAGATGTCTCTTGTCCAGGGGCTGCATTCTTTCAAGCAGCTCGATCGCCGTCTCCAGGGCCTTCTCCTCATTCCCGAGATCGTCTACGTACTGATAGTAGCGAGCCAGCTGGTAGTGGATGTCGGGCTGGTCCATCTTTTGGTCCATCGCCTTGAACAGGATATCCGGGACCGAATCGTAGCGTCTCTCGTCGATCCAATAGCCGGCCAGCTCAGCATACACCGAGGCGTACAGCTGCGGTTCGACCCGCAGCTTCCGCTTGTCGTCCAGGTACGCTCTGAGGAAGATGGTCTGGTCGAGCTTCTTGGTGCGGATGAAGTAGCGCAGCATGCGCATCAGTACCTCGTCCCGCTCTCCGTAATAATCGATGATCGAGGCGTAGGCGAAGCGGGCATCTTCATAACGGCTCTCATCCTCCTCGGCCCATTCCAGGTAGTTGTCACCCCTGGCCAGCAGGGCGTCGTAGTCCTTCATGTCCTCGGCCAGCACCTCCCCGAGGAGCTCGTCTGCCTTCTCGTAGCCGGCCAGATGATTCGTCAAAAGGGAGGCGTAGGCAATCTTGCCCTGTCGGTCTCCTGGAAACCGCTGCAGCAGCTGCTCGTACTTCTCAGCGGCCAGCTGGAACTGCTGCTCCCCGGTGAAGCCTTGCGCGTAGCGGAGGAACCAATGCTTGATCTCCCTGACCTCGGTGGCCTTGTCG
Organism: uncultured Spirochaetaceae bacterium; assembly: GCA_964588355.1. Taxonomy (GTDB): domain Bacteria; phylum Spirochaetota; class Spirochaetia; order SZUA-6; family DRHE01; genus JAFGQJ01. The sequence goes on along the minus strand of CAZPPB010000020.1, from coordinate 36,553 downwards.
AAGGTGTCGTTGGCCATGCGGTATCGTTCTTTTTCGATCTGGCTGTAGCCCTGGCGGTACAGATAGCTGGCGTACAGGGGTTTGTACACAAAAAAGTAACCAAGTCCGCCTAAAATCACCAGAAAGGCCAGACTCAGAAACACCACCCGAAGGATGGGAAGGATGTTTTCCCGGAAGGCGTAGGCGAAGGTGCGCCGCCTCTCCTCGAAGGCGACACCGGCCAGCCGTTCGAAGACCTTGGGCACCACGATACGCTGGCCGGTGAGGCCGGACACCCGCTCGGCGATAGCCGTGGGTGCCGCCCCGTCTATCAGAAGGGCCAGCAGGGAACGCAGCTCCTCCCCCTCCAGCCTCTTCTCGGCTATCAGCTCTTCGACGGCGATCTTGAGGTTGCGGGGCAGTCGGGACAGGGTGCGCTTGATGGCGGCGAATTGTTTATCCGTAAAGGTGAGCTCACCCGCGCCGGGAATGGCGATTTCCTCCGGGAACTGCTCCTCGACCCCCGGGGCTTCGGCTGGGATCGCCTCCTGTGCAGGCGGAGGCTCTTCTACTTCCTCCTCCCCGCCGAAGGGCTCGCCCAATCCTTCCAGGGAGAACTCATCCAGTTCGTATTCCTCCACCCCTTCCGGGATCCCGGCAGGGGCCTCCAGATCGACCTGCTCGCCTTCGGGAAAGGCGGCTTGCGCTTCCAGCGACAGCTCTTCAGGGCCCTCTCCCAAAGGAAGCGCTTGTGCCGCTTGCTCTGTCGGCTCCTCAGGCTCCGCTTCCGCCTCGGGAGCAGCCTCCTCCAGTGGAATTTCCCCAAACTCTTCGAAACCCTCTCCGGCAGGGGGCGCTTCCGCAGGCTGCTCGGCCCCTGCTTCTCCTTCCGGCAAGATCTGATCCTGAAGGACTCTTAGAAACTCCGCTTCCTCTTCCGACGGTTCGGCCGGGACCTCCGGCTCCGGCGCACCTTCCTGCGCCAACTGCTCCCCGGCCGCTTCTTCCGCGATCTGTTCTTCGGGCAGAGCGAACTCCTCGGGAAGTTCGAACTCCGTCTCGCCGAAGGCCTCACCTTCGGCCGGGGCCTCCGGGACTTCCGGGACTTCCGGGACCTCCGGGGCAGCTGGGGCCTCCGGGACTTCCAGGGCTTCCGGGGCAGCCGGTGCTTCTTCCTCCCCCTCGGGAGCGGAAAAGGCCTCCTCGTCGAAACCCTCGATATCGAATCCCGGCATCTCCGGGAGCTCTTCCGCGCTGAGCGCTTCTTCCGCCGCAGGTGCCTCTTCCCCGGGGATGTCGAAATCAATTGCCTCAGCTGAAACTTCCTCGGCTGCAGCCTCCTCCAAGGGTTCTTCGATGCCCGGCTCCGGTGCTTCTTCGGTGGGCATCTCGAACTCGGAAATGTCGAAGGGGGCTTCCTCGGCAGCTTCCCCCGCCTCCGGTTCGGCGGGAGGGGCAAACTCCTCGGGAAGCTCAAATTCCTCTTCCGGGATTGCTGTTTCTTCCGCTTCGGCTGCTACGGGTTCGAGCAGCTCTGGAGGGATGACGAACTCATCCTGTCCCGCTGCAGGTTCGGCCGGTGCTTCCGGTACTTCCGCTGTTTCCG
>CAZPPB010000020.1:0-34868 GCA_964588355.1 uncultured Spirochaetaceae bacterium | reverse complement strand
TCGGCCGTCGGTTCGGCCGCCGGTTCAAAGGGAGCTTCCGCTTCAGCAGCTGCCTCGGGCGGTTCCCCGCCGGGGGCTTCGGCCTGCGGTTCGCCCTCGGGAAGTTCGATGCCCTCGAGGACATCCAGCCCGGTGAGATCCTGATCTCCAAACAGATCGGATAGATCGACCTCCCCCTCCGACGGCTCCGCCGGGAACGGCTTCTGCTGCTCTTCGGCCCCACCTTCGGGGCTTTCCAGCAGATCGCTCAACCCTGCGGGCAGACCCTGGTCAGGGGGAAGGACGTCCTCTATCTCCTCATCGCGCTCGGCGAGGATCTCCGGCTCGTCCCCCAGTTTATTGAGGACATTTTTGAACTGTTCGACCTCTTCTATACTGGGCATTTAGTTTCTACCCTTGAATTTCGGTTTTTCTGAAGCCGAGGTTAATATTCCTGTGCTCAAGTTGACATTTTCGAATGTCGAAGCACTAGAGTGTACCCAGAGGACAGGAACATCTGTGACGAACGAAGAAAAAACGCGCCGCTTCATAAAACTAATTCATTTGAAGTATAGCAGACCTATGAGCAATCATAAACGTATAATTTATCTGGTATCGGCCCTTCTGCTCTTTATGACCGCCGGTGCCGTGTCCGCTTTGGACGCCCACCTCATGGAAGTCCGCATCCGAGGTATCGAGCACGCCGCTGCTCCGCAGTATCTGGATCGGCAGGTCCTGCTCACCTACAAGCCAGACAACCGGGTTCGTCTGGTCGCAGCGCGTTTTGCCCATGAAGAGTACAAGGACTTTCACATCTACTCTCGAAACGACAACGGTGTGTACTTCCTGCTGCTCGATGTGCCTGAAGAGGTCGAGCAGCTGCGTTATCGGCTGGTTGTGGATGGATTGTGGATAAATGATCCTTATAATCCCCATTCCGAGGAGGACGCCTTCGGCCGCGTTTTTTCCCTGTTCGACCTCCGGGACCGCCCGGAATGGGCGGTGGTGAGTCCTGAGATCGGTGGCCAGGGAAGCGTCACCTTTCGCTTCCGAACCCTTCCGGACAGGGCGGTATCCGTGGCGGGGGATTTCAACAGCTGGGATCCCTTCTGGCACCGAATGGTGGAAACCGAGCCCGGAGACTATCGTCTGACCGTCCGCATGCCTCCGGGAAAACATTACTACTACTATATCGTGAACGGCCAGCGCGTGCTGGATCCGATCAATCGGGATACGGTCCGGGACTTCGAGGGTTTCCGGGTCTCCACATTTTATCTGCCCCCGCCTGATTCCCGCTGACCGCCGCCCCGCCCGTCGCGCCCCCTCGAGGGGTAGACAATTCGCTTTACTGTAACCCCTGCACGATATTACCTTATAGAAAGAATTAGATACAACAGGAAAGGGTCATGTGGGATTATACGAAGAAGGTGATGGAGCACTACGAGAATCCCCGCAACGTAGGGTCTATCGAGGATGCCGATGCGGTAGGAGAGGTCGGCTCGATCGTATGCGGCGACGCTCTCAAGCTCACACTGAAGATAGATGACGGGAAGATCAAAGACGCCAAGTTCAAGACCTTCGGCTGCGGCAGCGCTATCGCCGCGGCCAGCGCCCTGACGGAGATGATCAAGGGCAAGAGTCTGGAGGAGGCGGCCAAGATCACCAACCAGGACATCGCCGACTACCTGGGCGGACTGCCTACCGAGAAGATGCACTGCTCGGTGATGGGCCAGGAGGCGCTGGAGGCGGCGATCGCCGACTTCAAGGGCATCAAGCTGCAGGCCCATGAGGAAGACGAGGGCGAGGTGGTCTGCAAGTGCTTCGGGGTCACCGATACCAAGATCAAGAGGGTGGCTCTGGCCAACAACCTCCACACCGTGGAAGATATAACCAACTACACAAAGGCCGGCGGCGGCTGCGGGGCCTGTATCCCCCGGATCGAAGACCTCCTGGAAGAAGTTTGGAGAGGGGAGACTGAGAAACGCACAGCCGGAACGCGCCTGACAACGGTGCAGAAGATCAAGAAGATCGAAGAGGTCCTGAACGAAGAGGTCCGTCCGATCCTCAAGCGGGACGGCGGAGATGTGGAGCTGGTCGACCTGGCGGACAACCGGGTGGTGGTACGGATGATGGGCATGTGCCGCGGTTGTATGGCCTCGGACCTGACCCTCAAGGGGCTGGTTCAGGATAAGCTCCGCGAGCTGATCGATCCCACCCTGGAGGTTGTGGAAGATGAAAGAGCGTAGCGTCTACTTTGACAACAATGCGACCACCCGGGTCGCCCCGGAAGTCCTGGAGGAGATGCTGCCCTTCTTCAAGGAACGCTACGGCAATCCCTCCAGCATGTACAACTTCGGCGGGGACGTGCACAGAGACCTGGATCGAGCCAGGGAGCGGATGGCCGCCCTGCTGAACTGCCACCCGACCGAGGTGGTGTTTACATCCTGCGGCTCGGAGAGCGACAACCACGCGATCCGCGGTCTGGTGGACGCCTACCCGGAAAAGGGGCACGTCATCACCACCAAGGTCGAGCACCCCGCCGTCAAGAACCAGGTCCCCTACCTGAGGCGAAAGGGGCTGCAGGTAACAGAGCTGGGCGTCGACACCAGGGGCAATCTCGATCTGGACGATCTGCGGGGCGCGATCACGGCGGACACCCTGCTGATCTCGGTGATACTCGCCAACAACGAAACAGGGGTGATGTCTCCGCTTGCCGAGATCTGCCGGGTCGCCAAAGAACGGGGCGTGTTCGTCCACACCGACGCGGTCCAGGCAGTGGGCAAGGTTCCCCTGGACATGCAGAAGCTTCCCGTGGACCTGTTGTCCTTCTCCGGGCACAAGTTCCACGCTCCCAAGGGGATCGGAGGCCTGTTCATCCGCCGGGGACTGAAGATCCGCCCCTTCATCATCGGGGGTCATCAGGAACGAAGCCGCCGGGGCGGAACCGAAAGCATGCCCCTGATCGTGGGCATTGGCAGGGCAGCCGAACTGGTGGGCGGCAAGCTGGAAGACGAAAATACCCGCGTGCGCGCACTTCGGGACAAGCTGGAAAGCGGCATCCTGTCGAAAATCCAGGACACCGAGGTGAACGGAAATCCGGACAAGCGGGTACCCAACACGACCAATATCGGGATCCACTTCATCGAGGGGGAAGCCCTGCTGCTGGCCATGGACAAGCACGGGATCTGTGCGTCCACCGGATCGGCCTGCGCCTCAGGAAGTCTGCAGCCCTCCCACGTGCTGCGGGCCATGGGCGTTCCCTTCACCAGCATCCACGGATCGGTACGCTTCTCCTTGAGCACCTACAACACGGAGGAAGAAGTGGATTACGTGCTGGAGGTCCTTCCGGGGATCGTGGATCACCTGCGGGATCTTTCCCCCTTCCACTCCATGGCCGACGTGGAGGCCTTCGGGGCCTGATCAGCGTCTATGCGCAGCGCCCTGATTGTTCTATCAATTGTTACTATGACGATTCTTTCGGCATGTTCCGGGTCTTCCCGTTCCAACGGTGCATCAGGAGCACTCGGCAAGCCAAATCCGCTCTGGTCGGAAGAGAAGCTCGAGGCGGCCGCAGCCTATGCGGAAGAGATCGGTTCGGCGGCCGTGCTGGTACTACACGACGGCGAGGTTGTATTTTCCTTCGGGGACACAAAACGCAAGTACATGTGCCATTCGATCCGTAAACCGTTCCTCGGTGCCCTGTACGGCATATACGTCGAGAAAGGCATCATCGATATAACTGCAACCCTGGAGGAGCTGAACATCGACGACATCCCACCGTCGCTCACCGCTTCCGAAACGAAGGCCACGATCCGTGATCTGCTTCTGTCGCGGTCAGGGGTCTACCACGGGGCCGCCGGAGAAGTTCAGAGCATGAGCGATGCTCGCCCCGAACGGGGCGCTCATCCCCCTGGAACGTTCTTCTACTACAACAACTGGGATTTCAACGCGCTCGGCACGATCTTCGAGCTTACCACCGGAAAAAAGATCTTCGAGGCTTTCTACGAGGATATCGCCAAGCCGATCGGCATGCAGGAGTTCAGCGCTGCCGATGGGACCTACAAGTTCGAGCGCTCCAAGTCCGAACATCCTGCCTACTTCTTCCGAATGTCCTCCCGCGACCTGGCCCGTTTCGGATTGCTGTATCAGAACTACGGCAGGTGGGAAGGTGAACAGATCGTACCGGAGCAGTGGATCAGGGAGAGCACGACAGTCTATCCCGTAGAAAATCCCGGGGGCGATCCTTACGGCTATCTGTGGCGGATCATCCCGGCAGAGTCCGGATTGGGATACGGTTTCTACCACACAGGACTCGGCGTCCATCTGCTGAGTGTGTTACCGGAACAGAAGCTTGTCCTGGTTCACCGCGTTGATACAGATCAGGATTTCGATATCAAATGGTCGGAAATTCGAACCCTCATGGAGATGATCGTCGGTGCCCGCCAAGATACGTCGGGCAACACCCTCCAGCGGTAGCAGGTCGCAGAAGCTGAAGCGCTCGTCCCTCGAGTACACCCTCTCCCCGATAGAACCTCAAGCGGTGCACTCCGTGCATGCTGATTCGTTCAGAGCCCTCGGTGATGGTGGAGTGACCCGGGGTACAGCAGGATCAGGAGCAGCCTGTGGTTGAACCGCAGGTCAGGCATTTGAGGCAGGTGCCGTTTCGCACGAGGGTCGAATGGCCGCAGACGGGGCAGGGGTCGCCCTCATAGCCCTGCATGCGGGCCGTCTCCCATGCCCGGGCTGCCGCTTCTGCGGCTTCCTCCCGGGTGACGGCCTGGGATGCTGGGGCGGCTTCGCCGGTTTCCACAGTTTTCGAAGCCGCGGAGGAACCGGCATCTGCCCTGCGGGTACCGGCGGTCACGGGAACGTTCGCCTGCCTGAATCCGGTGGAACTTCCATTGCCCCCCGACGACCCGCCGGCAGACTTGTGCCGCTGCTTCGACTGCTGAGCCCCGGTGCGCCGCGCCGCCGGCACTTCGTTGCCGTTTTCCCCGGCATCATCCTGCCCGTCGGACTCCCGGGTGCCGTTGGTGGTGGTAGCGATCAGATCATCCGGTTTGACCTGCACCAGATCGGTTCGCCTGAGAAAAGCCAGGGCCAAATCGCGGAAGATGAAATCGAGCACCGAGGTGGTGATCTTGATGTTGTCATGCCCCTGCACGATGCCGTTGGGCTCGAATCGGGTGAACACGAAGGCATCCACGTACTCCTCCAGAGGCACCCCGTACTGCAGGCCCAGGGATACGGCAATGGCGAAGCTGTTGAGCAGGCTGCGGAAGGCCGCTCCCTCCCGATGCATGTCCAGGAAAATCTCACCCAGGCTCCCGTCCGGATACTCTCCGGTACGCAGGAACAGGCTGTGTCCGCCGATCTTGGCTTTCTGGGTGTAGCCGCTGCGGCGGCTGGGCAGGGACTTGCGCTTGTGCCGTGAGGAGGACACCTCAGTATCGGCACGAGCGTCCTCGGCTCCGGCAGCAGGTCGGGACGCGGCTCGTTGCTCAGCCGGCTGCTCAATACTCGGTCGATCAGCACTCAGCCGATCGGAGCTCGACTGAGCACGGCGCTGCAAGGCCAGGATCTGTTCGGCCAAACGCTCTCCCGCCGAGCTCAAGGAGGACAGCGGCTGGCTGAGCTTCGATCCATCCCGATAGATGGCGATGGCTTTGAGCATCCGCTGCCAGGACAGGAAGTAGGCTCCCTTGACGTCCTCCACACTCACAGTGTTGGGCATATTCACGGTCTTGGAGATCGCCCCGGAGACGAAGGGTTGAACCGCCGCCATCATCTCTACGTGGGCCTTCCAGGGGATGCAACGCGTTCCGATGCGGCCCACCTTGCTGGCCGTGTCGAACACGACATAGTGCTCGTTCTCGAGGTGAGGAGCGCCCTCCACGGTCATGGTGCCGCAGGCATGACGGTCGGCCTGCTCGATCTGTTCGCTGGTGAATCCCAGGTGTGGCAGCAGTTGGAAGCCGGGTCTATTGTAGGTTTCAGGGTCCAGGCCGAGGGTGTTCTTCAGCAATTCCTCACCCACGACGGCCGGCGTGAAGGCGGAATGAATGGAAAAGGCGCCTGACAGTGCCTTGTCGACCCGTTTCAGCACCGCATCTGTGAATCCCTTTGCTTTCAGATCCTTCCAGGATACTCCGGGAGAACTTTTCAGACTTCCCCGCCCCACACAGTAGGCGGTGATCTCCTCGATCTGGCTCTTCTGGTACCCCAGCCGCTTCAGAGCCGGGGGGATCGAGGTATTGATGATCTTGAAGTAGCCTCCCCCGGCGAGTTTCTTGAACTTCACCAGAGCGAAATCCGGCTCCACTCCGGTAGTGTCGCAGTCCATGACCAGACCGATGGTGCCGGTCGGAGCAATCGCGCTGACCTGGGCATTGCGGTAGCCGTGATGCTCGCCCATCTCCAGTGCCTGGTCCCAGACCCGACGGGCGGTTTCCAGCATCTCTTTTGGACAGGATCGGGGATCGAGGGTTTTCGGGAATACTGTCAGCCCCTCGTAATCCTGCTCGGCAGCACTGTGGATGGCTCGGCGATGATTGCGGATCACCCGCAGCATCTGCTCACGATTGGCCTCGAAACGGGGAAAGGCGCCGAGCTGTTCGGCCAGCTGAGCGGAGGTCAGGTAGGCCTGCCCGCTCAGCAGGGCGGTCAGACAGGCGGCCAGAGCGCGCCCCTCTTCGCTGTCGTAGGGGATGCCCATCACCATGAGCAGGCTGCCCAGATTGGCATAACCCAATCCCAGGGTGCGGAACAGGTAGCTCCTTCTGGCGATCTCCGGGGTGGGAAACTGAGCCATGAGAACGCTGATCTCCAGCACGATCGTCCAGATGTGGATCGCGTGCAGCAGCGCCTCCACGTCGAAGCGGCCAGTGTCCGCATCGTAGAAGGTCATCAGGTTGAGGGAGGCCAGGTTGCAGGCCGTATCGTCCAGAAACATGTACTCCGAACATGGATTGGAGGCCCGGATCTGCCCGTCCGCCGGGCAGGTGTGCCACTCGTTTATGGTCGAGTGGAACTGGATCCCCGGGTCGGCGCAGTTCCAGGCCGCATAGGCGATCTGTTCCCAGATCTTGCGGGCTTCGGTCTCGATCTTGAGGGACGGATTCACCCGTCCGGTAAGGGCCCAGGGTCCATTTTCGATCACCGCCCGCATGAACTCCGAGGTCAGGCGGACCGAATTGTTGGAGGATTGGCCGCTGACCGTGCTGTAGGCCTCTTCATCCCACTCCGTTGTGTATTCTTCGATGTCCAGGCTGCGGACCCCCTGGGACAGGAGCTGGAGGATCCTGTAGATGTAGCCCGGCGGCACCTCTTCGACCAGGGCGCCCCGGATCGCCTCCTGCAGGCGGGGATTGCGCTGCGGATCAAAAGCATGCTCGTCCGGGGTGTCGGGGTTGTTGTTCTCCCCTTCCCCGCTGCCCTGCTTCCCGCCGGCCTCCGCGCCGCTCACCGCCTGCTCGATCAGCCGGGTGTGCTTCTTCAGCACCTTGCTGCCGATCACCATGGACACGACCTTCTGCTCTTCCGCCACCTTCCAGTTGATGTACTCTCCCACATCGGGATGATCAGCATCCAGGGTCACCATGCGGGCGGCCCTGCGGGTCGTCCCCCCGCTCTTGATTGCCGAGGCGGAACGATCGCCTATCTTCAAGAATGACAGCAGTCCCGATGATACGCCGCCGCCGCTCAGCGGTTCCTGCTTGGCTCTCAAGCTGGAGTAGTTGGTCCCGGTTCCGGAACCGTACTTGAACAGCCGGGCCTCGCTGGTAACCAGGTCCATGATGCCCCCCGGATTCACAAGGTCGTCCTTCACCGAGATGATGAAGCAATTGTGGACGAGGATGTTGTTGGACAGGTACTGCCCGCTCTCAGTCTGGATATCGTAGACCTGCATGAGCCCCAGGAACTCGATTCGCTGCACCGGTTCTTCCCGGAGGGCGGGTATTGCTTTCTCCATAATCAGACTGCAGTTGCTGCCAGTAGCGTACTCACCGACAAAACCATCGCCGTGTAGCCAACCGACTAGAGCTGCTTCGTCAACCATCCGGGGTTCCAACGTTTCGGAATCCCGAGTATCGGTGACCGTGGAAAGACACAGGCGCATACCCGGTTCGAGTTCATCTACCCGCAGCCAATCTCCCTGGCCTCGTCGTTCGGCAGCTGTAAACACCAGGTGGTCTCCCGTGGCTTCCAGGGTCGATCCGTTCTTGAGCACGACCCGGAAGACCGGCTTCACCCCGTTCTCAGCAACTGCTACAATTCTGGTAGCTCCTCGTCCGTTTTCAGTACCATCGAAGATTTCAATTCCCGTAAGTCCTTTCTCCACAATCTGCCCAATAGGTACAGGTCCGTTTGGAGTCGAAACCGGCGCGTCATACGGCTGGCAAGCGTGGGGTTGGGGACGCTCGTAGGCACTCTGGGCTTTTTTCAGATCCCCGCTCTCAGGATCCACGTAGTGATGACCCTGGGCGGGTCCTTTGATCCCGTAGGCGGCGAACAGCCCGGTGTTGAACCACTGGGGTGAGTTGGGAGCGCCCATCTGCCGGGCCAGCATGTAACGCAGCTCGTCGTAGAAGCTCTGGGCGTCATCCTCAGTGTCGAAATAACCGAAGCGCTTGCCCCAGTCGGTCCAGGTGAAGGCCAGGCGGTGGAATACCTGGCGGGCATCCGTCTCCCCTCCGGTTTTGTCGATTTTCCGGGGTACCCCGGTCTTGCGGAAGTACTTCTGGGCCATGATGTCGGTTGCGATCTGAGACCAGAACGAGGGTACCTGTACATCCTCCTGACGGAAGATGACCTTCCCGTCGGGATTGCAGATCTCGGATTTGCGTTCTTCGAAGGTGATTCCCCGATAAGGGCTTGCGCCGGCGCGAGTAAAACGGCGGTTGATCGTCACTTTCCCCTCCCCAATGACCCGACGGGCGAACCTAAAAAAGCTCCTTCAAGGGCAAATAAGGTTGTTTCGGAGCAGCGACTACCGTGTCGCAGGCGTGTCGAGTAACTAGAAAGGTAATACAGCTCCGTTCCAATGTTCAATAGAAAATCGGCGGAAAGGGGGAATTTATTTCGATTCTGTGGATTCCAGCTCGATCACCCGGCCTCCCTCCACCCCGGCAATCTCGATCAGAGAGGTCTCCAGGCTGTCGAACGCCCGGGTGAACGTCTGCGGATCGCTGCGGACCAGCTCCCGCACCCGGGAAGCCTGGTCGGGGTAGCTCGAAATCAGCCGGGAGGCGGTGAGATCGGCGAAGTAGTAGCGCAGACCCGATCTGGGCTGCTGGAACAGGTAGGCCTGATACTCGTTGACGACCAGATAGGGATCATCGGTGTCGTAGCCCATCCAGCGGAAGAACAGTCTCCAGAACTCCTGCTCCTGCACAGAAAGACGGTCCCAGGCCTGAAAGCTCGCCTCTCTGAACTCGGGAAGGCTGAAAAACAACCCGTGGGCGCATTCGTGGGTCAGCAGATGGCTGCGCAGGATCGGATGGGAGCTGCGGGAGACAGAGAGGATTCCACCCCTGCCCGGGCTGAAAACTCCTTCATCCCGAATGATGCCGTTGGCCAGGAGGATCCGTTTGAGCAGTTCCTCCTCCGGATTGAGGTCAAAGAGCTGTTCCCGGGCTGCCTGAAAGAAGCGGGCCAGGTCTTCGGCCCGGTAGTCGTGGGCATTGAAACCGTGCAGACCGGCAAACTCCTCGTCACGAACCAGCCGTCCCCGATAGCCCCGCTTCTCCACGAAGAAGGCCAGCCGTTTGAAAAAGCGGGACTGCACGGCGTACGACTCTGTATCCATGATCAAAATCCCGGGAAACCTGCTCCAGGCGAACAGTTCGTACTGGCTCTGGCGCCACGACCCCTGATCGTAGAGCAGCACCGAACCGGGGTCCGCCGGCAACGGCTGCAGAGCCGCGGCAGAACCTTCAGCCGCATCTGGGGTGAGCCGCACGATCTCGAAGCTTTCCAGCCAAACAGCAGCGCCCCCCGCCGGCTCGATGACAAGAATCTCCGGGACGAAGGGTACCATCCCGTGGTAGAGAAACAGGGTGCGCCTAGCGGGCAGGGCGGAGTGTCGGAAAGACGCGGACCTGTCACCGGATTCCAGTCGGAGCAGGATCGAGGTTCTCGGCTGGTGGGGTTCCGCCGCCGGATCCGATGATGTTCCGTGAAGCTTCGATCCCTCTGCCTGGTCCGCCAGGGATTCGCGCAGGCGAAAATCCGCGTAGTCGAAGGGAGGGGCGGTTTCCAACACGAGGGCGATCTGCCAGCCCGTCGCTGCGGGGGTTTGCGCTGCGGGCGTTCCCGCTGCGGGCGTTCCCGCTGCGGGAGTTTGCTCTGTGGGCGTTCCCGCTGTGGGCGTTCCCGCTGCGGGCGTTCCCGCTGCGGGAGTTTGCGCCGTAGCGGACCCGGTGGCTGCGCTCCCCGCCTGTGGTGCGTCACCCGCACTGCCGATGTCGACGCCGCTGGCGTCGGGCCGCCGCAGCGGCCAACTGTCCGGCCTGCCGACAGCCAGGCGGACGGATCGGCCGTCGCGGTGCAGACGCTGAACCGTGGTGCCCACCGTCAGAAGACCGCCGGTGTGGTCGAATCCGCTGACAGCGTCGGTGATCCCTGCTTCCACCAGCTCCACGCCCGCGGCTGGAGGACCAGCCAGCCGAAATCCCCTGACGACCTGGCCGCTTTGCAGCGGCAGGTACACAACCCCCTCCTGCGCGCTCGGAAGGCTCTTGGCGGCGATCTCCCGATTGTCATCGCCGAGGACCCGGACAGCGGCGCCTGAGCCGCCGCCCCGATAGCGCAGGCGGAAGGCCCGATCGATTCGGCTCACCACAAGCGGCTCTTTGAGCAGGTAGCGTCCCGGCTGATCCGGGTCCAGCCGCAGATCTACGGGATGGTTCCGCTGCCCCACGGTGACGAACATGGGAAACGCCTGCCTGTGATCACATCCGATCAGGCTCAAGGACAGGAGGAGAAAAAAAACGGAGAGCTTCATTCCATCGGCAGGATGCTCTTGACCAGGAGCTCGGCAACCTCGAGCTTTCTCTCCGGGGACAGCTCGGGATTGTCCCGCAGCATGCTCTCGAAACGGCCGCCGAAACCGTCGGGCAGTTTGGGAAGTTCCTGGACCCGCTCGGCGATAAGCCGGTCGGAAGGCTCAAAGGTGCTATTCAGGGCAAAGAGAAAGCTGCAGAGGCTGCGCAGAAAATGGCTGAGGGAGAATGCGTAGAAAAGCCGGTCACCCCTATACACCGCAGCCCGAAGATCGTTCAGATAGTAGGCGGCAGCGATCCGGGCGCCGTTTTTGACCATCTGCCAGAAGTGATCGGCCACCTCGGAGAGCTTATCCCGGGTCCGGCCGAGCCACTCCGACTTCTGATTCAGCACCTGGCCGTGAAGCAGCCTGTAAAACAGATAGGTCGAAGCGTCATGAAAGATCCACTCCTTGTCGGCGATGCGTTTGAGCATGTAATCGACCCGCTCCGTCGACTGATACCGGATCTTTACCGGCAGCTCCTCCAAAAGAAAGCGATCCTCGGTCAAGCCGGGAACCGTATCGAAGGCGGTCGGATCACCGAACAATCCTTTGCGTTCCTGAGACGGCGGTACCCCCGAGTGGTGGTACACATCCAGAGAGATCGTGAAGTAGGGATCGAGTATCCCTGTCTCAGCAGCTTCCCCCAAAACGACCGCCTCGATGCCCGGCCAGGCGGAGATGATCTGATTCAGTTGTTGGCTGACACGCCCGACTTTCTGTTGCATCATGTCATCATAGCACAAACCATTTGAATGACAAAGGTTTTTGTGCCATTGTAGAGGTCATTGGATTTTTTGCAGAAAGCAACGGCCAAGAAAAAAGAATCAGACCCTGGAAAAGCATCGGGTCGGAAAGCAGAGAGTCGTAAAGCTGACGATCGGAAAGCATCGGCAATGAAGAACAGAACAATGCGTATAGAGAAACTATGGATACCCCTCATCCCGATCTGGGCCTCCGCCCTCGCCTTCCTGGTAATCGTGCTGCTGAACGGCTCGATCTCTCTCACCTTGCGCCTGGCCGCGGTTGTCTGTTTCGGGGGAATCAGCGTGGTCCAGGGCCTGCTGATAGCCTTCAATCTGCCCCGGATCAATCGCATCGGCCGCCGAGCTCGGGCGCTGGAAGCGATCTACGAAGTTATACACAAGGCCGGGGGCTCCCTGGATCTGCAGGAGGTCCTGGATACGGTCACCAGGATCACTGTAGAGGTCACCGGGGTGCGGGGCTGCTCGATCAAGCTCTGGGACACAGACAGCGGCACCATGCGGGTGCGTTCCATGGCGGGCATCGCCCGGGAGGCGGCGGATCTGTCCATCGATGTGGCGGAGAACCTCTACCACAGAAGCCTGATGGAGGGCAACGCGGTTCTGGTAGAAGACGCCTTGGAGAAAGACTTTCCCGAGGTCGACGACGAGACCGAGAGCCTGATCTGTGTACCCCTGCGCCGGGAAAAGCAGATTCTCGGCGCCCTGTGCGTCTACGGCGAGCGGGGCAGGAATCTCAGCCACGAGCAGATCTCCCTGTTTACCACCCTGGGCGACCTGATCAGCCTTTCGATCGCCAACGCCTCGGTGTATGAGAATCTCAAACGCCTGAACGAAGCCAAGACCTGGTTCCTGCTGAAAGCCTCCCACGAGCTGCGTTCCCCCCTCAGCTCCATTCTCTCCATCGTCCGCACCCTGAACCAGGGTTTTCTGGGAGAGCTGCAGGAGAGGCAGCAACAGATGCTGGAGCGTATAGAGCTCCGGGCCCAGGCTCTGTCCAGCAGCGTGAGCGACCTCCTTGTTTTAGCCCAGGGGAGAGCTCAGCTGTCCACATCCGAGCTGGAGAAGATCAATTTCTGCGTCCTTCTGTCGGAGAACGTAGACTTCTATCGAAGCGCGGCGGAGGAGAAGCAGATCTCTCTGGAAGTCCAGTGTCCCGGGAACCTCAACAGCACGATAGTCCACGGGCGCCGGGAGGGCCTCCAGTCGATCATAACCAACCTGCTGTCCAACGCCGTCAAATACACCCCGCGAGGGGGCACGGTACGTACGAAGCTGAGCCCGGAGAAAGAAAAGGTAATCTTCGAGGTCAGCGACACCGGCATAGGCATCCCCGAAAGCGAGCAGAAGCAGCTGTTCAGCGAGTTCTTCAGAGCGAAGAATGCAAAAAAGTTGGATGAGATCGGAACCGGGCTCGGGCTGGCTATCGTGAAAACTACCGTAGAGCAACACGGCGGCAGCATCGAGGTCGAGAGCCGGGAGGGAGAGGGCACCACCTTTCGGGTCCTGCTCAACCGGGTTGGGAAGTAGGATCGTGAGGTACGCTCTGCTGGCTTTGTCCGGACCCTCGAATATCGAGAAAAAGGTCCGGGAGCTGCAGAGCTCCCTGTACCGGCAAGACGGCCTGGCCTCCGCCCTGGCCCTGCCCGCCATCATTCCCCTGTGCTTCGTAGAGCCCCGCAACATTCCCGCCAAACGGGGGGAGCTGCGGGACAGGCTTCGCCGGGGCGTCGGGAAAGAGGCTCCCTACCTGAGCACCGGATCGATTACGGAGTGCGACGGTTTTCTGTTCTGGGATCTGGCCCCCCGGCGGGAGCTGCAACGGCTGGCGCGGAGCTGCGAAGAGGCCTTCGCCTCGGCGGACGAACAGAACGCCGACCGGAAAGAGGCCCGACAGCCGGATCCGCTTCCCGTGGCTCGAGGGTTTCTTCTCTGCTACCTGCAGGGGAGATCCCGGGACTCGATACCTTCCCTTACCGTTTCCAGGCCCCTTCGCTTTCCGGCCTGGAGGGCATTCCTGCTTCAAATACATCCCCTGGACTTGAAACCCGGAAGATCGCAGCCGGAGCGAGGTGATAGGGCTTCGGCGGGCAGGATGTGGTGGAAATCCCTTTACTGGGAGAAGCTGGAGGAGATCCCTCTGCGCAAATCCAGGGCAGCGGGCTGAAGCGCAAGCGGACAGAGCAGCCTTTGGCAGAGCAGCCTTTGGCAGAGCAGCCTTTGGCAGAGCAGCCTTTGGCGGAGCAGCTGTTGGCGGAGCAGCTGTTGGCAGAACAGCGCTCAATCCAGCCGAAACAGCTGTTCCCTCACCACCGGCTCCAGGCTCTCCATAACATCCTGAACCGACAGCTCATAGCCGGCCAGACGCAGACTGGTGCAGAAATCCAGATGGCCTCGCCCCTCGCGGTAATCCGGCACCCTCGAGGGAAAGCGCAGATAGCGGTCGAATAGGGACAGATCGTTGTCCACTAATAGGCTGGCCTGGTAGAAGAGGATCCTGCGCCTCCTGTACAGGGAGGTGCCAAGGATCTTCCTGGTTCCGATCGCCAGATCCGAGATGCCCCGATCCTCGAGCCCTGCGACTCCCAAGGCCTGGAGGGCAAGACGAAACCAGTGATTTATAGCGCGGAAATAGGTGAGGTTTTGGAATGGCGAGGAAACCTCGGTTACCAGAGCCAGTACGACCTGACCGGGAGAGAGAACGACGGTCCCCCCGCCCCCCCGCCTGCGCAAAACAGGGACCTGATCGATCTCGGCCTGCTCGGCGAACACGTCGGCATCCTCCTTGCCCGCCGCTCCCATGACCACGCAGATCTGTTCCGGTTCGTAGAGTCGATAGAGGGGGCGGGGATCGCCAACGTAGCGATCCAGCATATCTTCATTTACGGTAGCCGAGCCCGGGGTCGTGATCAGGCTCCGAATTTGGCGAGTTTCTCCGCCGCGGACAGGGCAAGAGGCAACAGCGCGACCCCAGGTATCACCCCCCAAAGGCCCCGGGCGCAGCTGCGTTCACCGAACTCGCCGGCGGCATCGGGACGCAGGTTCTCAGCGTGCAGGAGAAAGGGCACCGGATGAGCCGAATGGGCGCGCATTACCGCCGGGGTGGAATGATCTCCGGTTATCAGCAGCACATCCGGCTTCAGCTCCAGGATACTGGGAACGAAACGGTCGACCTTCTCGATCTCGCCAACCTTGGCTTCGAAATCGCCGTCCTCTCCCTTGGAGTCGGTGTACTTGTGGTGCACGAAGAAGTAGGTATAGCGATCCCAGTTTTCCCGCAGGGCTGCCGCCTGGCCATCCAGGTCCTGGAGATCCTCCACCGCGTCCATGCCGACCAGTCGGCTCACACCCTTGTAGTCGGGATATACGGCCAGAGCCACCGGATCCAGACCGAAACGCTCCTGCATCGAGGGGATATGAGGCAGCTCGGCGAATCCCCGCATCAGCAGGGCATTGGCCGGATGGCGGCCCTCGAGAAGCTCGAGGGATTGAGCGATGAACTGTCCGGCGATCTGAGCGGTTTTTTCTCCTTTGGGAGAGCTGGCTTTGGGATCGTGGGGTCTGACCCCCGTAGCCTGGGGGTCCGTGTCTTCCACGTGGTCGCTCAAACCCTCGCCTCTGAAAACCACAACGGCCCGGTAGTCCTTTACCGGCTGGATAAACAGCTCGACTCCGGGGATCGAAACGGCGGACAGCACCTGGCACAGCTCGGCACATTTTTCCGTGGGGATGCGGCCGGCCCTCCGATCCGTGATCCGCCCTTCCTCATCCCGGGTAGCGAAGTTCACCCGGGCTGCGACATCCCCGGGCTGGATCGGGAACCCTATCCCCAGAGCGGCCACCACGCCGCGACCGATCGGATAGTCGGTAGGCGGGTAGCCGAACAACGCCAGATGTCCCGGAGCCGACCCCGGGGTAATCCCGAAACCGATGGGCAGGTGCAGCCCGCACTCTCCCTCGGCGGCCAGGGCGTCGAAATTAGGGGTTTTCGCCGTTTCCAATTCGGTTTTTCCCCCTTTTTCCCGGGGAAGCCCCCCCACCCCATCCATGACGAGCAGTACGATTTTCTTTTCGTTCTTGATGAACAGGTCTTTCAGGATATCCTGCATTGTGCTTCTCCTATCTGTCTGTCCTACGCCTCACAAAGTAATCCCGGCTTCTGCTTTGGTCAAGATGAGGAGTTTATGCCAATCGAACTAAATTTAGTTGCAGCCGCGGTTTACGACATGTATAATAATGCAAACAGGGGATATTCTGTTATTGTGAGAGCCGCATGGAGTGCGGATCGAGGATTAGATCACGATAATGATCTCATGAAGGAGGCGCCTCTGACCAGCCAGGAATCTCGACGACGACTGATCGTCACCATTCTGAAAACCGAAAAGATCCACAGTCAGGAAGAGCTTCAACAGCGGCTGAAGCAGGAAGGGAAGGACGTCACCCAGGCAACCTTGTCAAGAGATCTGAAGTTCCTCGGTATCGCCAGGATCCCGGATCGCCGGGAGGGGTACGTATATACAATCAAGGAAGACGTGGAGACTACACCGGAACCCTATCTCCACGACGACATCGCCCGGGGAATCGTGGATATCCAATTCTCCGGCAACCTGGCAGTGATTCATACGAAACTCGGTCACGGCCACAGCGTAGCCTTCGCCATCGATCGCCTGGAAATAACGGATGTGTTAGGCACGCTGGGAGGCGAGGACACTCTGCTGGTCATTTTCCGGGAAGATGCGGACAAGGCCTCCTTCATCAAACGATTGACAGGAGAGGACACCCTCCCCGACCGCTGACAGGAGCAAGAAATTGGATCTGAACAAATTCCAAACCCTCGACATCATCCTGGTTTGCGGTCTCCCGGGTTCTGGAAAATCGGTGTTTTCCAGGCAGTTCTTCGCCAACTCCGGGAGAGACAGGGTGAACCGGAAAGAAATCCAGCGACTGCTCTACGAGATGCTCCACTTCGGAAAGAGATGGACCGAGCAGGAATTCGACGCTGTCGATGAACACCTGGTGAAGCATGTGGAAAGAAAGATCATCGAACAACTGCTGCAGAGTGGGCAGAAGGTCCTGGTCGACAACACGAGTGTCTCCGAATCGTCCCGCAAGGCCTACGTCGGTATCGCCCAGCAGATGCACAGAACTATCGGTGCAATATTTCTGCACATCCCGCCGGCAACCTGTCTGCAGCGCAACCGGGAGCGCGAGGATTCCGTTCCCGAAAGGGTGATCTCCAATCTGGCTGCCGCGATCGACCTGCCCAGAACCGAAGAGGGTTTCAAAGAAGTCCTCGTTTTGAAGGATTACTAGCGGGGTTCAGCTGGCGCCGAGCCCCGCTTGCGCCTCACAATATCCGGTCGCTCAGATCAGTTGAACCAATCCACACCCACGTCCATACGCTCCGCGAACCTTGACCTGGAAACGGCAATCTCAGTATCATAAACAGGCCATCGGGATGTAGCCCAGCGGCTAGGGCGCCTGCTTTGGGAGCAGGAGATCGCCAGTTCGAGTCTGGCCATCCCGACTTTTTCTTCAAGCCGGGGGATTTCCGTATCTCTACCGATGGGAGCTCCCGAGGTCATCGAGCGTCCATAGCTCAGATGGATAGAGCAACAGCCTTCTAAGCTGTGGGTCGCAGGTTCGAGTCCTGCTGGACGCGTATATTTCTCTTCAGCACAACAAAATATAGAGCCTCTCTGAAAGGGGAGGCTTTGTTATTGCAATGTTTGCCGAATTGTGCCATGAAACGTCCGTGGGATAATTCGTTCACCACAAACAACGTCTACCAAAAGAGAAAGGCCACCGATGATCCGTTGCACGGGCATCAAGAGGGGTGTTTATTTGTTTCAGCGTGAACCACCCCTGGATATTGCGGTTAGGTTTCTACTGTTTCCGCTCCAATGATCAGGCGGACGATCTCATCGGTATTTGTTTTCTTTGTGATCCGTTCCCCGACTTTCTGTCCACGCCGCATGACGATCAGCCGATCCGACACGGAAAAGACATCGTGCAGCTGATGGGTGATAATGATGATCCCTATCCCCTGCTCTTTCAGCCGGTTTACCAGCTTCAGTACCTTGCTCTGTTCGGCAACGGCCAGCCCGGCGGTAGGCTCATCCATGATCAGTACGCGGGCATCCCAGTAGATCGACCGGGATATGGCCACCGCCTGTCTCTGGCCCCCGGAGAGTACTCTGATGATGTTCCGCAGGGATGGTATTTCGATTTCCAGACTGTTGAGGACCTTCCGCGATTCGTTGTGCATATACTCGTGGTCCAGCACTTTGATCATACCGAGCCATTTCTTCAGTTTTTCTCTGCCTAAAAATATATTCGAGTACACATTCATGTTTTCCGCCAGAGCCAGATCCTGATAGATCGTCTCGATACCCAGTTTCAAGGCGTCCATGGGCGATTCGATTTTAAACTCCTCCCCCATGAAGTGTATAGTTCCAGCCTCGGGCCGATGCACACCGGAGATAACCTTGATCAGAGTGGACTTGCCCGCTCCGTTGTCGCCTACGATGCCGATCACTTCCCCCGCATTCAGGCCGACGCTCACGTCGTTGACCGCCACCAGTCCGCCGAATCTTTTGGTGATGTTGCGCACTTCCAACAGATATCCCATCTCAATCCTCCTTGTGCACCAGCTCGGGAGAAAACTGATCGATCAGCACCGCAATGATAAGAATGACCCCGACCGCTATAAACTTATCGAAGGTCGACACTCCCAGCACCCTCAATCCCGTTTCCAGGGTTGCCAGGATACAGCAACCCAGGATAGTTCTGCCCACGGTCCCTTTCCCGCCGTATAGGCTGGCCCCGCCGATCACAACGGCGACGATCGAGTCCAGAAGAAAGGCAGCCCCCGCATCACCCTTGCCTGTCACGTACTTCAGCACATAGATAGCACCGGCCAGGGTAGCTAGAAAGGAGGAAAGCATATACACGCGCACCAGGTGCTTTTTGACATTGATCCCGGCCTTGACCGCCGCATCGATGTTGCCGCCGATCGCGTAGGTGTGATGGCCGAATTTCATCCGTTTGAGAAGGAAGGCCACAATCAGAATAAAGAAAAAGGTAATCACCACCACGTTCGGAATAATCTCCAAAACAGCCTGACCTCTTTGAACAATCGGCCGTTGAAACAAGGAGAGAGCTTTCCCCGGTACGACGTACAGGAAAAATCCGTTGCCGATGGCATTGGCCAGGTGGGGAAGGTTCTTGGCCCACACTCCTCCCAGCAGCAGCTCGGATACGCCGTGGCTGATACCGAACATGGCGAAGGTGGCGATAAAGGGCGGGACGTCCAATCTGGCAACCAGGGTGCCGTTGATGAATCCAGGTATGAGGCCGACGATCAGGGTAATCCCCACACCCAGAGCAAGGCCGGCCGCCGGTCCCATCCCAAGGCCGATAAAGGCGGCCACCAGCTTGGCCGCCAGAACCGTGGCGAATCCCATCACGAATCCGACGGACAGATCGATCCCCCCCGTTATGATCACGAAAGTCTCTGCAGTTCCCAGCAGGAAGATCGGAGTGCCGAAAAACAGGATATTCTGGATGACCCTGAGACTGAAGAAACCTCTGGCCATGGAGGCGAAGAAGATAAACTCAAGAATGAGAAACAGATACGCCCAGTATCGCGCTAGGAGGGAGAAAACTTTCAGCTTAGCTTTAACCATAACTCCATTCTCGTCTCAAAATAGATCCGGGAACAAGTGATCGATCACCACGGCGACGATCAGAATTACACCGACGGCGATGAATCTGTAAAACGGTTCAACCCCTGAGATGAGCAGGCCCGTCTCCAGCACGCCGATAATGAGCACACCGGTGACCGAGCCAAAGATCCTCCCCTTTCCCCCCATCAGACTGGCCCCGCCGATGATCACTCCGGCGATGGCGAACAATTCATACATTGCGTTGAAACGGGTGAAGTTGCCCAGGCCGGACTGGAAGACATTGAAAACGCCGGCCAAACCGGCCAGGAAGGAGGACAAGACGTATATGCGCAGGATGTGCCTGCGAATATCGATTCCGGCGCGAACCGCGGCATCCATACTGCCGCCGATGGCATAGGTGTGCTGGCCGAACTGCGTGTTCCGCAGCAGGTGCCAGGTGACACCAAGCACGATCAGCAAAAAGATAAAAGAGTTGGGAATAATTCGCAGAACTTCCTGGATCTGCGATTCCTCAATAAGGGGAGGGGGTTTGAACAATCTGAAGAAATGCCCCGGTTGAACGTAAAACAAGAAACCGTTGCCGATGCTCACGAGTTTCGGAGGCAGAAAGGGTATGGTATATCCTCCGCATATTTTCAGCTGCACCCCGAGGGTGACCCCCCACGTTCCCAGTGTGGCGATAAAGGGAGGCACTCGATAGCGAGCCACCAGGATTCCGCTGATCAAACCCGGGATAATGCAGGCGGCAAGACCGACGGCACAACCGATCAGTATGCTGGCTCCCTGGGGCATCTCCGCCTTGTAGAGGATCTGCATGATCTTGGCGGACAATATGGCGGTAAAGCCCATCACCATACCGACGGACAGATCGATGCCGCCGGAGATGATCACAAAGGTTTCCGCCGCGGCGAGTAGAAGCAGTACGGTGGAAAGATGGACGATTGTCTGCAGATTGGCCAGAGAAAAAAAACCTTTGCCTGTGAAGCTGAACACAACAAGCAGGATCAGAAGAAAAAGAGCTGCCCAGTTTTTCGCGACTACTTCGAGAAAACCGGGTTTTCCCGTATCGATCTGCTGAACCGAGATCTGACTCATCTTTTTTCAGCCGCCCAGTGTGTTTTCCTCCTTCATTTCCTTCAGCACCTCCTCGATTACACCCAGAGTGACAGCAACATCTTCATCCGTATGAGCGGCTGTGACGTAAAACTCACCCATCTGGCTTGGGCGAGGGAATATCCCCTTGGCAACCAATTTCCAGATGAAGTCGTGATGAACCTGGAAGCGGGATTGGGCACTGTCTCGGGAGTTTTCAACCTTCTTCAGTTTTGTGAAATAGATCTGAAACATCGGTCCGAGCCCCTGTACAATCGCCTCCACGTCCAGGCGTTCGATGATGTCCCGGATACCCTTCATGAGTTTACCCCCCAGGCGGTACAGATGGTCGTATACCTTGCCGTTGTCCCTCTCCAGGATGCTCAGCGTGGCGTTCGCCGCAGCGATCACCACTCGATTGGCATTCAGCGTTCCGGCGCGCAGCACTTTGTCTTCCGCGATGAGATCCATAATCTCTTTGCGCCCGCCGTAAACGGCAATGGGGAATCCGCCCCCCACCGCCTTGCCCACGGTTGTGAGATCCGGAGTTACGCCGAACAACCCTTGAGCACAGTTCAGCCCTGCCCTGAAGCCGGTAATGACTTCGTCGAAGATCAGTACGATGTTGTTCTTCCTTGTGAGCTCCCGCAGCGTCTTCAGATAACCCTCTTTGGGGGGAATACAACCGCTGTTGCACATATAGGGCTCCGTGATCACAGCGGCGATATCGTCCTTATACTGCTTGATCGTCTGCTCCAGGATCTCTACGTCGTTCCACGGGATCGTAAGCAGATCATCCCCCGCATGGGCGGCCATTCCACCGGTGGCGGGTATCTTGTTGGGTTTTTCCGGTGGGCCCAGCCGCTGCGCCGTTACGCCGCTGAGACTGAAGCATGTATTGTCCAGCCAGCCGTGATAGCAGCCTTCGAATTTCAACAGCAAGTTCTTCCCGGTGAATCCTCTGGCAAGGCGGATATTCATCTGATTCGCCTCTGTTCCGGAATTCACAAAGGAGACGCGATCGAAACAGGGAACATGCTTGATCAGCTTCTCCGCCACCTGCAGCTGCAGCTCGAAGGGAAGAGCGTAGAAAGATCCCTTTTGCATTTCCTCGTTCACGGAGTCGAGAATCTCCGGGTTGGCATTTCCCAGAATCGTGGCCCCTAAAGCCACCAGATAGTCGATATACTCGTTGCCGTCCACATCGTAGAGACGCGATCCTTCGGCTCTTTCAATAAATAAAGGAAAGGGTTGGTACCCTTCGAAAGTGGACCGGGACTTGCTGGACACCCCACCGGCAATCAAGTCGCAGGCTCTGTTGAACAACTGCTTGGACTTTTCTACAGAATAGGCCGCCATATTTGCTCCCCCATTTGTAAATTATCTCAAATGCCGAGATAATATCGGAAAGTTTTCCCCTTGTCAATCGAGATTCGCGAAAAGATTGCGGGTGGAAGGCACATGGTCCCCCACCCTACGCCGGATCCCTCTGTCTGCCCTTTTACCCAGCCGGAAATACTCTTAATATAGAGAAAAGAGCTATCAATCGCAGGAGGAGAGGATGAACGTTAAAGAGGTAAAAATACTAGACCTGGAAGAGGTTTCAGAAACACAGTTCGCCCCGTACGGGCAGATTTGGGGAAGAGAGACGGGTGAACCGGAAGAAGTGCTGGCAAATTTGAAGTACTACGCATCCAACACGGATCTGGGACCGGCTGCGGAGATGGTGGATGCCGGCGTGCTGGTGTGCAATGAGAAAGGCAGGGATATACGCTACTTCGAAAGGCATCCGGAGACATCTGAGAGTTTTATTCCCATTGGGGGTGATTGCATCTTTGTTATGGCACCGGGCAATAGGGATGAAGCCAAGCCCGATGTGGACAAAATCAAAGCGTTCTATCTGAACGGTTCTCTTGGAGTCACTCTGCCTGCAGGAAACTGGCACTGGCCACCAATACCTATGGGACAGCGGGTAAAGCTCCTGCTTATTAGAAAAGGTACGAACTCCGATCCCTGCGATACTGTTGATCTGCAAGAGATGGGCCTAGACGGGATCAGGGTGGCCCTATAAAGCGGAGCCTGGTTCCCCGACAACCTACTTCTACCGGATGCGCTGGGATTCGGGGGCGAAAAGCACCGCACGGAGATAACAGCATCCTGTCGAACAGCAATTGTAAATATGGCTCAGTTTAGCGGGAAATTATAGCTCCTGAGTGTCTACTTTAATATACATCCAGACAACAACCTCACCACCCTGCATAATATTGGCAGCGGACCATGCAGGGAGGGGACGTTTTCCGAACACTTCTATCTTTTCTCAACAAAGCCATAGATGATTTTTCTTATATTCGTAATGGAACGAATACCCGGTACTCGATGCATGATTTCGCGATGTCAGCCTTCGCTGTGTTCTTCTGTCAGAGCCCTTCGTTTTTAGTGTTTCAGAGGCTCATGCAGCAGAGCCGAGGCATGAACAACAGCGAGACGATGTTCGGGATTCAGAAGCTTCCCACCGACAATCAGGTCCGTAACATGCTGGATCCGGTGGATCCGAAGTTGTTGCCTCCTGTGTTTACTTCCACCTTCCATGGCTTCGAAAAACTCTTCCTCGGCGAGATACCTTAACGATTTTTGGAGGGTCCTTCTTTTTCCGATCTTCCCCCACTAGAGCCCATGCCGATCTATCCTCAGCTTTCCCTCTCGTGCTCCATCGACTAACTGGTCGGTTACAAGAGCGGTACCTGCGTCGCCCCTGTTCCAACTTTGCCCGACTAAAAGATCAACAATCATGCCATATCGAGGTTTTCTGCCAAAATTAGATTGCTGCCTGTCGAAAAGCAACCTTGACATACTTCAAGAAATGAGCTAAATTATTTCAAGACCTGAGATAATAGATGAAGTCCATCACCGATCACGGCACAATGAAGCGCAACAACCAGTTGGCGATTCTGAGGGCCATTCGATCCCTGGGACCGGTGTCGCGGGTACGTCTTCAAAAAGAAACAAAGCTGAGCTGGGGCACCATCACCTCATCCATCAAGGAATTGCTGGACAAGCAGATAGTGAGTGAGATCGGTTCCGTCAACACGGGGGTGGGCAGACGTCCGGTTGAGCTGGATATGAATACTGCCAAGCACTTCATGGTGGGCCTGCGCCTGGGAAGCTCCTACATTCGGGCGATCATCCTGGACCTGAAGGGCAACACGGTGGCGGAGTATAAGGAGTTCGTGGATCCCCTCGCCGCCGGGGAGACCCTTCTCGAGCAGTTGTTCAAAAGCGTGGAGAGGATAATCCACAGCAAAGGCGTCGGCCTGGAATCGGTGGCGGGGATCGGAATCGCCGCGCCCGGGGCAATCGATGCCGACAGCGGTGTTTGCCTCTACGCGCCCCATCACCCCAACTGGAAAAACGTTCATCTAAAAGCTTCCTTCGAGCAGAGATTCGCAAAACCCTGTTACGTAGACCACGTGAATAATTGCACGGCTTTGGGTCAGATGCTGTTCGGGCAGGGCAGGGGGGTCGACAATTTTCTCTGCGTCCTGCTGGGAACCGGAATCAGTGCCGGCGTCATTATCGACGGCAAGGTCTATCGGGGGGTGAACTGCGCGGCCGGGGAGTTCGGTCATATCTGCATCGATCCCCACGGGCCGGATTGCGCCTGTGGGGCCAAGGGGTGCCTGGAGGTCTTCGCCAGCGGGCCGGCTCTGGCCAGAATGGGCAGGGAAAGTTCAGATCCCCGCACCTGCGCCAAACTCAACGCCCTGGCCAGGGGACGTCCGGAGAACATCACAGGAGAAACCGTTTTCCAGGCTGCTTTGGACAACGATGAGGGAGCCCGAAGAATATTCCGGGATATGGGCTTTTATCTGGGCATCGGCATCTGCAATCTCATCGACCTGTTCAATCCGGATCGGGTCATTCTCTGCGGCCGGGTGTCTCAGGCTCACCGCTTTTTCCTCCCAACCCTGGAAAAAACGGTAAACGACCGGGCCTGGCATATCTCAAAAAAAGAGATCAAGGTTTCTACGATTAAAAATCCGTCTGTTCTAGGCGCAGCCGGAATCGTACTTCAAGCCGTTTATAACGGCGGCATGTTGTTCGACATAATCCGGCAGGGGGATTCCGCCGCTCGCGGCAAACTCGCAGTATGAGGTCAACCTGGATCGTCGATCCAGAAAAAAATACCTAAGGAGGTTCACAATGAAAAAGTGTATCTCAACACTCATCATCATCCTGGCACTGTTGGCGGTATGCGTACCGTTGATGGCCAGGCCGGCAGTGGAAGGAGGGGAGCTGACTTTCCTCTACGTTCCCGGAGAGACCGATCCTTTCTACCTGTCCATCGAACTGGGGGCCAAGGACAAAGCCGCGGAGCTGGGTGTCAACTTCGTCGTGAGCGAGTATCCCAAGGCCTGGGGTCCGGAGATTCAGGTGCCGGTTCTGGAAGCGGCGGTTGCCCGGGCCAAACCCGATCTGATAATGATCGGACCGAGCTCCAACGACGCCATGATCGCCCCGCTGAAAAAGCTCTACGATGAGGGGATAGAGATCATCACTGTCGACACCTGGATCGGGGACGGCAATTACGCCAAGGAGAGTGACTGGTCTTTTCCCCTGGCCTACATTGGAACCGACAACAAGTTGGGGGGCACCCAGATTGCCGAAAAACTAGCGGAGATGCTCGGCAAGAAGGGCAAAGTCTACTGCAACACCACCAGCCCAGATGTTTCCTCCACCCAGGCTCGTTACGAAGGTTTTGCCGAGGGTATCAAAAAATTCCCCAATATTGAGTTTGTTGGGGTGGACTACAACCTCGAGCAGGTGCAGCGGGCCCAGCAGCAGACCTTTGCCGCCCTGCAGGCCAATCCCGATATCAAGGGCATCTTCGGCACGAACAACTGGAGCACCCAGGGTGCCTACCAGGCCATAGTCAACGCCGGCATGACCGGCACGGTCAAGTTGGCCGGCTGGGATGCCACCGAAGAGGTGATCGCCGCCCTCAGGGCGGGACAGCTCGATCTTGTACTAGCTCAAAAACCACGGGAGATGGGTTCTCTCTGCGTCGAGTGGGGCTACAAGTATTTCAAAGACGGCGCGGAGATCCCTAAACAGGTCATTCCGGGTTTCGAGTTCTTCACACAGGACAATGTCGATGATCAGGGCATGCAGAAGTGGATCTACGGTAAGTAAGGGATAGTACACGAGGAGGTCCGTTCCCTTGAGGACGGATCTCCAATACTTCAGCAGATATCTCTCCAAGGGCGGAGTATACCGATACTCTAGAATCTTGCAGCAGTGTCACTACATTCGGTAGTATACCCGGTAGTAGTTCGGGAGTTTATCATGAAACCAACTGTTTTTCTGTCAGGCGGCTCGGGGCGGATCGGCAAACGGGTGTTGAACAAGCTATTGGACCGGGGATATAGGGTTAAAGTTCTTGTTCACAAAAACAAACCGGTGGGTGTTGTGCCCGGGGATGTCGAGTATATCCACGGGGATATTCTGGATCGGGAACAGATGCTGGCTGCGGTTCAAGGCAGCCAGATCATCTGTCACCTGGCTGCCACTTTCGATATGTTCCCGCCTGTTGTGTTCGAAAAGGACAACACCTCTCTGTTCGACAACATCCTGCGGGGCACCTACAACCTGCTGGAAGCGGCCCGAACCCTGGAGCAGTTCAAGCTATTCGTGTTCGCCAGCACGGACGCGGTGTACGCGACCGGACCGATCCGCTATGATGCACCGATCACCGAAGCGACGCAGATCCACCCCATGCCCGGCAGATTCTACGCCCTGGCAAAAGCCGTGGGGGAGAGCCTCTGTGAAAACTACGGCAAGACCTACAATATTCCCTGGACCGTGATCCGCATCAACTGGGCTTTGGAGGACAGCGAGCTGCTGCGTATCTTCCGCTACGAGTTCTGGGAAGACGACCTGAAACCGGAAGACAGGCAGAGACTGGAGCCTAAGCTGGGCGGCGGAAAGGGTTTGCTCTCCCCCCTGTTCATGGACGGTACCCCTGCGGTGGATCAGATCGCCGATCCCGATGATACGGCAGAAGGCTTTACGCTGGCTATCGACAACCATGAAAAGGCCAGGAACAATGTTTTCAATATCGCCGCTCCGCAGCCGTTTCGCTACGGGGATTTCATAGAACAGGTAGCGGTCAAGCTGGGGATGGAGTACGATGAGGTGAAAATACCGGGCTACGAGCCGTACTCAATCAGCAGTGAAAAGGCGAAAAGGCTTCTGGGCTACGAGCCGAAGCACACGATGAAAAAGATGATCGAAAAATCATTGCAGGGGATTGATTGATATGAACGACATCAACCGTCCGCCTTACCGGCGAGAATCGGCGCCCAAACTGGGTCTAGTCACCAACTCGATAGGGGATTTCAACGACGCAGGAAAGGAACACAGCGAAAAAAACATCCGTAGCCTCTTTGAAACCCTCAAAACCGAGGGGTGGATCAGCGGGGATTCCATCTACCACGGAAAACGGATTTTCGGCTATCACGAAGCCGGTGCAGTGGCCCAGGCCTTTGCAGCTGCGCAGGTGGATGTGATCGTGATTTTCAACTCGGCCTTTCCCAACGGTTATGTTTTTCCCCTGATCGCCATGAATCCATACTTGCAGAAGATTCCCGTTATCGTGGCCGCGGATGAGGAACCGAACTCGGCTATAGGCAGCGTCGAGTGGGCTACCAACAGCGTATGCGGCAACGACATGAACAACTACGTGGCCAAGTACATAGGCAGGTATGCCCGCTTCCTGGATGGGTCACCCCTGTCGCCGGTGTTGCAGAGGGAGCTCAAGATCCTGCTCAACGCCTATCACACGGTCAAGTATCTTCGCCACGACTACCTGGGGCGCTTCGGGGATGCTCCCGGGGGATTTCACTCGGCAACGGGAGATCAACTCCTGTTCTTCAAAACCTTCGGAACCACGGTCAACTCGGTCGATCTGCTGCGGGTGCGGGAAGTATATGACAGCATGGAGACCGAGGGTCTCAAGGGAAAACAGAGTTTCAGCGAAAAGGACATCGAAAAAACGATAGATCAGATGAACCGGGGACGGCTGAACCTGTTGAGGGACCAAACCATGCTCTACAATGGCGCTCGTCTCTACCAGACCCTCAGAGCCATCATCAAAGCAGAAGGGTTCACCTCGGCGGCCTTCAAGTGCTGGCCGGAGATCATGGGCGGAAGCTTCACCATGTCACCCTGCCTGTCCATAGCCTGGGCTCTGTCTCAGGGGGATGTCACCGCCTTTGCCTGTGAATCCGATTGGCCCGGAGCGGTAATCCAGAGCATGGGAACCCTGCTGTCGGGTAAACCCGCCGCCTTTTTAGATTTCGTCAATTGGTGTCCCGAAGGAGACATTCTCCAGGTGGGCCACTGCGGGATCGGCATTCCGGGGATCATGGAACCGGAAGATCCGGCTCTTTTGGAACGGGCAAAGAAAGAGGGGCAGCCTCCCCAAAAACTTAAAACCCAGGTGCTGGCTGGAGATGTGGCGGTTACCGATGCCATCATCGAGCACGGTGTCAGCCGCGAAGCCGGCAACGACCTGGGTCCCAGTGTGATCGGTCAGTTTCAATACGGCGTGAAGACGGGCATCGACATTGTTCAGACGCCGGAAGGTGGTTTGAAAATGCTGGTTTTTACCGGGGAGAGCTCTCCGGACACGGCGCGCAACATCCTCTATTCCGGATCCGACCTGCATGTCAAAGACTACGGCAAGCTCTTTCAGCTGAAGAGGGAGCACGGCTTCTCCCACCACCTGGCCGTGGCCATGGGGGATATCTCCCTGGAGCTCAAGGAACTATGCGCCTACTACGGCATCGAGCACATCTCAGCGGACGAATAGAACAGACGGACTGACATGAGTTCACCCCTGCCCTTTCCCGATTTTTTTAATTCTCTGCGCAAGCTAAAGGTAGAGCAGGGTCTCAAGACCACCTTGGTCGGCATCGGGCCGATGTCGAGGCGTATCGTTCGCGTCGCCCTGGAGGTGGCGAAGAAAAGAGAATCTCCCATCATGTTCATAGCCAGCAGAAACCAGGTCGACTCCCAGGAGTTCGGCGGGGGTTATGTCTGCTCCTGGGATCAGCGCTCCTTCGTGGAAACAATCGGGGAACTGGCTGAAAAGGTGCGCTTTTCAGGGCTGTGCTATATCTGCCGCGACCACGGCGGGCCGTGGCAGCGGGACCGGGAACGTCAGGACAGGCTGTCGGCAGATGCGGCCATGAAGATTGCCGAACGTTCCTACCTCGAAGACCTGCTGCAGGGATTCGACCTTCTCCATATCGATCCCACAAAGGATCCCCATGTGGAGGCGGCCAAAGATCTGGAAACGTTGATCCGGCGAACCGCCGCCCTGATCGAATACGTGGAGAAAGAACGAAGGCAGCGAGGTCTTCCCGAGATCTCCTACGAGGTCGGGACGGAGGAGACCAGCGGAGGCCTGACCGATCCTGGGGTATACGAGACCTTTACCCAGAAACTGAACTCCGTTCTCTCGGCAAAGGGGCTTCCCCTGCCCGCCTTTATTGTGGGGCAAACCGGTACCCTGGTGCGAATGACGGAAAACGTGGGCAGCTTCGATTCCCGCTGCGCCGAAACCCTCTCCCGGGTGGCGGCATGCTTCGGATCAGGATTAAAGGAGCACAACGCCGATTATCTGGCGGATGCTGTCCTGCTGCAGCATCCGCTTCTGGGTATCACCGCAGCCAATGTGGCGCCGGAGTTCGGGGTCGTGGAAACCACAGCCTATCTGGAGCTCGGGCAGCTCGAAGAGGCTGAACGGCGCAGGGGATCCGTGTCCTCCGTTTCCAACATCGCCGAAACGATCACCAGAAAAGCCGTAGCCGGAGAGCGTTGGCGCAAATGGCTGGTCGGCGATCAGCGGGAATGGTCCCCGGAGCAGGTGCAGCAAGATAATCACCTTCGAATGCGGATCGCCCGCATCTGCGGTCACTATGTCTTCGATGACCCCGAGGTCCTGAACGGTCTGGCACAGCTGAAAGGAAATCTGAGCACCCTGGGCATCGACATGGACGGTTATGTCGACGACAGGGTGGCCAAATCGATCGATCACTACATAACCTGTTTCAATCTGGAAAAGCTGACGACCAAGCTGTTGGATCCCGACCGCTGAGCCGGTAGGCGGCCTCCGCCTACAGCGGTGGTTTGTGTATAAGCGACCTCAGGACCACAGTTCCGCCAATCCTGCGGCCACGCTCGGAGCGATTCTATCGGCCGCCTCCTTCAATTCCTCCGACGCATCCGCCATGGCTATGCCGACCCCGGCTGCGGCCAGCAGCTCCCGGTCATTCACACTATCACCGAAAGCCGCAATTTGCGAGAGCGGTATGCTCAGCAGGCGGCTAAGCCTGTGGAGGGCAGAACCCTTTGACACTTCGGCCGGCACGACCTCCAGGTAATCACTCTGTACCTTCAATACCGAGAGCCCCGGGAGCTCGCCGGCAATGCCACGCTGAAACCCTATCAGCTTTTCCTCGTCACCGCCGACAATCTGTACCTTTATCGGCGGGTGGCGGCGGATGATCTCGGAAAGAATGTTGAGCTCTACGCAGTGAAGCCCCTCCAGGAGGATGAAGTCGGACAGCAGCGGGGTCAGGCTGGAAACGGTGGGGTAGTCGGAGAGAGGATCGGTATACAGAAGACAGTCCAGATCGGCCTCGGCTGCTTTCTCCACTAGGCGGAGAACCTCCGCCGCAGGCAGCATCTGCTGGAACAGAATCTCACCCTTTTCAGGATCGACGATAGCGGCACCATTGCAGAGGATCAGCGGAAGCGCGACACCCAGCTTTCGGATGTAGGGCAGGGCCGATCGAAAGGTCCGCCCGGTGGCCAGGGTTACTGCCAGGCCCCTCTGCCGGGCTTTGCGAATCCCTTCAAGATCCTCCTGCGTCGTATTGAGGTTCTCATCAACCAGAGTTCCATCCAGATCGAAGACGATCAGCCTGTAGCGGTCGCGATCAGGGATGCTTTGCATGCCAGCTCGACCAAGGTATTCTTATACGCAGTTAGTCCCTCCAACCGTCAGAAGGAGCCTACTCCTTCACGGCGCCGCCTGCCAGGCCGATCACGAAGTACTTCTGGAAAAACGAGAAGAGGAGCAGGACCGGAACGATGGCTATGAAGGAAGCGGTGCCCAGCAGGCTCCAATCCACGTCCCCGTGTTCTCCGACAAAGCGGTACAGCTCCACGGTGTAGGGCCGAACTGTAGAGGTAAGGGTCATGGCGATCATGAACTCGTTCCAGGAACGGAAGAAGGCGAAGATCGCCGCCGCGGCCACTCCCGGGGCCGCGATCGGAAAAGACACCCTGAGAAAGGCCTGCAGCCGGGAGCAGCCGTCTATCAGGGCCGCCTCCTCGATCTCCACCGGGATCGTGTCGAAGTAGCCCTTCAACAGCCAGGTGTTCATCGAAACGGTGCGTACCGCGTAGACTATCATCAATCCGAAGCGGGTGTCGTACAGACCGTAGAGGGAGTAGAGCCTGTACAGGGGAATGATCACCGCCAGCAGGGGAATCATCTGGATGAGCAGGATTAGAACGAGGATCTGATTCCGCAGGGGGAAACGGAAGCGGGAAAAGCCGAATCCCGCCAGCATGGCGCATCCCGTGCTGATCAGGGTTGCACCCACGGCGATCTCGATGCTGTTCAGATACGATTTGAAGCCGAACTTGGATCGAAACAGCAGATCCCCGAAGTTCCTCAAAGTCGGGTGCCTGGGGACCAGCGTGGGGGGATACCCTATAGCCTCCCCGGGGGGCTTGAAGGTCGCGCTGAGCAGCCAGTACAGCGGCATGACCGTGAACAGGGCCCAGAGAATCAGGAGGGTGTAGGTCACTATCTTCCAACTGAGCTTGGGATTCATCGCTTCTGCTCCGCAACCCGCTCGCGATTCAGTCTCATGTACAGGAGGGTGAGCAGCAGGTTGATGATGAGAATCAGGACCGCTACGGCGGCGCCCCGGCCCATGTGCCCGTACTCGAAGGCCTGGTGATAGAGGAACACGGCGATGACCTCGGTCCTGTACAGCGGGCCGCCGTTGGTCATGGCATAGATCAGATCGAAGAAGTTGACCGTGTACATCGAGATCAGCACCAGGTTGATCATGATAAAGGGTCGAACCAGCGGCAGGGTCACGTAGCGGAACCTCTGCCCGGCAGCGGCTCCGTCCACGGTCGCCGCTTCGTACAGTTCGTAGGGGATGCTCTGGAGACCCGCGGTCTGCAGGGTGAAGCTGAAGGCGGTGCCGTGCCACACGTTGGCGATGATCAGGCAGGGCATGACCAGATTCAGGTCGTTGAGCCAGCCGGGCAGGTTCGTCGCCCCCATCAGCACGAGCAGATGGTTGAGCACGCCCAGGCGGGGCTCGTACATGAAGCGCCAGGAGATGGCCATCACGATGGCGCTGGTTACCCAGGGAAGGATGAAGATGGCCCGGAAGATGTCCTTGCCCCGCACCCACTTCTGGTTGACCAGCAGAGCCATGCCCAGACCGAAGCCCAGCTGACCGGCGATGCTCCCGGCTACGAAGTAAAAGGTCGCCGGCAGGACCTGCCGGAAGAAACTAGGACCGACGAATGTGAAAACCGTGAGGTAATTCTTCAGACCGACAAAGGTCTGGCGGCTGAGGGAGGCCAGCTTGACTTCCTGGAGGCTCAACAGCACAGCCTGGATCAAGGGGTAGATGAGGATCAGGAATATCAACGACAAAGCTGGAAGAATGAGGAGGTAGCCGCTGAGGATGATCCTGCTCTGTTTTCTCATTCTTAAATTACTATCGGAATTTGCTGCAAAATGCTGGAGGAGACGAAACGCCTCCTCCAGCCTGATTACAAATTATTATTGGGCAAGCAGCTGATTCACCTTTGCCGCTGCCGCGTCCAGCGCTGCTTTGGGACTGGCCTGTCCGAGCACGGCCGCCTGGATGGCATCCTGGATGGCCGCGGAAATCTCCGTGTACTGAGGAAGCCCCGGCCTGAAATGGGCATAGGGAAGAGAGTCGAGGATCACGTTGAAGAACGGATCGACGGAGAAGTAATCCTCCGGCTTCTTCATCAGGGAGAAGAAGGTCGGCACGTAGCCCCTCGCCGAGGTGTATTTGTACTGGGCATCGGGCGCCGCGCCGATGGAGATCAGCTCCCAGGCCAAGTCCGGATGTTGCGCACCCTTGGGGACCGAGAGCAGATACCCGCCGGCCATGGTAGAATACTCTCCCCCGGGGGCCTTGGGAATGAGGGCGGCGCCGAAGTCCTGCTTGAATTTTTCCGGCGTCAGATCCGGGATCAGCTTCTTGGCCAGACCGAGCGTCTTGGTCATGTAGGAGATGGCGAACTTGTCCTGGAACACGGCATTGTCGATATCCCCATAGTGCCCGCTGACGACGCTCTTCGGTGTGAGTCCATCCTCGATCATCTTGACGTGGAACTCCAGGGCCTTGACCCCGGCATCGCTGTTGAAGGCGGCTTTCTTCATGTCGTTGGTCAGGATTTGACCGCCTCCGGAGTACGTCATTGCAAAGAAACGCATCGCTGTTTCTTCTTCCTTCATAGCCGGAAACCCGTACCCGTAGTAGGCCGGGGCCGAGGTAATCTTGTTGGCCATGTCGTACAGCTGGTTCCAGTCCTCCGGCGGTCTGTCGGGATTCAAGCCGGCGTTGCGGAACAGCTTCTTGTTGTAGCACATGATGCGCACATCGGTGTTGAGCCAGGTGCCGTAGCTCGGTCCCTTCCACTTGGTGGCCTCCTTGTAGCTGTCCACCACGTCGGGCCAGTGTTCCCAGGCATTGAGCTTGTCGGTCAGATCGGTGAGAAGGCCGCCTTCCACGTACTCCCCGACCCAGATGATATCAACCTGGGCCACATCCGGCGGGTTGCCTCCTGCGGCGGCGGTCAGGAACTTCGACCTCAGATCCGCCCAGCCGAATCCTTCCTCCACCCAGGTAAACTTCGTATCCGGGTGCCGTTTCTGGATCTCCGCTTTGGCAACCTCCCAGGGCGCCTCCTGCTCCCAGGTGTAGGCCCGGGCGAAAATTCTCAGGGTCACCTCTTGGGCTTCCGTTGTCGGCTGTTCCACCTCACCTCCGGCAAAGGCTACGCCGCTGCCCAGGACAACCAGGCATACCGAAACGGCGAGGGTATACAGCAACATTCTACGGTCTAACATCTCTCACCTCCTGTTTTTAATTTATCGATCCAATACTACCGAAATCCTCCTCAGAGTGTACCATCAGTCTCCTGCTCATCACCTCCATTCCGACACAATCTTGCACACCATGAGGCAGATCAAAGGTCAAATCTAATCTCCTTTATTTTGCTCGAACGCAAAAGATTTTATCTCACGCTCTGAGATAAATAGAGCAACAAAAACATATCTTTGTTGTTGATATCTACAGTAACTCTTCCTCCTCATGCGGGGATTATACACCAGGGGTTGGGGGATTGCAAACAATAATCGAACATGGGATTCGGATTGAAAAACACGGTACGCGCACGCTCGGAGACCAAGCGCCCCTACTGCGTCTGCTCCGCCTGTACGGCGGCCTGCAGTACTTCCGCCCCGGTTGAAATCTTGATCGAAAGGTCTCGTGGAGGGCACATTCGCACTTATCTATCACAAGAGCGGGTCTACCGAATCTACGTGGGCATAGCACACGACTCGCCAGAACGAACCCAATCGCTATCCCACTACAATTCACAATATCTCGAACTGCAAGATCCGTGTACAAAGATTCGCTGCATTCACAAAATCAGGCAGTGCCTACCGCTTAAACACAATCAGCGGCGACTATTTTTCAGCTGATGAATTCATCAACTGGTATCATGCTCCCAAAGATGGCTGGATATTACCGGGTGAATCCGTTACTGATCCGACCAACTATGGTGGCGGCAATGGCTACTGGGTCTACTATGTTGAGATGGAGGATGGCAATGAGTTCGCAGGCTGGCACTCGAATTCCTCAATGAAATGATCCAACAAGCCGGATGCACGCGACGGCCGACGGCCGCGCGTGATCCGCAGCCCCGTTATGTCCACTCGGAGATACTCCACAACGCAGGGGCTTCTGACAAGGGGTCCGTCTTGACAATACGTACAAGATTGACGATAGTATACGTATAGGACAGCGTGATGACGAACAAGCTTACGCTAAGCGTGGAGAAAGCGATTGTCGACCAGGCAAAGCGCTACGCCCAAGAACACAATAGGAGCCTCTCCGAGATTGTCGCGAAGTATCTGGAGTACCTAACGGGCGATGCCGC
>CAZPPB010000019.1:9231-39819 GCA_964588355.1 uncultured Spirochaetaceae bacterium | reverse complement strand
AGCTAGTCCGCTTTTATTTTTCGGACCATCGCCTGCGCCAGATCATAGGATTTAATAAATTCCACTATCGACATGATCAAAGATAACCCATAAAATTCGAAGGCCTGACGGAGGTCGATCAGAACTGGAGTAGAGGATCCATAGAAAATAGAACTTCTTGATTAGGGATTATTGGTCAGCCTGAATTATTTGGTATCTCCTGCCAAAACTGACAGCAATTCCATCCGGGTTGCTTCGGATAACAGTGCCCTGTATTAATATCTTGATTTGTTTTTTTTCCCGTAGGAGCTCCAGCAATTTCTCCATCGACAATAACAACTCGATATCTAGTTTAGCATCTTCTTCCAGCAGTTCCTCAGTTAGGAAAAATGCGCCGTGGCTTGAAATGTCCTTTGTTTCTGCTTGCAGACTTATTTTCTTACCATCTTTAGCCACAGCCTCTATCCGGGCTGGCGTTCGCAATTCTAGACGCTGTATTTTCCTTCTATCTTTCATCTGTCTGACCCAATAAGGATAAAACTACGGAAAAATAAGAATAACACGCTAAATTGCTCTTGTACAGAACACCTATATTAATACAGAATAAGCATATTAAAATTGATAATTATAGTAAGGTTACTGTGATATGAGAAAAGTAATACGGTTGGCGAATACAACCGAAGACAGAGAGAAACTTGCAGAAACGGTGAAGGCTGCTGAAGCTACGATAGCGCTATTGAAGCAATTCAGGGTTCCTGTAAATAGCACTTGGATTTGTGCGATCAGTAAGGCAAGAAAGCAGCTGAATGTTACTAAATCGGCCTCTTAAATTTGCCCCGCAAATAAGCTTAATTTGTGAGAGAAGCGTGACCAGCCTGCCAAGTTCGAAGAGCAATAGCAGATTATAACAACCAGAAGAATAACAGACCCCGCTCCCTGCCCACCCAGAAAACCAGAAAAAACTACCCGCGATTTTAAAGTCAAACGCCTGTAGACCCGTTGAGCTTCGAAATACGGCCTATTGTGCAACAAGCCCCCTTCCGCCGCGAACAACTGCTTTGAGGGTTATGGCGAAATAGCTGGCTCCTCCCTCACCGATGTTCAGCTGTTCCTCGGAAAAACTCAGATAGACGCTCGCCGGCTCTTCGGCCAGATTGACATGCCGAGCGAAGAAGCGGACCAACGGCTCCGCGGTCCGGAAGAATCTCTTTCCCAGTAGATGATCCAGGGGATCCAAGAACTCCGAAAGCGTACCCGGCCGTTGAAAGAGTTCGATCCCTTGGCAGAGAGAGAGGTCACAGACACGGCTTTACGTGACTTTTATCCGGACTCAAACCTCAGGAATTTCCCTATTGAATTTCACGGAAAACCTGATAGTTACGCCATTCCTTTTGTGGGAAGATCTCGGAGCGTCGGATCGATTATAAATCTGGATGAGCTGGGGCCAAGGTCCGGGGGATCCATTTGCAGGCATCCATGAGCTAACCGGTTTCCGAGGGGGAATAGATGATTACGAAAGAACCATTATCGGCCACAGAAATTCTGTTAAAATTCAGCGGAAATACCACAGCTGCGGAGGTAGAACAGCTCTCGAGCGAGATATTGCCATCTACCTACAAAACCGTAATAATCGACCTCTCTGAAGTATATCATTTAAACTATGAAATCCTTGGCAAATTGCATATGCTGAAACTCGATCTTACGGTTCGATCCAAGATTTTGGCGTTCCAAGGTTGTTCGGCAAAGCTCTTAAACATACTGAAGCTACTCAAATTCGACAAAACGATCAAAATTTTGAATTTGTCACCGCAAGAGCCGCAGGCAGACCAAAAACCGCAGACATACAAAGGTAGACCGCTTACTGATAATCGTAAGGGTTAAGGGGCAATGTCCGAGCAAATCAGTGAGTATCTAGTCCGCATCGGTGAGATAGACACCACACAAGTCGAAATCACATGTGCAAAACAACTATCTGGCGGTAAACAGAAATTTGGTGAAATCGGCCGGGGACTCAGATATATCAACAAAGATGCAGTCCGGCTATACCTGGTAGCAAAGAAAGCACGGGAAGCTAAGGGAAGGGAGAACATTGTCTGAAAGAATCGGCGAGTTTCTCGTCCGAATCAAGGCAATGACCTCTGACCAGGTCGACAAAATCCTCGAAGCACAGAAAGCCGGTGACAAGCGGTGTTTCGGGGACATAGCTCTTGAATTCGGATTCGCACAGGACAACGCGATCAAACGATACGTGGATTTCCTCGAGCAACAGACCATTCAGGGTGCATAGTCGATGAGTACCGAAGAATCCAATGGAAACAGCTCTTTGCTCCAAACTGTGCATCTCTCAGACAATGAGGTGCTCTTGCTTGTCACCGGATCGATGACAAGTGATCGAGTGCATATTTTCGAACGGTCGATCCGTATTCTATGTAAAAGCGCATACGCAACGATTACCATAGACCTATCAGAGGTTGGCGAGATTAGTTCGTTATTCGTTGGGCACATCTTGGAATGCCACAAGCAGTTGATCTCAGAAAACAGAAGGATCCGTATTCGAGGGTGCACACAGTCTGTCACCGAGGTGCTGTTGTTAATGCATATAGACAAGTCTATTGAAATTGAGAGGTGATATTGATTGCTGATCAGGAAGGGCTTTCAGCTGGCGAAAGCGAGTGCCCATTTCGTTCAACCTGCCATTTCTTCAACCTTAAAACCCTGACACCGGGCAACAAACAACTCAAGCAACTATACTGTTTCGAGAGGCAGCGGGACTGTGCGATCTTCCAAGCACTGACTGGGGGACGAACTGTCCTGATCACCCTATGGCCTTCCGGCGAGCTGCGGTTGTGAAGAGGTTTCGTTTCAATAACAAACCGCCGAAAAACGGCGGTTTATAGGTGCTTACTAAACAAGTATTTATCTGAGCCGCGCCGGGATCGAACCGGCGACCCACAGCTTAAAAGGCTGTTGCTCTGCCAACTGAGCTAGCGGCCCCTGTAGTAGAACATGGGCAATATAACAACCGCTCGCGGTCAGTGTCAACATTCAAAGCGGGCGGACACTCGCGTGGTCAATGTAACTATTATACCCCAATACGGCTACTCGGCGAAGCGCCCCCGGCAGGGGTCGCCCCCCTCCTCTATCACGGCCTGAACCAGGCTGCCCGCCCTTCCCGCCTCTGGAGGAACGCCTTCGACCAGCACCTTCAGATAGTTCGCGCTCAAACCCCGCCAGCCGCCGCCTGCTGCGGACCCGCCCCTCTCCAGCACCACCTCGACCCGCCGGCCGACCCATCGATCGGTGTAGGCTTCATGGAGCCTGGAGGACAGGGACAGCAGTTGGTGCACCCGCTCATCCCGGATCCGTTCCGGTACGGGATCGCTCGGATGTGCGGCAGCCGTACCGGGCCTTGGGGAAAAAGGAAAGACGTGGAGCTTGCTCAGGCCCAGGGTTTCGATGAGTCTGAGAGTGGCCAGGAATTCCTGCTCCCCCTCTCCGGGAAATCCTACAATCACATCCGCCGCCAGGAAGGGATCCGCTTTGGCCGTGCGCAGCAGCTGCACGGCCTGCGCCACTCTCTGGCTCCGGTACCTGCGGCGCATCCGCAGCAGCACCTGATCCGAGCCGGACTGGATCGGCGAATGGAAGTGCGGACAGATGCGGGGGCTGGCAAGCACGTCGGTGAGCTCCGGCTTGATCCTCTCGGGTTCCAGGGAGGACAAACGCAGGCGCAGCCGTCCGGTGCCCGCCAGGATCTTCTCCAGCAACTCCGGCAGCTCGATATCTCCGAATCGATAGGCGGTCAGATTCACCCCGGTCAGGACAACCTCCCCGTATCCCCTTTGCTCGATAGCCCGAGCCCGCTGCACCGCCTCCAGCGGGTCCAGGCTGACCGACCGCCCCCTGGCCAGTGGCACCCGGCAGTAGGCGCAGCGGTAGTCGCAGCCGTCCTGGACCTTGAGAAATGCCCGGGAGTGATAGCTGAAACGATCCACCCGGTAGGCGAAGGGATCGCTGCGCTCCGGCTCCCCCGGCCCGAAGGCTGCGGAACCACCGTCGCGCTGCTGCAGCCGGCCGGGCAGCTGCAGCAGCGAAGCCTTCTGCTCCTGGGAAACCACCCGCACATTGCTCCCCAAAGCCGCCAGATCCCCTGCATTCAGCTGGGCGTAGCAGCCGGTCACCACAAGCAGGGATCCGGGGTGTTCCCTCGAGAGCTTGCGGATCAGGCGGCGCGCTTTCTGCTCGCTCTTCGATGTGACCGTGCAGGTGTTGATCACGTAGACATCCGCAGACCTATCCGCAGAGACCAGAGAAAAGCCCTGGTCTCTGAACTCAGAAGCCAGGGCTTCGGTTTCGTATTGATTGAGTTTGCACCCAAAGGTGTGGAAGGAAGCGGTCATCCCTCGATCAAAGCTGCTGCTCCACCCGGGATCTTCCTCTGACAGCGTCGACAAGATTGGGATTCAGAGCCAGCGCCTTGTTGTAAGCCTCCAGGGACCACTGGAAATCCCCTCCCCTCTCCCTGGCATACCCCAGCCGGGCCCACCAGTCGGCAATGTTGGGGGAGTGATACAGGGCGGTGGACAGGGCGATGTCGGCGTTGTTGAACTTACCCTGTTGGATTAAAATCTCTCCCATGAAGTAGTACACCAGATCGATCCTGCCGCCGGTCGGGGAGATGGCGGCATACTCCTCGAAGTAACGGAGAGCCTCGGCGCGTCGTCCGAGATAGAAGAGAGCCTCCCCGGCGTTCTCGATGATCCGCGGATCGTAGCGGGAGATCTGAAACGCCACCTGGCTGGCCTCCAGGGCTTCCTGATACCTGCCCAGCTTTAGCAGGCTCCAGCCCAACACGGCGTGGGCATCCATGCGGTTGGGCATCTCTTCGAGCTCTTTGCGGCAGACCTCGATCGCACCCTCGTAATCTCCGTTTTTGTAGAGCTCTACCGCGTCGTACTTGTCCTGGGCGGTAACCGACAGGGCACTCACCAGCAGGATCGGGATAATCAGTGCCAGCCTATTTCTCATGTTTGCCCTCACTCATGGCACACACGCCATTGTACTTGCAGCCGCTCTCCATGATCAGATCGGGAGTGGTGAGATCTCCCTTCATGGTTGCCGTGGAGGCAAGCTCCACCCGGGTACGGGCGACCACGTCCCCCTCTATCCTGCCCTTCGTAGAAACGCAATCTGCTTCGATCTTCGCCTTCACAAACGCCTTTTCTCCGATGTAGAGATCCGAGGAGGCCTTGATCTCCCCCTTGAAGTTGCCTTTGATCATCAGGGGCTTCTTGAATGTCAGCACACCGGAAAAGTCGATGTCCTCAGCCAGAACCGTTTCTATTTCGTTCTCGTCGATTTGATTAATGCGTACATCCCTCATTCAGTTTCCTCTCCCGACGGAATGGTAATCATTGCTCTCCAGCCGTGTCAACACACTAAGCTCGCTGATGTTGATCCAGGCGCGTCTTGACCCTGCTCAGGGAAGCGGCCAGTCGATCCCGCATCTCCCGGGTGTACGGATTGTACTGTTGGAGATCGTAGAAAAGCTGCCAGGAGTCGTTGCAGGTCTGTTCGATGATTTCCAGCAGCTTTCGGTAGCCCAGGGAGGCGATCCGGGAAGGCTCCAGCTCAAGTTCGGCCAGAACCCGGCCCAGATAGTGGGTCAACCCTTGAGTAAAGGCGGCCTGGCGATCGTGAAGCTCCGGCTCCATGAGCTGCACTGAAAGCCCCATCTGCTCAAAAAAAAGCCGCCACTGCGCCAGCTCGGGGGCGCCGAGGCGCACCGGATGCAGAATCATCGGCAACCCCTCGAGTCCCCCGCGGGCAGAGTCGGGCCCGAACATAGGGTGGGTTGCCAGAATCTTCACCTCGGGGGGCAGCAGTTCATCCATCCACTGCGCCGGCAAGGATTTCACCGAACAGGTATCCATGATCAGCGTACCCGGCTTAAGACCGGGGGCCAGCCTCTGAAGCACCTCCCGCATGCCGGAGATCGCCACGCAGAGGATGATCACCGGCTGATCACAGAGCCCCGCTTCATCAACCCGGCGGACCCCGGCCGGAAGAGGGCTATCAGGATTGCGGGAAAAGGCTTTGACTGAGGCGTAGCGGGACAGCAGTTCGGCGTAGAAACGGCCGAAGCGCCCCATTCCGTAGACACCGAGGTTTTGCCGGGGAGGGGAAACGGTGGGGGAAGCGGTTTGAGAAATGGTGCTAGAGGCCGAAGGTCGTTTTGATTGCCTCAACGGCTCTCTCCTCGTCATTCTGCGGGATGATCAGGGCGATCTTTGTCTCCGAAGTCGTCACGGTTTGAATCTCAACTTTCTCCTCCGCCAGGGTCCCGAACACACGGGCGGCTACACCGGATTGAGTCTCCATCCCCGGCCCCTCAACAGTGATCTTGGTGATTTTATCGGCAATTTCGATCTTCAGGTTTTTCATAGAATCTCGCAGCGTTTTCACCAGTTCGGTCGTCTTGTCTATATCCTTCTTGGAGACGGTGAAAGACATGTTCACCTCTCCATTCACCGGAGCCGTCTGACTGATCAGGTCCACGATGATGTCCGCCTGACCCAGCCGCTCGAAGATGCCGGTGATGCTCTTCGGATCCAGAGTAATCCGATAGAGGGATAACAGGGCTTCCTCGTTGCTGACAGACATGCGGGTGACCGCGCTGGCCGCGGTGATCATCTGCTTCATGCTGTACAGACCCGCGGGCTTGTCCAGGAGGTAACGCACCGCTTCGAGGGCGCCGAGGGCAAAGATATTCCGGGAGGCCGCCGAATGGTGCAGCTCGACCAGCTCGTCCTTGCCGGCGAACACGATCACGTGCTCCCCGACCACCGTGCCGCCTCGGATGGCGTGGATGCCCAGGTCCGTACTCCGGCGCAGCTCTTCCCGCCCGTGACGGCCGTAAACGTAGCT
Source organism: uncultured Spirochaetaceae bacterium (assembly GCA_964588355.1). GTDB lineage: Bacteria > Spirochaetota > Spirochaetia > SZUA-6 > DRHE01 > JAFGQJ01. The sequence goes on along the minus strand of CAZPPB010000019.1, from coordinate 32,913 downwards.
CTTGCCCTGCATATAAACCTCATTGATCGCATCGGCCAGCAGCAGGGCGGTTCCCGAAGGGGCATCCTTCTTCTGATTGTGATGTCTCTCGATGATCTCGATGTCGAAACTCTCGCCCAGGACCGTGGCAGCCGTCTGTGCCATTTCCGAGAGTAGATTGACCCCTAGAGACATGTTGGCGGATACGAAGATCGGCAAGGATGCAGATGCTTCGGCTATCAGGACTTTGTCCTCCCTGGTATGTCCCGTGGTGGCGATTATCAGGGGGAGATTCTTTTCCCGCACTCCTGTCAAGAGGGTGGGGAGTGCTTTGGGGGAGGAGAAATCCACGATCACGTCCGCGGGGACCGTACATTTCTCAAGACTGACGAACACCGGATAATCCACATCGCTGACGCCCGGCAGCTGGTCGATCCCGGCGGCAACCTCGATATCCGGTGCACTCTCGGCGGCGGTAGCCAGTACGCGGCCCATTCGGCCCAGGCAACCGTGGATAATGATCCGTATCATGACATCCTCCTCTCCACACACTTTTCGCCATAGTAGCAAAAGGGTGCCAACCCGGCAACCGGCAGGGGTGCAGCCTCGGCTGCCGGGCAGTCAGGGGATCGACCACCCCTTGATCGATACTGTCCCGAAAAGGTATGCTACAAACTCATTAAGGAGGACGAGCATGTTCCAAGGAGTCTTCACCGCACTGATTACCCCGTTTGCCCGGGACGGGAAGATCGACGAGCAAGCCCTGAGGAAACTCGTCGACTTCCAGATCGACGGGGGCATCGACGGGCTGGTCCCTGTGGGCACCACCGGGGAGAGCCCGACCCTCAGCCCCGAAGAGACCGAACAGGTCATCCGCGTAGTAATCGAACAGGCGGCGGGCAGGGTCCCGGTGATCGCCGGTACCGGCTCGAACTGCACGGACAAGGCGATCCACATGACGGAGATAGCCAAAGCCGCCGGCGCCACGGCCAGCCTGCAGGTTGCCCCGTACTACAACAAGCCGACGGGAGAGGGTTTCTTCAGACATTTCACAGCCATCGCCGATGCAGTGGACCTGCCCATAGTGGTGTACAACATCCCCGGCCGGGCCGGCAAAAACATAGAAAATCCGATCATGCTCAGGCTTGCGGAGCACAAAAATATAGTTGCTGTCAAAGAGGCCAGCGGCAGCATAGCTCAGATGATGGATCTGATCGCCAAGAAGCCGAAAGACTTCAACGTGCTTTCCGGAGACGACAACATGACCTTCCCCCTGATGTGTCTGGGCGGAACCGGGGTAGTGTCTGTGGCCAGCAACATCGTACCGGATCGGATGAAACAACTCACCCGGGCGGCTCTGGAGGGCGACTGGGATCGGGCCCGTAAACTGCACTACGATCTGCTTCCCCTGTTCAAGGGGATCTTCCTGGAAACCAATCCCATCCCGATCAAGGCAGGCATGGCCATGAAGGGCTTTGTGGAAGAGGTCTACCGGCTGCCGATGTGCCCGCTGAGTCAGGAGAACAGGAAGGCCCTGACCGGGATACTCAAACAGTTAAATATCCTCTAGCTCCGAGTGGAGACGTCGGCTGAAGCGCAGGAGCTCCTGCGGAGAGAGCCGCTCACTGCGTATTCCCGGTTCTATCCCGAGTTCCTCGAATAAACGATCCAGCTGCTCGACTCCGGCCGGAGGGATGAGTGCTCCGGCCAGCAGGTTGTTTCTCATGGTCTTGCGCCTGCTGCGGAAGAGGGTGCGGAGGCAGCGGAGGAAGAAACGCCACTGGGGGATGCGGGAAACCTCCGGATTGGGCTCCAGGAGCACGACACTGGAATGCACTTCGGGCCGGGGATAAAAGGACCCCGGTTTGAGCTGCATCGGTTGGGAAATGCGGTATACGACCTGGCAGAGAACCGAGAAAGAGGAGTAGTTCTTGTTTCCCGGCACGGCGTTCATCCGCTGTGCCAGCTCCCGCTGTACCGTAAAAACGAGTCTCTTGGCGCAGACCCGGTTTTCCGCCAGTGTCCCGATCAGAGCCGATGCCGAGCTGTACGGCAGATTCCCCACGATCTTGTCGGGAGGATCCGTCTGACTATAGTGGGATCTCCAGGTTTTCAGCACGTCCCCTTCGACAACCTGCAAGTTCTTCCGGTCTGCAAAGGTCTCCTTCAGGAAGCGGATCAGCCCCCTGTCTATCTCAAAGGCCAGCAGGGAGCGGACCTCCGGCAGGAGGGCGGCCGTCAGAGTTCCCAGTCCCGGCCCGATCTCCCAGATGGTCTCCTCGGGGCCGGGATCGATAAATGATACGATCTGCCGCCGCGCACCCTGATTTACGAGGAAGTTCTGCCCCCATCGCTTCTGAAGCCGCAGGCCGAGCTGCTCCACGGCACGACGGATTTCGGTAGGCGAGTTGTAGTTCAGCACGAAGGGATCCTCCTCTGCATCCGGATCTCTATGGCAAGGGGCACGAGCAGGATCCCGAGAAACAGCCAGTACACGGGCTTCCAGGAAACGTACACCCCGCGGGGGCGTGAAAACAGATTGAGGCAGAGAGCGATCGATCTATATACCAGGGAAAGCCCCTCTCCTATCAGGGCGCTCAGGGAGGCAGCGCCCAGGGAGATCGGCAGAAAACTCGATCCCACGAACAGGATCCCCCCTGCCAGAAAAACGGTAACCAGCGGGATGAGGAGGATCGCCGCGGCGACTCCCACGGGATAGATCGCGCCGAAATGGTAAAGCACCAGCGGGGCTGTACCGACCTGCGCACTCAGGGAGACACTCAACGGCCAGCCAACAAAAGCGGGCAGGCAACTGCGCCAGAGGCGGTATAGGAAAGGGCTTAACAGGATGATGGCCGCCAGAGAGAGGAAGGACAGCTGAAAGGAAAGATCGAAGGCGTAGTGGGGACGGGCCAGCAGAAGAAAGGCTGCGGCCAAACCCAGAAGGTTCAGGGGCTGTATCTCCCGGTCCAGCGTGAAACCCGCAGCCGCGATCAGGATCATCAAGGCCGCCCGCTCCAGGGACGGACGCCATCCGATCAGGAATACATACCCGAGCAGGAGGGCGCCGGCAGTCAATTTCCGCAGCCGCCGGTCACGGAGGAAACCAAGCAGCAGGCACAGCAGGAGGTAGAGGATGCCGAGGTGCAGACCGGAGAGTGCCAGCAGATGAAGGCTGCCGCTGCGGCGGAACCGTTCGTACAGGGAGATCTCCAGCTCCTCCCGCCGTCCGAGCAGGAGTGCCTGCAGGAGGGCTGCGACCGAAGGGTCGAGCCGCTGCACCCTGGACTGGATCTCGGCAAAGACCCCGGCACGAAGCGCGTCGATGCGGCCGGGGAACCCTCCCCCGCTCAATCTGTCCGCTTCAGCCCAGCAGGTGTAGGCGAAACGGCCGGGTTGGTTAGATTCAGCCAGGCCGGCAGAAACGGTTACTTCCTGTCCCCGGAACAGCATCGATCCGCCGCGGATCCAAACCAGGACGTGACCTGCGGCTGTACCGCTTTGCTGCCCGTCGACACTGACTACCTGTTCGAGCTCGATCGGGTAGCGGCTCAGGGTTCCGGCGGAATCCGGCACAGCCGTGCTGTCGGCACTCAGGATCCCCGTGAACCCTCCGACCCGATGCAGGGGCAGCGCGGTATAAGCCCGGCTACCGGGCAAGATTCGGGGATAGCGATTCCAGCGGATTGTTTCCGGGGTTCTCAAACTCCCGATCAATAAACCCATACCGAGAAAGCCCAACATCACTGCCGCCTGTTTCCAATGGGCATCCACGGCGGAGCTGATCGGGATGGAAGCGGCCAGAAACCCGAGTCCGACAAGCGGAAAGAGGACAGCCGGCACAGCCCCGGCAAAAAAAATTGAGATCCAGAGGGACAGTGCGAAAAATGCAAAAAATGAAAGAACCCCCCGAATCATCGGGCCAATACGATGTGCTGCGGCGCTACCAGCTCAGCTTATCCAGGGCCTCCCGGGCGGCTTTTTTGATCCCGCTCGAGTAGCTCAGATACTGGGCGTACAGCAGGTCGTCGAAAGCCGTCTTGTCCCCCAGACGGCCGAGATTCTCCACAACCGCCAGCACGATGATGTTGTCGAATTCCTGCCGTCTCTCCGTGTAGGCGTTGAGAAGCACCAGATACTGGGTCAATCGGACCGCGGCTTCGTGCGTTTCCATGGCACCCAGACAATTGACGGCTTCAACCACGCGGCGTCTGTCCGTCATTCCCCTGTCGTATTCCAGCAGAACCGTGTCGAAATGCTCGATGGCCAGATCCGTAGCTGAGGACCATCTGCGTTCCGTCAAGGCCACCGCCGCCAGATAGCGGATATCCCGGGCGATCTGCCGGGAAGGGTTGTCCACGGCCGCCGTGTGCAGACCGACGTCTAGGGCGAACTGGGCGATCTCCGCCTTGGCATTGTCGTCCAGGCGGTCGGTTTCCAGGGACATCTGCAGGGCCAATTTTTTTTCCTCCAGATCGCTGTCCTTGAGGATACCGGTCAGGTTGTCTTTGAGCTCGCCCCCCAAACTGAACAGGCCTTCCCGGGCCGAGCGGGAGATATCATCTGTGTAGCCGATCGTCATGGTGCGGAACAGAACGGGAAAAGAGCTCCGGTCTCCCAGCTCTCCCAGCGCCCGGACAGCGGCTGAGATGACATAGACATCCGGAACCTTCCCGCTTTGAAACACCGTGTTCTGATGCCCGAGCCAGACGTTCAGATATTCGATGATCTCTTGATCTCCCCGGGCCAGGCTTCCCAGCGCGTTGAGGCAGCTGATCCGCACTCCCGTCTCGTTGTCGGTATCGAAGAGCTTCCAAATCGAATATTTTCCCTCCGTGTAGCCGGAAGCTTTCATCTGGTCCACTGCCAGGATCGCCAGCTGGCGGAAGCGCTGGTCGGTGTCGACCAGGGTGCAGTTGGTCAACACGTAATCGATGGCCTGCCTGTAGAGAGGCCCCATTTCGGTAGAACCGGTGTTTCCCGCATCCTCGATGATCTGAATCTTCACATCGAGACTGGCGATGGCGAAATTCCTGGTGAAAGATCGGAGCAGATCCTGCGGGTTCTGAGCCCATAGGCCGGGCGTCAGCAGAAAAAACAGCAGAAAAACAACCGGGCGGCGTATTTTTTTCATTCTCCCACTCCTAACACGTGCAGCTACCGTCGACTATACACCATCGCAATCTTTCCTTTCAATTGGAAAAGAGATCGCGACCTGTATTGATTGTATACCCGGCAGTAAAAAAAATCTCCCTCGCTATACCGCCGACCGATTTGTCGTTATAATGGCGAAATCTTCGGATGAGCAGAAAAACAAAAATAGTCTGTACAATCGGTCCCGCTTCCTCCTCCCCCACGGTACTGAAGGCACTGGTAGAGGCGGGAATGGATGTAGCCAGGGTCAACTTTTCCCACGGCGATCGGGACTCCAATGAGCTTCTCATCAAAGGGATCGAAAAACTGAGGGAACAGACGGGGAAGAACATAGGAATCCTCCAGGATCTGGGCGGTCCTAAAATCCGAGTCGGCCAACTGCCTCTGGAGGGCATCCCACTTCCAGAAGGGCATTCGATTGCCCTGAGAGCCGAATCGGAGCACTGCGTCTATGAGGAGGGGAAACCGATTCCCGTCGACTATCCCGCCCTGATGCAGGATGTTCCCGAGGGAGCCAGGATTCTGCTGGACGACGGTTTGCTGGAGCTGAAGGTAGAGGAGAACAGGGGGGATCATTTGCGCTGCCGTATCCTCCACGGCGGCCGTCTGTACTCCCACAAGGGGGTTAATTTTCCCGAATTGATCCTCTCCCTCGGCGCTCCGACGGAAAAGGATCTGAAAGATCTTCGTTACGGACTCAAGGCTGGGGTGGATTTCGTCGCCCTGTCCTTCGTACAGACCGCCTCCGATCTGCAGGCGATTCGGGAAGCGGTGGGTGACTGCGAACCGGCCCCCTGCGTAATCGCCAAACTCGAAAGAGGGTCGGCTCTGCAGAACCTCGATTCCATAATCGCGGCCAGCGACGGCATCATGGTAGCCCGGGGAGACCTTGGCATAGAGGCGGACATATCCATGATTCCGGTATATCAGAAAACCGCGATCCGCAAGGCGAATCTGGTCGGGATTCCGGTGATCACGGCTACCCAAATGCTCGACAGCATGATCCGCAATCCCCTTCCCACCCGAGCCGAGGTCACCGACGTGGCCAACGCCATCTACGACGGATCGGATGCCATTATGCTGTCCGGAGAGACCGCTGTGGGGGCTTACCCTGTCCAATCGGTACGTATGATGCGGAGGATCGCCGATCACGTCGAAGAGAACCTCGGCTTGGACCTCGGCTGGGTCCGCGCCCAAGAGCAGGAAGCGACCTACTCGACCCAGCTGGCCGTGGCACAATCGGTATGCCAGACCGCGGAACGACTGGGAGCACGCTGCATCGTAGCCCAGACGATCACAGGGACCACGGCTCGTCTGATTTCCATGTTCCGTCCCGCCACGGCCGTGGTAGCCATCACCCCCCGGGAGTCCACCTTCCACCACCTGTCGCTGGTTTGGGGGGTCGAAGCCCTGCTGATTCCCAAATTCGAAAAGGACTTCCTCCGGACCACCGCTGCGGGCGACAAAATCCTAATGGATAAAGGTTTTGTGAAAAAGGGGGATCTGGTGGTGATTTCCGCGGGCATCCCAGCCGCTAAAAGCGGTGGAACGAATGTGATGAAGCTTCACTCGGTTGGTTTCGATTAAACCTTGTCCGGATTCTGATCTCCAAAGATATTGTACACGAAGGTAGAAATTGCATTACGTGTCCGGGTGCTGGGAGGTACCGCCTGTACGTGCAGAAGGGAAACGTTTTTCTTCTGATCGTGGTTGACCCCCTTGACCAAACCGCACATCACGATCATCCGGCCGGAAAGCTCGAACTGGATCTTGACCGGCATCCCCGCTTTGGTTCGCCCCCCCACTGCCAGGCAGGCTCCATCCTCGGAAATATCTAGAAGCCGGCAGCGCAGCCCCTTGGCGCTTTCCTCCAGTTCATTCGTATCCTGAATGCTCTTCAACGGATACACGGTCGCCGGCACGTTGGTCTTGACTCGGATCGATCGCCTCTGCTGGGTGCGTTCAATATCATCAGTGTGGGCTACGTGGATGATGGGATAGTTCTGACCAATGAAATCATTGATGACCTTGGTCCTCATGAAATATCCGGCATCCTCGGCGCGCCAGAAGTGGAGCGCTATCTGCTGGCCTTTCCACGTGAAGCCTTCCGGCAAGCCGGGACCTTGCGGTCTGGAGAGGGCGAGGTGCTTAGCCCGGTTTTCTATGACCATCGTGGCAAAGGGGCCGGCACCGGGCAGCATGGCCCGCATCCTCTGCCTGGGGGCAATATCCCGGGAGGATTTGAGTCCCAATCGGTACCGGGGCAGATCAAATTCCACACGCCTGCGCAGATCGTACAGTTTCGAAAGCAGTTGATTCGATTCCTCGTCATCGATCAGATCACGGGAGCGGAGTTTGATGATCATCTCCTTGATCGAACGATTGAGCTGCTTGATACTCCAAAACAATGCGGTGGGATTCTCGATCTGAGTTTCGATGGCGATCTTGCGCAGCAATCCGACCTCGCGAAAGCTGAACCCCGACTCTTTTCCCTTCGTGTAGAACTGGAACCAGGGAAAGCTCCCGTGGCCGACAATTCTAAGGTAAATAAAAATCGCGACACCAATGGCGGCCGGTACGAGAAGGATTATCCACCACATAATTACATTATCGATAGCAACTTGATATACTTAATCTATTAAATATACTACGTCCGCCGCTCCTTTCGCGGGGTGGATTGCAGTATGAAGGCGGGGGAAGGCTGATTTTTTTATCTTCCAGAAACAGAAACATCCTCGAGATGATTCTACTCTTCCTCCTGTTCTATCTGCCCGGCTATCTCTGGCCTCGACAGGAGCTGCTGGACAGCAGCGAGGGTTTGCGCTCCTACATGCTGCAGTTTTTCATTATAGCGCTTCCGCAAATTCTGCTGCTCCTGTACATAATCTCCCTTCGCGCGGGGGAGAACGGTTTCGATGCGGAAGATCCCTACACCGAGTTCGGTATCCTCAGACCAAGAGCACGGGATCTTCCGGTTGCTCTGCTGGTGTTTGCGGGAATATTCTCGTTGCTTACCCTCTTGGGGATCATTCTCAACCTGCTGCCGCCGGCGGGACGATCTCTGTTTGCCACCGGTTTCCGCTGGAAACTCGAAGATGCCCGACTGATTCCCCTTGTTCTGCTGTTCTGCCTGACCACGGGGTATCGTGAGGAGTTGTTCTTCCGATCCTATCTGCTGACTCGTTTCCGCCAGCTGCGGCTGCCGGTGTTTCTCGGAATCGGGATGAGCACCCTGCTGTTTGCGACCGGACACATGTATCAGGGTGTGGCTGGATTGGCCGTGGCGCTGATCCAGGGGTTGTACTTTTCAATCCTCTTCGTTCGTTTCAAGAATGTCCATCCCCTGGCCGTGGCCCACGGACTGTACAACGCCACGGTTCTAGTGTTCACACTGTTCGCCCGGACCGAAAGTATCGGGGCGTTCTAGGTGAGCTTGCCGCCGGCCCCCTGATGATGGTAGATTGCTATATATGAAACCAGCTATATTTTTGCTGCCGCTGATGGGACTGGCAGCTTTACTGTCAGCAGGCTGCGGTTCCGACAGCACCGAACAAGCCCCGGTCAATCCGGCCGGCTCAGCCCAGGTCCGGGAACCTGCGGCTTCCTCGGACGCATCGCCGCTGGCGGAAAAACTCGAGCGTTTGGGACTCCAAACCCCGAAGGAGGATCTCGAGGCCATCGAGTTCAGCCTGAAGGATCTGAACGGCCGGGAGACGAGCCTGAGTGCGTTCGACGGCAGGGTTGTGTTCCTCAATTTTTGGGCGACCTGGTGCGGCCCCTGCAGAGCCGAGATTCCCTCCATGGAACAGCTGTACGGGGAACTGCAGGACCAGGGATTCACAATTCTGGCCGTCAACAGCCAGGAACCCCCGGAACAAGTTTCGGCCTTTGTCGAGGAGTCGGGGATGAGTTTTCCCGTGCTGTTGGATACGGACGGCAAGGTCGGCGCCGTTTACGGGGTACGGGCCATCCCCACCACCTACATCATCGACCCCCAAGGGGCAATCCTGGGACGCATGGTGGGAACCCGGGACTGGAACTCTCCGGAAATCATCTCCCTGGTCAAGGAGCTCCTTCCGTGATGTCGAGCAATATCAACATGGCGATCGCCTTTGCCGCCGGTATCTTGAGCTTCCTCTCTCCCTGCGTCCTGCCGTTGATCCCCTCCTACCTGTCGCTGATCGGCGGGGTATCCGTTCAGGAACTGGGTGAGCGACAGCGATCCAAGGTCTTCCTGCGCACCCTCCTGTTCGTTCTGGGATTCTCTGTCGTGTTCATCGCCCTGGGGGTGCTGTTCAGCGGAACCGGAGGCTTTTTCACGGGAGCAACCCAGACCGTCAATATCGTGGCGGGCACGCTGGTAATCATCCTCGGGCTGAACTTCATCTTCAACTTTTGGAAGTTTCTCAACTTCGAAAAGAGAATGCACATGCGCTCCTCTCCCACCGGCTGGCTGGGTGCGCTGCTGCTGGGCATGGCTTTCGGGGCGGGTTGGACACCCTGCGTGGGTCCGATTCTGGCCTCGATTCTCTTTCTGGCGGGAAGCAGTGCCGGGGTCCTTCAGGGGACGGCGCTGCTGGCCGTCTACTCACTGGGGCTGGGTCTGCCCTTCGTCCTGGCGGGCCTGTTCTTCTCCCAGTTTCTCGGTGCCCGGGAGCGGATGAAGCGGCATTTCGACACGCTGCGCATCCTCAGCGGAGCCTTTCTCGTGTTTATCGGGCTGCTCATCGCTCTGGGTCGCCTGCAGCGTTTCAACATCTTTCTGTTTCGCCTGGCCGGCTGGCTGGATACTTGGAATGCCGCCAATCCCTGGCAGGTGCGGCTCAGCTTCACGGCGGTTTTTCTGGTTCCGGCGATCCTGCTCGGCGTGTCCTACCTCAGGCGAGTCCGATCGGCCGGGCGCCTTGTTCTGCTCCCGGGCCGGGCAGCGTTCCTGCTTCTGTTTCTGGCCCTGGCCGTCATGACGGCCAGCGGCGTACTCGATCCTACCGGGTTTTTCACCTTCTGGTTCACCTTCCAGGGCATCTGAGGTTAATCTCTTTACAGAGCAGGGATAGAGTGCAATAATAAACCCTCACAACTCAACCTAATCAATCGGGAGTTCTATGGATATCTTCGAAAAATGTTACGGTTTCAAAGAAGCCCAGGCGGCTCGAGAGAGCGGATACTATCCCTACTTCATTCCGATCGAAGAAAATTGGGGCAGCAAGGTTCAGATGAAGGGCCGGGAAGTGATCATGTGCGGATCGAACAACTACCTCGGCCTGGCCCAGGATCCCCGTGTGCAGGAAGCCGCCAAGAAAGCCATCGAAAAGTACGGAACGACCTGCTCCGGATCCCGATTGATCAATGGTACCTTTGTCCTTCACGAAGAGCTGGAGCATCGGCTGGCCCGGTTCGTCGGCCGGGAGGCCGCGCTTTGCTTCACCACCGGCTATCTGGCCAATCTGGGCACCATTTCCGCGCTGCTCGGCAGAAAAGATCACATCCTCAGCGATCGCTACAACCACGCCTCAATCGTCGACGGGATCATGCTCTCCATGGGCCTTTCGGGGGGCTCCATCAAGTTTCACCGTTATCAGCACAACAACCCCGAAGCCCTTGAAAAAACTCTGGCCTCCCTTCCCCAGGAGCAAGCCAAGATGGTCGTAACCGACGGTGTGTTCAGCATGGAAGGAGATATCGTCAAGCTCCCCGAGTTGAAGCGGATCGCCCAGAAGCACAACGCCAGGATCTATCTGGACGAGGCCCATGCCCTGGGGGTCCTCGGGAAAACCGGACGCGGCACGGAGGAGCATTACGGTCTCGATCCATGCGCGGACATTCTGATGGGAACCTTCTCCAAGTCCTTCGGCGGAATCGGAGGCTTCGTGGCCGGAGAGGAAGTGGTCATCGACTATATCAAGCACTTCGCCCGGCCGCTGATATTCACCGCCAGTATGCCGCCGGCGATGATCGCCGCGGTCATGGCGACCCTGGAAATCATGGAAAACGAACCCCAGCACACACAGCGCCTGCAGAGCATCGCCCAAACCATGGTGCGGGAGTTCAAGGCCCTGGGATTCGATGTCGGCACTGCCGAAACTCCGATCATCCCCCTGATGATCGGAGACGACGAAAAAACTTTCACCTTTTGGAAGGTGCTGTTCGATAACGGGGTATACACCAATCCCGTGGTCAGTCCAGCAGTTCCGCCGGACCGTTCGATCATCCGCACATCCTACATGGCCATCCACACCGATGCGGAGCTGGACCAGGTGCTGGAGATCTGCAAGAAGGCGGGAAAACAGTTGGGAATCATTTAAAGGAGTTTTTCATGCAGGAGATCGAACAACTGCTTCCGCACCGGGAACCGTTCCTATTTGTAGACCGGATCGAGAAGTACGACGACGAAGAGGTCATCGGCTATCGCAGGTTTACCGAGAAGGATTTCTTCTTCAGAGGCCACTTCCCCGATTACCCGGTGGTGCCGGGAGTCATCCTGATCGAAACCATGGCGCAGTGCGGGGGGGCGGGGATCCGGCTGACGGGGAAGGTGGACCCGGACGCCCTGTTCTTTTTAGCCTCCGTGGACAAGGCGAAATTTCGCCAGCAGGTACGGCCCGGAGATGAGGTGAAGATGGTCATAAAAACCCTGCGGGTCAGTCCGAAGACGCTGAAACAGAGCGGTCAGGCCTTCGTGGGCGACCAGCTGGCTGCGGAGGCGGAGTGGTTCTGCCTGTTCGGTACGCCGTAAACCTCGAGGGCCCGATCAGCGGCTGACCTGCGGGATACGGCCTTGCGGCGCTGCAGCGTCCCGGCCCCCCGGCCATCCTGTTGCGCCCCTTACAAGTTTTGCTCCCCTAAGGCCGGGAGGGTGCGGAATCATCGGCCTCTCCGGAAACACCCTCCAGCTCTTCGATTTCCTCTTCAACCGCCTCTAATTCCTCTACGTCCTCCAGGTTATAGGACGGGGCTGCCGGGTCCTCGGTTTCCGGCTCCCGGGCTTGCACCCCGGCGGCTTCCTCGGTCGGCCCTTGTTCAGGTTCCACCGCTTCCAGGGCCACGCCCAGCTCGTCCAGATCTTCGGTTAGGGAAAGGTCATCCTGGCTCCGCGGCTGCTCTTCCTCACCCAGCGCTTCGACCAGCTCGGCGGCCTCCTCCGCTTCCCCCTCTTCCAGTTGCCCCTCTTCCGGACCCTCCACCAGCTCCGGGATCTCGGGCGGCTGAGGTTGCTCGTACGCAGATTTGAGTTCCGCCGGTTCTGTTTCGGGCAATTCGGGCAAAAGCGCCGGTTCCCCAACCCCCTCCTGCTCGCCGGTCTTGAGCACTTCTTCGAACCAGGAGAACGTTTTTGCCAGTCTGCCGGTCATCTCCCTCAGGTCCCGGGAAACCTCCAGAATCGTTCGAATGGTCCGATCGACTCCCGCCACTCCATCCTGGATCTCCTTGTGCGACCGGGTGACCTCCTCCATGGCCGAGGCATTGGCTTCGATCATCTGCCGGATACGTTCACTCTGTTCCATGATCTCCCGGTAACCCTGGACCATGCCCTGAGCCATCTGAACGTTGGTAGCAACCGCCTGATTCGATTCCCGCATCAACGTATTCACCTGATCGGAAACGGTCCGGGTCACATCCGCAAGCTTTCGAATCTGCTGGGCGACCACTGCAAACCCCCTGCCGGCCTCCCCTGCTTTGGATGCCTCGATAGAGGCGTTGAGGGACAGCATGTTCGTTTTGTCGGCGATTCCGATGATCTGGGATACCGCCTTCGTGATCGTGATGGATTTTTCCCGCAGTTCCTCCAGTTCGGTGAGTGCGCCTCGGATCTGCTCGTTGAAATCGGCGATCCGGGCGTCTACCTCGGCGGTCAACGACAGAATCTGCCCCTCCTTCCCAACGACCTGGTTTTCCGCCTGAGCTCCCTCCTCTATGGAACCCATGATCTGGCCGATGGAAAAGGCCTGCCTTTGAGCGCTTTCCACCAGCCTGTTGGCCAGTACCATGCTCTCCAGGTTGCCCCGCTCCAGGCGGGTTTTTCCATCCTTCAGTCTCACCACCAGATCCCGATCCGCCTGCACCCGCTCCACCAGCTCCTGATCGGTTTCTGCGGACCCGCGTACCTGACGGAAGTGATGCCATCCCATGATCCAGGTGATCAGCAGGGCAAGCACAGCCGGCAGGGCCCCGCCCGGGTGGAACAGCCATCGGTGCTGCGGTCCAGCGAACAGGGGGTAGGCCGTCACGGCCCCGGCGGCCAGAAAGAGCAGAAGCAGAGGTGCGCCGATCCCGGGTCGTTTCTTGAGCCCCGAGGCGCAAAGAACAACACCGAGAAGAAACGCCGCCGTCAAAGATCCGACCTGCACGGATCTCCACAATAGAACGTTGTCCCCGGTGCCGATCACCGACAGGAGGATGGACAGGAAAGTCAGCACGGCGGCCACCGAAACCACGATGCTCCACCGGAGGGACCGCAGCAGCTCGGAGCAGGCCAGAAGCAGTAAAAACAGTCCGGCAGAGAGAAATACCGGGAACAGGCGCAGCACCGTCATGAGGGGAAGCATCTCCCCCAGGAGAACAGACACAATTTGGAAGCCCGCCAGAAACAAGCTTCCCAGGCTCAGAAAGAGGGCGGCCAGATGTTTTTCCACAGCAGCGGTATAGGCGGCAAAGAAGAAAGTAAACAGCAGGTAGAGCATGATCACCGCGTTGATCCCCACCCCGGGGAGATTCCGCTTCAGGACCTCCGACAAGGAGCCGGCAGCCGGTATCACCTCCACCGGACCGTCCAGCCAGGAGGCGCTGAGGTGACGGAGCCGAATATGCAGCAGCGCCGGGGAGGCGGATTGCCCCGGCGCATAGGGAAGGCGGTAGGCTCTGAATACGGAAGTGGGTCCGGCGGTTTCCACACCCCGGGGGATCCCCTCAGCCGCCACGATCACTCCGTCCAGGTACACTCGGGCAGAAAACCCCAGGGGCGGCAGAACGAGCAGGGATGGTTCGGCCGGGAGGAGCTCCGTTCGAAGCCAGATAAAACCCTCCCGATCCGATCCCACGGATTCGAAGCTGCCCGGCGGATCGAAAGGCTGCCAACCCCGCTCGGGGGGGGTATCCCTGTCGGTGCCTGCAAAGCTCACCTCCCAATCCCCGAGGATCCGCCCGGCTTGACCGCTGAGCTGCAGCGCGGTTAGCAGCACCAGGATCAGAACAATCCCGATCCGCTTCACAAATCGATCTCCAGGCCCCTTCTCATCGAGTGGTAGCTGCCCAGATTATCCCGCTTTCCGCAGGCTGCGATCAGGCTCAGGCTGGCTGCTCCCTGCGGGATGAAAGCCGAGGCGGGAAAGCTGAGCTCCAAAACGGTTCCCGTCTGATTCTCCCTCAACCGGGAAGCCGCCGGTTCGGCTACCTGGGCATCTGTGTGGCCATGACCTCGGCCCAGTTGTGTGGCAAAAACCTGTTCTCCGGAATCGACATAGCCGATGTATATCGACGCCTCATCCATTCTCTGTGATCCCAAACCCACCGCCACCCAGCCATCGAGCTGCGACTGAATGGAGATAGACAGGATCTCCCGGGTTCTGTTCAGGTAAAGAACGGCTTTCGGCAGTTCGATGACCAGGCTGTATTCCTGAGGGGAGACGATCCCGTCTATCTCCGGGTTGTCCGCCGAAACGGCCAGACTGTCCTGGGCCGCCGCCGCTGCGATCAGGAGCAGACCGAAGAAAACCGCAGCGATGATAGTTCTGATTCGCATACTTTGCCTCCTGGTTCAACCATAGCACGTCAGGTGCATTTGGTGTAGAGCGAGAAAAAAACAGCTTAAATATTGACAAAAAGAGGAAGATGCGGTAAAGCATAGACATGAACGCTGCTTCCCTGCGGATCGACTCGAAGGGCATTATCATTCTTCTCCTTACAGCCCCTTCAGCCAACCCGGGAGGGTAGAGCGAACAGCGAATGGCAACATTAGCCGTTTTCCTTCCTGGAAAACGGTTTTTTTTTGAAAAGGAGTACAGCTGTGAGTAAAAAGTTGAACAGTAAAGTCGTAACGGAGGGAAACGCCCGGGCCCCTCATCGGAGCCTGCTCTACTCTATGGGCTGGGACAGGCAGAATCTGGATAGACCCCTGATCGGTGTCGCCAACGCCTTCAGCGAGCTGATCCCGGGCCACCTTCATCTGCGGCAGGTGGCGGACAAGGTCAAAGAGGGGATCTGGTCAGCAGGGGGCGTGGCGGCGGAGTTCGGCACTATCGGTGTTTGTGACGGGCTGGCCATGGGACATCCGGGAATGCGGTTCTCCCTGCCCAGCCGGGAACTGATTGCCGATTCCATCGAACTGGTTGCTAAAGCCCATGCCCTGGACGGTCTGGTACTGGTCACCAACTGCGACAAGATCGTTCCCGGGATGGTAATGGCGGCGGCCCGGACCAATATTCCCTCAGTGATTATCTCCGGAGGCCCGATGCTGGCCGGAGAGTACCACGGACGAAAGATGGGTCTGGATTCGGTGTTCGAGGCGGTGGGTCAGCTGTCCTCCGGGAAAATCACCGCTGCCGAGCTGGAGGAGATCGAGTGCCGCGCCTGCCCCGGAGCTGGTTCCTGCTCCGGTCTGTTCACCGCCAACTCGATGAACTGCCTCTGCGAGGCTCTGGGGCTCGCCCTTCCCGGAAACGGCACGATCCCCGCGGTATACGGAGCGCGCATGGCCCTTGCCCGGGAGGCCGGGCGGAAAGCCGTGGAAGCGGTCCGCCAGGATCTTCGTCCCCGGCAGATCCTCTCCCGGGCGGCCTTCCTCAACGCCGTAGCAGTGGACATGGCCCTCGGAGGATCGACGAATACAGCCCTGCACCTGCCGGCCATGGCCGCCGAGGCCGGCGTGGAGCTCAGCCTGGATGATTTCGATTCTATCAGCGACAAGGTCCCCCATCTGTGCTCCCTGGCCCCCTCTGGTCCGTACTTCATGGAGGATCTGTACGCCGCCGGCGGGGTGATGACGGTCTGCAAGGTTCTGGATTCCCTCGGGGCGATCGACGGCAAAGCGATAACCGTCACCGGCAGAACGATCGCCGACTCCTACAGAAACGCACCCCAGCCTGACGGCACCTTTGTGGCCAAAGCAGAGAAACCTTATCACAGCTCGGGGGGACTGGCCGTGCTCAAAGGGTCCCTGGCCCCCGGCGGGAGCATCGTAAAGAAGGCGGCGGTGGATCCGCAGATGATGGTCCACGAAGGGCCTGCCCGGGTGTTCGACTCGGAGGAGGAAGCCCAGGCTGCCATCATGGACGGAAAGATCATTGCCGGAGACGTGATCGTGATCCGCTACGAGGGACCGAAAGGGGGTCCGGGGATGAGGGAGATGCTCTCCCCAACCTCCTCCATTGCCGGAATGGGACTGGACAAAGAGGTAGCTCTGCTGACCGACGGCCGCTTCTCCGGGGCGACCCGGGGGGCTTCGATCGGACACATCACACCGGAGGCGGCGGCGGGCGGCCCTATCGGCCTTATCCGGGAGGGAGATCGTATCCGCATCGACATCCCGGCCAAGCGGCTCGATCTTCTGCTGTCCGACGAAGAGCTGGCCGAACGTAAAGCAGCATTCAGCCCGCTGCGCAAGCAGACCGGCAGCCTCTACCTGGACAGCTACTCCCACAACGTCAGCTCGGCGGCTCAGGGGGCGGTAAGAATGATAAAATCGGAGGGTAAGGATGAAGATTAGCGGAGCCGAACTTTTCGTAAAGGCTCTCAAAGCAGAGGGGGTTAAACATCTTTTCGGGTTTCCCGGAGGGGTTGTCATTCCGGTTTTCGACACCCTGTACTCCGAGCCGGAGATCAACGTCATCCTGACACGGCACGAACAGGGAGCGGTGCACGCCGCCGACGGCTACGCCCGTTCCACGGGCAAAACCGGGGTCTGCCTGGTGACCAGCGGACCGGGAGCGACCAACACGGTTACCGGCATCGCCACGGCCAACTTCGATTCCGTGCCGATCGTCTGCTTCACCGGACAGGTCTCCCGTTCGATGATCGGAAACGACGCGTTCCAGGAGGCGGACATCGTGGGGATCACCCGGCCGATCACCAAGCACAACTACCTGGTTCTGGACCGCAAAGACCTGGGGCGGATTTTAAAAGAAGCCTTCACCATCGCCAACTCGGGGAGACCCGGACCGGTTCTGGTGGACCTGCCCAAGGATGTCATACTGGAAAAAGGAGACGACGAGTATCCCGCCAAAGTGACCATCCGCGGCTACAATCCGGTGCTCAAGGGTCATCCCAACCAGATCAAGCGAGCCGCGGTGGCGCTGAAAAAGGCGAAGCGGCCGCTGTTCTACGTGGGCGGGGGGATCCACATCGCCGGAGCCGCCGATATTTTTCGCAAAGCCGTCAAGAAGACCGGCGTCCCGGTGGTTCACTCCCTGATGGGAATAGGGGCTTTTCCCGGAGATGATCCCCTGTCCCTCGGCATGCTCGGGATGCACGGCACGTACGTCGCCAATATGGCGGTATCCCACTCGGACCTCCTGTTCGGGATCGGCAACCGCTTCGACGATCGGGCCACCGGTAATCTCAGCAAATTTGCTCCGGAGGCTACGATCGTTCATATCGATCAGGACCCGGTTTCTATCTCCCGCAACGTGCCCGTAGAGGTGCCGATCGTGGGAGACGCCCGTCTGGTACTGGAGCAGCTGATGCCGCTGCTGGAAGCACCGAAGACCGACCAGTGGCTCAAACAGATCGCCGCCTGGAGGAAGGAGCATCCCCTGGAGGTGAAGGTCGGGCAGGCGGAAGGGACCGGCCATCTGCGGCCTGACGATGTAATCCAGACGATCTGCCAGACCTTTCCCGATGCGATCATCGCCACGGAGGTGGGGCAGAATCAGATGTGGGTCTCCCAGTTCTTCACCTTCCGCCATCCCCGCAGCCTGTTGACTTCCGGGGGACTCGGCACGATGGGCTACGGCTTCCCGGCCGCCATCGGCGCCCAGTTCGCCAATCCGGACAAGAGGGTCATCGACATCGCCGGAGACGGGTCGATCCAGATGAACATCCAGGAGCTGGCTACGGCTGTACAGAACCGGCTGCCGGTGATCGTGGCCATCCTCAACAACGGCTACCTGGGGATGGTCCGGCAGTGGCAGGAGCTGTTCTTCGACAGGCGCTACTCCTCCACCTGCCTGAGGACCGGGGCCGAATGCCCGCCTGAGTGCAAAGGACCGGGGGATCACTGTCCGGCCTATCATCCGGATTTCGTCAAACTGGCTGAGGCTTACGGGGCCGTGGGTCTGCGGGTGATGAAGCACAAAGATATAGAGCCGGCGCTGAAAGAAGCGGGCAAGATCAAAGACCGGCCCATATTCATAGATTTCATAGTCGAGAGGGAGTTCAACGTGTTTCCCATGGTCGCGCCGGGGGCCGGGATCGCGGAAATGATGTTTTCCGAAGGAGGGCAATCATGACTCACGTACTGTCCATGCTGGTGGAGAACCATCAGGGCGTCCTATCCAGGATAGCCGGTCTGTTTTCGGGGCGGGGCTACAACCTGGAGAGCATCACCGCCGGGGTCACAACGGATACCCAGATTACCCGCATCACCCTGGTGTGCAAGGGCGAGGATAATGTGTTCGATCAGATCAAGAAACAGCTCAACAAGCTGATCGACATCATCAAGATCACCGACCTGAGTCCCCTGCCCTCCCTGCATCGCGAGCTGGCCCTGATCAAGGTGCGGGCAATGCCGAACCTGCGGGGGGAAGTATTCCAGGTAGCGGATGTTTTTCGCGCCAGGGTCCTGGATGTAGGGATCGATTCCATGGTGCTGGAGGTTACCGGCTCCTCGGACAAAATCGACAACTTCATCGCTGTGCTCCAACCCTACTCGATCCGGGAGGTCGCCCGCAGCGGTCTGATCTCTATGGAGCGGGGAAGGAAGCAGCCCAACACGCAGTCACAGCAGCGTAAAGGCGCTTCGGAGAAGCTCAACGAAGACTTTAAGATCACGATAGCCTAGCAGCGACAAAAAAATGAACAGAGGAAAAGAAATGGAAAGAATATATATATTCGACACCACCCTGCGGGACGGGGAGCAATCCCCGGGAGCCTCGATGAGCATCGAGCAGAAGTTCGAAATGGCGGCGCAGCTGGCCCGATTGGGCGTGGACGCCATTGAAGCGGGCTTTCCCGTATCCTCCCCCAGACAGTTTGACGGCTGCCGGACGATCGCCCAGAGAGTCAAGGGTCCGGCCATCACGGCTCTGGCCCGGGCCGTGGACAAAGATCTGGAGATGGCCTACGAGGCGATAAAGGAGGCCGAACACAAAAGGATCCACACCTTTATCGCCAGCTCCCCGATCCACATGAAGCACAAGCTCAACAAGGATCCGGATACGGTTCTGGAGATGGCCTGCCGGGCGGTGAGCTGGGCTCGACAGCGGGTCGATGAGGTGGAGTTCTCCCCGGAGGACGCCACTCGCAGCGAGCTGCCCTTCCTCTGCCGTCTGGTGGAAAAGACCATCGAAGCGGGAGCCACGGTAATCAACATACCCGACACGGTCGGCTATGCCGTGCCCGAAGAGTTCGGCGCCTTCATCAGAAAGATAATGGAGGGTGTGCCCAATATGGACAAGGCGGTCCTGTCGGTGCACTGCCACAACGATCTGGGGCTGGGCGTGGCCAACAGCATCGCGGCGATAAAAAACGGCGCACGACAGGTGGAGGTCACGGTGAACGGGATCGGCGAAAGGGCCGGCAATGCCTCCCTGGAAGAGCTGATCATGACGATAAACGTACGCCGGGACATTCTGCCCTACACCACGGGGATCGATACCCAGCAGATCTACAACTCCTCCCGCTTGTTGAGCAACATCATCGGTTTCCCCATCCCCAGGAACAAGCCTATCGTGGGGGAGAATGCCTTTGCCCACGAAGCGGGGATCCATCAGGACGGCGTGATCAAGCACCGCGCCACCTACGAGATCATGACCCCCGAAGACGTGGGCCGGGATTCCAGCACCCTGGTGCTGGGCAGACACTCGGGCAAGCACGGCTTCCGACAGCGGCTGGAAGAACTTGGATTGATCCTGAACGAAGAGAACACGGATGCGGCCTACAAGCTTTTCCTCGAACTGGCGGACCGCAAAAAAGAGATCTACGACGACGACCTGTACGTGATCGTGAGCGACCAGCTCGGCGAGCAGCTGAACACCTATGAGCTGACCTACTTCAACTTCCAATCCGGCAACATGGCGGTTCCCACGGCCACGGTCCGGATCAAGGCTGAAGATCGGATGCTGGAGGAGGCGGCCACCGGGGATGGACCGGTGGATGCCATGATCAATGCGATCGACCGGGCCATCGGTGTTTCGGCCAAGCTCCTGGAGTACAACGTTCAGGCCATCACCCCGGGGCGCCAGGCCATCGGCGAGGTGTCGGTTACGGTACAGATCGACGGAGAGCGGTATATCGGACGGGGAGCTTCCACGGACATCGTCGAGGCGAGCGCCCGGGCTTATCTGAACGCCATCAACCGCTACAAGACCGCAACCAGGTAGACACCTATCCTCCGCTTTCCGGCATCCAGGACAGGGGATAGATCGTGTCCGCGGTGGGCAGCCTCAACGACCCGCTCAGTTGTTGCAGGGCTGCGGCCGCGTCGCGGGCTGTTTCGGGATCGGCACAGATGAGGAAGAATGCTCCGCCTCCACCGGCGCCGCTGAGCTTTCCCCCCAAAACCCCTTTTGCCCTGCCCTCCTCGAGCAGGCGGTCAAGCTCCGGGGTGCTCAATCCCAAACTGTCGAGAAGCTCCTGGGCCTCCCGGGCCGCCTCGCCCAGCTCCCCGGCCGCTGATCCGCAAGCCCCCCCCTCCTGTTGAGCCTGCAGGATTGCAGCGGCCTCTGCGGCCAGCGTGCCCAGCCGCTCCAGGACCTTGCGCACCCCTCGATCTCCTCCCATCATCTTTTCGCGAAGCGCACCGATCAGGGCTCCTGCACTGGTCTGCCTGGGTACCGCTCCGACCACCAGATGGAGAGGGATGCCTGTCAACCGCTCGGCATCGGGAAGGCGCGGGGGATCGGGCCGGAAGCTGTACAGCCCTCCAAGCAGGGCCAGGCCTGTGTCGATTCCGGAAGGCGTACCGTGGAACAGCTGCTCCGCTCTGTGTGCCCATTCCCAGATCCTCCGTGTGTCTGATTCAGCTCGCCAGGCGGCCACAGCGGCAGCCAAGGCTACGCAGAGGCAGGCGGAAGAGCCGAAACCCAGCCCGCGGGGGATGCTGGATTCCAGAGCCAGCCTTCCCCCGTCCCGGCGCTTTTGCCCGTCCGCACAAGCCAGCTCCACTATCAACCCCAAGACCTGAAGGATCTTCTCACGATCCTCTTCCCGTACCCCTTCGAGATTCCAGCTGCCCGAGGTTTCCGGCTGCAGATAAACCTGCAGTGCGGTGCTCAGGGACAGGCCTACGGCGGGGTGACCGTACACCGCGGCATGTTCCCCGAACAACAGCAGCTTCGCCCAACCGGAGCCTAGGTATGCCATCGGACCCCCTCCGGGGAAACGGCAACGGCTTCCAGAGCGGACTCTTGAGGGGGAGCTTCGGCCAGGTAGATACCCAGTTCATCGCCCGCCCCCAGGGCTTTGCACAGTTCCGGTGCCAGCGAACCGGCCGCCTCGATGTCGGCGGACACTCCGATCCGCTCCCCCAGCCTCAGCCCCAGCTCCTTCGAGGCAGTGAAAGCTCCCCGGGCCTGCAGCCAGTCCTCCGCCTGCAGAAAGCTGCGAATGCCCCGGTTCGATTCCTCGAGGAAGCTCCGCCAGCCCGCCGGGTCGCAGCTCTTCCAGCGTTCGTAGTGCAGGAGCGAGTTCGGCGTAGACACGCTGGCAGGCCCGGCAAAGACATAGAGAGGCGGAAGCCAGGGCAGCTCGGCCGCCTGCCAGGAGGGTTCTGCCCCGCCCACCAGACAGCCGAAACCGCCGTACAAGGAGGCGTACACGTCGTAGCCGCTGCCTCTGCCCCCCTGAGCGCGGCGATGGGCCAGCAGGGAGAGCCGGGCTGCACATCGAAGCAGTTGGGATTCTGAAAGTTCTGACAGGCTGAGAAGCGCACAGGTCAACGCCACGGTGACCGCGGCGCTGGAACCGAAACCGCTCTTCCGGCCGTCGGTGAAGAATGCCGAAGAATCCACGACGATCCGGGCTGTCGGTTCCCGAAAGCCCCCCTCCATCGACACGCCCCCCAGGCAGACGCCCTCGGAATGCAGCCGTTCCTGCCAGGTTTCCACGACTGCGTTGATCAGCGGGCTGCCCGAGGCCGATCCCTGAGTCCAGCGCACGGCATCCTCACCCCAGCGGCCCTCAACGACGAGCGTAGCGGACGGCTGCACCTCCACGACCACTCTTCTGTCCACGGCCAGGGCCAACCCCAAGCCGCCCTCCTCCGTGACTGCATATTCTCCCAGTAGCAGGAGATTCCCCGGCACGCTCAGACGAATCACCGACCCGGTGCTGTGCACGGTCACCCAGTACCCCGCATCACCGCTCCAGTGCTTCGCAGACCGGGCCTTCCCCCACAGAGGCAACGATCAGCTTCAGCTCGGGATCCAGAGCCTGCAGACGATCGCTGACGGTGCCGACATCCGATTCCAGACAGAGCACCTTCACCTGAGGGCCGGCATCCAGGGTCTCCCAGGCGCCGACACCCTCATCCCGCAGGCTCTGGCACTCCCGGATCACCGCGACCGTGGCGGGCAGCCAATACAGCACCGGCGGGCTGGAGGCCAGGAGAGCTGCGTGCATCCGGCAGTAGCTCAAGCGGGCAACCCGGCCGAGAGCCTCGATGTCCCGCTTTTCCAGAGCCTGCAGCGCCGGATCGAGCAGCTGCCCGGCGTTTCGCAGCCAGGCGCGGTAGTAGGGGGAAGAGCTGCGGGTCGCCTCCATGGCGGCCCGGGAGGAAACGGGCTTGGCTTTGCGGCTGACCAGCGCTATGACGATGCGGAACTCCGGCCAATACTCGGGACCGTACAGCTGCTGGGCCGCGAAACCCCCGGCGGGCAGCAGGGTGAAGCCGCCGAACAGAGAACGGGCGGCGGAGGCGCTGCCCCTCCGGGCAAAAGCGGACAATTGGGCGGGGACCAACCCCAAACCGAGGATCCGGTCGCAGGCAACGGTCAGGGCGGCGAAGCCCGAGGAGGAGCTGGCCAGGCCCGCTGAGGAGGGAAAATCATTTCTGCTCTCCACCTGGAAGTACACCTTCCGATCCGCGGCGCGGCGCAGCGCGTCGAACAGAGGTGCGTAGCGCTCAAGGGTCACGGTTTCGCCGTTGAGCCGGACCTCGTCCTTATCGGCGATCCTGACCCGGGTTTCGGTGTGAACCCCGCCCAGTGTTACAGCCAGGCTCGGAGTGGCTGGCAGGTTTTTCCGGGTATCCTTCTTTCCCCAGTACTTGACCAGGGCCAGACTGGGTGAAGTACGGCAGAGGACCTCCTGCCTCATCGATCGTTCTCCCCCCGCGGCTCCCCCCGCGGCTGCTCGAGAATCGCCGCCGCCTCCCCGCGGCTGTATCTTCCCCCTTTG
>CAZPPB010000019.1:0-9131 GCA_964588355.1 uncultured Spirochaetaceae bacterium | reverse complement strand
CCGCGGCTGCTCGAGAATCGCCGCCGCCTCCCCGCGGCTGTATCTTCCCCCTTTGGCAACAGCTTCCGCCACGCGCCGGACCTCCTCCCCCCTGGCTCCCGCCTGGTAGGCCAGCCTGGCGGCGTGGAGCTTCATGTGTCCCCGCTGGATCCCCCCGGTCACCAGCGCCAGGACGGCGGCGAAGTTCTGTGCCAGCCCCACCGCCGCAATGATCCGGGACAGCCTGCGGGCGTCCGGAAAACCCAACAGCCGCAGGGCAAGGCGGCTGGCCGGATGAAAGCCCACGGCTCCGCCCAGGCTGCCCACGGCCAGGGGAAGCTCGATCTCTCCTTCCAGAGTCCGCTCTTCGGCTCTGCCGCCCGTTCCGTCCCGCAGGGTGTAGCGGCTCAGGGGCTGATAGCGGCCTGAGCGGGCCGCCCAGGCATGGGCGGCGGCCTCTACGGCCCGGGTGTCGTTCATCGTGGCCAGCACCACGGCACTGATTCCGTTCATGATTCCCTTGTTGTGGGTGACGGCCCGCTGTTCATCCTCCGCCGCGATCCGGGAAGCCAGGACGATTCTGCGAGCCACCTCCGCGCCCGCCATACCACCGGGACCCAGGGCGGAGAGTTTCGATACGGGCAGGGCGAATCGGGCGCCGGCGCGCCGGTCTCGGGCGGCATTGCTGAGAATGCACATCACCGTCCCGCCGCCGCACAAGCGCTCCAGCTCGGGTTTGAGATTCTCAGCCGCGGTGTTCAAGGCATTGGCCCCCATCGCATCCCGGACATCGATCTTCAAGCCGACAACGAGAATATCGCTCTCCGGCAGGCGGTTCAGCTCCAGGTCCCGATATCCTCCGCCGCGGGACTTCATACCCGGCAGAGTCCCGTCTACCAGGGTACCGATGCGCTCCTGTTCCCGGCGCAGCCGGTTCTCCCCACCGACGGGCACACCCTCCAGAAACAGCTGGGCCGTCATCACCGATTCATCGGCCCAGGCCGACAGGCCGCCGCCCCGACGCAGGATCCGGGCGGCAAAGGAGGCCGCGGCGATCACCGAAGGCTCTTCGGTGGCCATGGGGATATCGAACTGTTCGCCGTCGATTAGAAAACCCGCGGCCAGCCCCAGGGGAACGGGCAGGGAACCGATGGCCGCCTCCACCATGATGTCCGACAGGTCATCCAGACGGGGGTCGGTGCAGATCGCCTGCCACTCCTCCGCTTGAGGGTTGTAGGTGCGGCGGATCTGCTCCTGCCGCCCGGGCAGATCGAGTTTGCGGAACTTTTCGGGGAGAGGACCGACGCTCATGACTTTGAGCGTAGTGTATGCGATTTACCGTGTCCTTACCAGGGAATAATCCAGTAGTTTGAGCAGCACCTCACGCTCCTCGAGCTTGAATCCCGGCAGCCAGGGTATCAGGGCCCCGGCCTTGTCGGCCAGAGTTTCGGTCAGCCTGCGGACCTCCTCGAAGATCCCCAGCCGGATCACCAGGTCCCGATAGTACTGCACGTCCTGATCGTTGATATCGGGATTGCCGATCAGATAGGCGATGCGGGCCAGATCCTCGCTGGGGGCTCGCTTCTGCAGAAGTCCGTAGTAGAGGGTCTTCTTGCCCTCTCGAATATCGGAGCCGACCGGCTTGCCGATCTCACTCTGATCTGCGAACAGCCCGATCTCATCATCCTTGAGCTGGAAGATGATGCCCATGTGCTCCCCGATCTTCTCCAGGAGGGATAGGGTCTGCCCGTTCTGTTCGGCCAGCAGCCCTCCGATCATCAGGGGCAGGGAAAAGGTGTAGCGGCCGGTCTTGTAGAGGTACATACGCAGCACCTCTTCGTCGGTGACGGATTTGTTCGAGGCACCCCATAGGATATCCTGCATCTGGGCAATGCTCACGTAGGCCAGTTCCTGGGAGACGAGCTTCTGGATCCGCCGGTAGATCCGGGGATCGATATCCAGGCGGCTCAAGACCTCGAAGGCCAGGAAGTAGGCGATATCCCCGGCGCACCTGATCCCGGTCCATGATATCGTCGTGCATCAAAAGAGCGGATTGCAGAAGCTCCACCGCGGTTCCCGCGCGGATCATCGTCTGCGGTGCTGCTTTGGGTAATTGGCCGTTGCGGGACATCGTGAAGCCCAGAGAAACAAGTCCGCCCCGGAACATCTTGCCCTGGATCGCGAAGTCGTATATCCGGTCGCAGACATCCTTTCCCAGCGTGTTGATTGCCGAGAATCGACTTCCCTTCTCGGCCAGGAATTCCTTCAGGTAGGCGCTGATCTTCTGCTTCTTGTCTTCAAAGTAGGCGAGCATCTTACCCTCCGATTTTTTCGCCCCGCCGCGCAGCCATCTGCAGTTAAGTTACTACTCGAATCGTAATACGGAAAGCAAATCTAAGGGGGCAAAACCACGAAACGCAATACCAGCGCAGGCGGCAGCCGGAGGCGGACACCCCGTCTACGAGCACCGCATCGAAGCAGCGCTGCCGGCCCGGGCGATCCGGCTGTCGGCGCTACAGCGGCGGCGGAAATATGCGCAGGGCGGCGAAGAACACAAGCTGGATCAGGAAGTAGGCCAGGGGCAGGCGGGTCTTCACCGAAAGCTTGAGATACACGAAGAACAGGGCGGCTGCCAGGGCGATGAGAAACCAGGCCAGGTAGTTCTGAAGGGGGATTCCCGCCGCCTGCCAGGTCCAGTAGTCCAGGCGGATCGCCGTGGGTTCCAGCAGATAGTCGAATCCCGCGGCCAGCACCGCGGCGGCGACGGCAACGGGCAGACGCCTGCGCAAGATCAGCTGAGCCAGGCTCAGGGCGCCCAGGATGATCATCAGCCAGTTGAAGGCTATCACCAGGGGCACATCGAAGAGCATGGGTCCCAGGGTCCGTCCATAGGTGTAGGGTCCGAATATCTTGCCCGTGGCCGTTCCCAGGGCCTCCAGGATGAAGGTGATCACATAAACGAGCAGGGCCCAGAGCAGGACTCCCGGTTTTCGCTCCAGAAAAACCGGGAAAAAGGCGATCAGACCGCAGGCCAGCAGCGTGTAGGGAGTCATGCTCAGCATCCAGGGCAGCGTTGCCGGCAGACTGTGTCCGATGAAACCCACCAGAAAGAACACCCCCAGCAGCACCGCTACTATCAGCTCCCGCTTGCTCATCCCGCTGCTCCTTCATGCCGCCGGATCAGATCCGAGGCGATCTTCCCCGACAGGATAGCCAGGGGCATGCCCCCGCCGGGGTGCACGCTGCCCCCGCAGAAGTACAGCCCGGGATATCTTCGGCTGCGGTTCGGATGCCTCAAGAATGCTGCCATAGAGGTGTTGGAGGAGATGCCGTACAGGCTTCCGAGCCGGCTGCCCGTGTTGCGCTGGATATCCCGGGGGCCCATCACCTCCTCCGCCGCGATCGCTGCGGCCACGGGTCGGCCCAGGGCACCCTGCAGCCTGGAGAGGATACGCTCCCTGCTGGCAGCCGCCTCCTCCGCCCAGTCCTGCCCCGCGTCGCACGGGGCATTGATCAGCACGAACCAGTTCTCCCCCTCCGCCGGGGCATCCTCCGGGGTAACCTTGGAGGTGATGTTCACGTACACGGTCGGATCAACCGGGCACACCCGCTCCACGAACAGCTCGCGGAACTCCCGCGGGTAGTCATTCGAGAAGAAGATGTTGTTTACCCCGAGCTCCGGAAAGCTCTCCTTCATCCCCCAGAAGAACACCAGCCCGGAGGAAGAGGGTTCCAGCGCCTTGTAACGCCGGGCCGGGCGCGCCTGGGGATCCTCCAGAAGATCCTCGTAGGTGCGCAGCACGTCGGCGTTGGAAACCACGACGTCGTAGTCCAGATTTTCTCCGCCGACCCGGATCCCCCGGATGCGCCGTTTCTGATGGAGGATTCGCTCCACCCGGGTACCGAGCATCAGCCTGACCCCCAGCGTGCGGGCCAACCGACCCAGGGCGGAGGGGACGGCATAGATCCCGCCGGCTACGGCGTATCCCCCCAGGCCGTATTCGACGTAGGGGATGATGTTCAGCGTCGCCGGAACCTTGTAGGGACTGGAGCCGTTGTAGGTGGCATAGCGGTCGAACAGCTGCACCACCCGGGGATCGCGGAAGAACGAACGGTTGGCCGCATCCATGCTGCGCAGGGCGTCGATCTTCCCCAGATTCAGCAGACTCTTCAGGGAAAAAACCTTGAGGTACGAGGAGAGCTCGTGGAGGCTGTGCCAGAGGAACAGATCCGCGGTATTCTCATAGATCCTTCGGCCGTAGTCGAGATAGAGCTCCAGGGCGCGAGCGCTGTCCAGGGTCTTGGCTTCGATTTCCTCGGCGAAGCGCTCCCGCTCGCTGTAACTGAAAAGCCGCGTTCCATCCGGGAAGAAGTAGCGGCAGATCGGGGCAAGGGGAACAAACTTCAGGTGATCGGCCAGCCGCTGTCCCGCCTCCTCGAACAGCTGCTCGAACACCGGGGGCATGGTCAGCAGGGATGGACCGGTATCGAAACGGAATTCCCCGATTTGCTTCGTACCGGCCTTGCCGCCCACTGTCGGCTGCTGGTCGTACAGATCGACGGAGTAACCGGCGTGGGCCAGACGGATCGCCGCGGAAAGACCTCCCAAGCCGGCGCCGATTACGGCGACCTTTTTCTCAAGCATTGCGGGTTTCCGGATCGCGGCGCAGAAGCCGGAACACCAGGAAGTTGAAACCCAGGAGGGAGAAGCTGTAGAAGAAATCCTCCAGAGGAATCGTGTACACCCGGATCCCCCAGTTCTCCGCATCGTTGTAGATCACGATCGGGATAGCCGTGAGCAGTCCATTGAAGATAAGGAAGGGCAGGAAGGTCAGAAGCACGGCCAGCCAGAAATGTCTGCTGCCCAGCAGCCCCGGGCGAACGGCGGCGGTCAGGGCAAAAAACACGGCCACCGAGAGCAGGACGGTCAGGGTGTACAACTGGGAGCGGAATACCACTGCCAGCACCGCCAGAACGGCGGCAGCGGCGTACCAGATCCAGCGCGGGATCGCCACGGTCCGCTCCTTGAAATAGGCCCGCACGACTTCGTAGATGAAGATGCAGCTGAAAGGCACCACCACGAAGAAGAGGATCTCCGCAAGGGGCAGGCCGAGGATCCTGAAGGACCCGGCGCGAGACTCCACGAAGCCCCACACGTCGGCTTCGGTCTTGAGGATATCCCAACCGATGTACACCGCGCCGACGATGCCGGCGGCTGCGAACACGGCAGGCCAGCGGCTTACGTAGTGAACCTTTTTGTCGAAGGACAGCACCAGGGGGACCGCGGCGATGCCGACCAGGATCCACAGGTAGAGGTTCATCTCGGCCCGGTCCCCAGGACGTTGGTCAGCACCGTCCACCAGATACGCGACTTCGAGGGTTTGACCTTGCGCTGGAATACCACCATGGGGCTGCCCTCGATGGTGCGGGCCGTCCAGTTGTACATATCCGAGGCGGTCTTGATGGGAATCAGGTAGCGCCGGGGGATATAGCGGAAACCCTCTTCAGCCTCCCGCTGCCAGATCCTGTATTTATCCAGGTGATGCCGGAGGAACTCGTTGAACTGACCCGGGTGGCTGCGCACGTACTGCGGATCCAGACTATCGAGGGGGGTGCCATCCAGGGGCAGGTAGCGCCTGCCCAGGGTGCGGTCCTCATCGATATCCCGGATGAAGTTGATGTACTGCATGGAGCGGCCCAGCCGCTCGGCATGGGGTAAGGACTCCGGTGCCAGGTTCATTACCCTGGCCATGTACAGCCCGATCACCTCGGCAGAGCCGTAGATGTACTCCAGGGTTTCCTCCAGTCGGTTGTACTCCTTCTTGCTCAGATCCAGCTCCATAGAGTGAAGGAAAGCCTCGGTCCAGGCCGGATCGAAACCCTTGCGCTTGCCCAGCTCCACGAAGGCGTCGATGATCGGATCCCCGATGGGTCCTTCCTTCAGGGCTCTCTGATAGGCCTCTTTGAATCCATAGAAACCGTCGGGGTCCTGGGGGACGCTGTCCACGAAGTCGTCCGCCACCCTCACGAAACCGTAGAGGGCGAACACGTCCCGGCGCACAGCGCTGGGAAAGAAGAGGCTGGAGTTGAAGTAGGTGCGGCTGCCCTGCTTGAAGGTTGTACGATGGATCTGCTCCAGACTCAAGGGCCACCTCCTGTGATCAGGCCGGCGGCTACCTGGGCGGCGATCAGCACCATCGGCACACCGACTCCGGGGTGGGTGTACTGGCCGGCGTAGTACAGATTCTCCACCTTTTTGCTGCGAAAGGCCGGACGGAAGAAGGCGGTCTGGCTCAAGGTGTGGGCCAGCCCCAGGGCCGTTCCCAGGTAGGCGTTGTAGTCGCCGATGAAATCCCGGTGGCTGAAGATGCGCCGAACCACGATGGATGAGCGGATCTCCTCCCCGATAACCCTCTCTATGTGTTCGATCACCTGCTCGGCGTAGCGCTCCCGGAAGAACTCGCCGTCCTCCAGCCCGGGGGCTACCGGGACCAGGACGAACACGTTCTCATGCCCCTTGGGCGCCATCTGGAGATCGGTTTTGGAGATGCAGCTGAGGTAGAAACAGGGCTCCTGGGGCCAGGAGGGCACCTTGAAGATCGTATCGAAGTGCTCGTACCAATCTGCGGAGAAGTAGAGATTGTGATGAACCAGGTTCTTCAAACTCCTGTTCAGACCGAGGTAGAGGATGAACATAGAGGGGGCGAAAACCCTGCGCTTCCAGTAGCCGGCGTGCAGGGTCTGAAACTTCCGATCCAGCAGGTTGGTCTCGCTGAAGGCGTAATCCGCGTTGACGAGCACGACGTCCGCTTCCACCTCATCCTCAGCCGTCACGACCCGGGTGGCCCGGCCGGAGCCCTCGTCCACCCGGATGCGCTTCACCTCGGCGTCCAGGCGGATCTGCGCCCCCTGCTCCTCCGCCAGTTTGGCGATCCCCGTGGAAACCGCGGACAGCCCGCCGATCGGGTAATGCACGCCCAGGTTCAGATCTACATGGCTCATGATCGAGTAGAGGGCAGGAGCGGCCTGGGGGCTGGTGCCCAGAAAGACCATCGCGTATTCCAGGATCTGCCGGGCCCGCCTGTCGCTGAAGTAGCGGCGCACCGAGCGGTCCAGCCTGCCGAACACGTTCAGGCGGGTACCCTCGATCAGCATCCGGGCATTGAGAAAATCGAATACCGAGCCGTAGTCCCTGTAGAGGAACTCCTTCATGGCCACGTCGTATTTGTACCGGGCCCGGTCCAGATACTTCTCCAGCTGTTTCGCCCCGCCGGCCTCGAAGCTCTCGAAAAGCTCGAGCACCTGACTCCTGTCCGATGTGACGTCCACCCACTCCCGAGGCTGGAAAAACACGCGGTAGTAGGGGGAAAGCTCCTCGAGCCGGTAGTACTGCTCCCGCCGGCGCCCGAAGAGGGCGAAGAAGCTCTCGAAAACCTCGGGCATCAAATACCAGGAAGGACCCATGTCGAAGGTGAATCCCCCCTCTTTCCATATACGGGCTCTCCCTCCGACAGAGTCGTTCTTCTCCAGCACCGTGACCCGGAAACCTGCCCGCGCCAGCAAGGCTGCCGAGGCCAGTCCCCCGACGCCCGCTCCGATGACGACCGCTTTTCTTTTCACCATACCCCCTTGTTTCGCGGTGCTCCCGTATTATAGCAAGTTTTTCAGCCGCAGGAAGCCTCTGCAATCCTCCCTTGAAAACTGTAATAATGAAACCTATAACACAAATTGAAATAAATCAAGGAAATATTTTCGGTTTGATTGGACTATTTACACATATTGTGTTAAATTATCCGGGAACTGGTACAATTATCTTGATTCGGTTATTGTACTGTATCACGATCACGGTACTTTCTGCCGCCAGGATATCAAGGCAGGTGAGGAATGATGGGCAGCAAAAAGATAGGGATCAGCGACATCAACATCTACGTTCCCGGATCAAAGCTCGAACTCGATGTGCTGATCAAGAAGCGATCAGAAGACAATCCCAGTCTGGCGAGGCATCTTGAACGGGCACTGCGGGTCACCGGACAGAAGACGATACGCTTTACCGATATTTGGGAAGACTCAGCCACGATGGCAGCCCAGGCTGGCTACGGCCTTCTCAAGGACAGGGATCCTGTAACCCTCGCGAATCTGAGGCACCTGGTGGTCGGGACCGAGAGCGGTCTGGATCACAGCAAACCGCTTTCCGCTTTCGTCCAGGGCATGCTGCAGCGCTCCGGATTGGAAATCCCGGAATCCCTCTCGAGCTTCCAGGTACAGCACGCCTGTGCCGGAGCCACCCTATCCCTGATCAGTGTCGGAGGGCTGCTGGGGATGAGCAACCGCTGCGCCGAATCCGGAATGGTTATCGCCACGGATATCGCCCACTACGAGACGCAGACCACTGCCGAGGTTACTCAGGGCGCCGGTTCCGTTGCCCTGCTGGTCGAGACCACACCCCGGCTTCTGGAACTGGACCTGTCCACCATCGGGTTGTGCTCCCGGGACGTGGATGACTTCTTCCGCCCCCTGGGATCGGCAACGGCCAAGGTCAAGGGACGCTACTCGATGGAGCAGTACTGGGCTAATCTGGAGGCGGCCTTCCTGGATCACGCCCAGAGGATCGGAGAGCTGCCGTCTGAGGCCCTGGAAGCGACGGATTTCTTCGTGCTGCACACCCCCTTTCGCAACATGCCCGAATCGGCCATGAACGTCCTCCTCCACCGTCATCTGAACCTGGAGGAAGATCAGATCCGGGATTTTTTGGAAAAGCGGGGTTTCTACAGAGGCGTGGATCCTCTCGCCCGGGTGGGCAACATCTACTCGGGCTCCATGTACTTCTTTCTCGCCTCACTGCTGAACGACCGCTTCAAGGAGCTGGGGGAGGAGATCGTAGGCAAGCGGATGCTGCTGGCCTCCTACGGTTCGGGCAATACCATGATCGTATACTCGGCCCGGGTCGCCGAGGGTGCGCCCGAGGTGATTCGCGGTTGGGACTTCGATCGTATATTCCGCAGCGTCCGGGACGCCGACTTTTCCGCCTACGAGCGCTGGACCCGGGGTGTGCACGGCAGGGAGGAATATGAAAACCTGCTGAAAGATGTTGCGGTTCCCCCCGAATCGTTCTATCTTTCGGGTATACGGGAGGATGGATACCGTGAGTACGC
>CAZPPB010000018.1:0-39921 GCA_964588355.1 uncultured Spirochaetaceae bacterium | reverse complement strand
GCACATCCCAATCTGTGTCAGTAATCGGTCCTGTCCAGGGATCCGTGGCTGAGTTGCTTGGATCCCGGCTGTACAGGCCGACAGGCTCGAGATCTTCGCTGTTGTAGAACCAGGCGAAGATCTCGGTGCCAAAATACTCCAGCCCGCCGCACAGCGCCCCACTGGCCGGCGGGGTTACGCGCTGCCACGTCGTCGAGGATCCCGAATCGCGCTGAAACACGGACTGAGCATGAACGAAATACCGATTCGCGGGCGCCCCCGTATACACGATTTTTTGGACGACAGCGGTATCGTCCAATCCCCGATCGTCGGAAGTTTGATATGCCTTTTCCAAGGTGTAGAAAATCGGCGTGTCGTCACAAGCTCCGAAGACTGTCAACAGCAGCGCCAGGATTGAAATCCCGGCAAAATATTTGAATGATTTCATTCCAAGATTTCCTTTAGAAGTTGTACTGCGCGGTCAGGGTCAGCTCGAGGAAATTCCCCATACGGCCTTTGTCAGGATCATCCGGCCAAAACTGCGGAACCCACCAGTACACCACGTTCAAACCGAAGCCCCAATTGATATTATACTTCCAGATCGATGAGAAGCCAGGCTTGAGAATCCAGGTAAGGTTGAGAACATCCTCTAGCTTGGCGATATTCAGTCCCGTCCCGAGGTAAATGGGAAATTCGAAGGGGAAGAAATGAATGATATACCCCACCTTGGCGGTGATAGGCAGCATGAAAAAGGCTGCATCATTTATATCCTTGCTCAATGCCCCGCCGACTTCGATCCCGGTCAACCAGTTGTTGTTGAGATGAACGCTCCATTGCAGAGAAAGGGCGGCTCCCAGTTTGATGTTTGTGGATTCGTAGGTCGGACTGAAGATGGGAAAGGACTGAAAGAACAGGGGGATGAACAGGCCCGCGCTTATGGCCAGAGTCTGCTGCCCGAGAGAATACACTGTAAACGGCTCTCCCGCAGGCTCCTCCTCCGGCTGCTCGTTCTGAGCAAAGACCGTACCGGCGGACAGATGCAGAAACAGAAGAGCAGCAAGCAGTACAATAATCAACTTTTTAGGCAAATCTCGACTCCTCTCTTACCTTGGCTATCAGCGAGCCTTGAGTCTATCACCGTCGATTTTTTTGTTCAAGAACAGCACAGTAGAAGCACAAGGTAATAGATATTTTCAATCACATAGTCTATACTACACCAACTCGTAAAGGTTTACATAATCGATGAGAAAATACTTTTTATTGGCTGCTGTGGTCACCGCGTTGCTGTTGTCTTCCTGCATCGGGATCGAAAGCGAGATCCGGATTCGCCAGGATGGTTCCGGCGTTCTGCGCCTGTCCTACACGGTCTCCCAGTACATTAAAAATATCGATGCCGGGCGTTCGGACAAACAGCTCCCCTTGCCCGTTAATGAAGAGGATTTTCGCCGCAGTGCCGAGAGCATAGAGGGTCTTCGCCTCAACAATCTGGAGGAACGTGAGGATGAGGATAACATCTACATCCAGGCGGAGCTGGAGTTTGACAACGTAGAAGCGGTGAACGCTCTCGGGAGGGACGGACAAATAGGCATCACTCTGGAAACTCAGGGCGGTACAACTACCTTCCGGCAGCTGATCTACGAAGGCCAGCAGGGGGAAGCGATCACCGAAGAATCGCTCGAGATGATCGAGACCTTCTTCGAGGGATATGAACTGGTATACTCGGTGACCGTGCCGGCTGAAGTGCGCGACCACACCCTGGGCGAACTGGGATCGGATGGTCGAACCGTTACATACACCATCACGGTTCCGGAAATCCTTAAAGCACCGGAGCCTCTCGTTTTAGAAGTCGTCTGGTAACCGGAGGGGATTGTATGATAGCCGGAATCCTGAAATCAATGCTGATCTTTTTTGCGGCTGTCGTTTTAATCGGCTGTCTGACCGGGCCGGCTCCCGTGCAGCAAGCCGAGGAGGTCGGACAAGGCAAGCCCGAGCAGTCGCAGGGAACGTCGGGGATCAGTGATGCGGAACTGGCTCAGCGGTTGAATGAGTACCTTGAAAACGGGCTCGCCAAGGTGGAGCAGGGAGCGATCTCCGAAGGCATCAACCAGCTGGTAACGGTCCTTGCCGAGGCCGATGCGGCGGGCAGCACCTCCGGGGACATCCGGGCGATCGTCGACACCGCGGAAACCGAGCTCGCCAAGATAGGAGCCGGTTTGGAGATGGAAGCGGGAACCGAATGGGTAGATGCCAACAAGAACCAGATCAGCGCCAGCTCCATCGATGCGGGCGGCGAAAACGCCCTCAATCCGAGCGTGATCCTGACCTACAACTTCGGATCGGGCAAGGCCCTGATCACGGGCGCACCGATCTACTTCGAGTTCGTCCGGGGTTCCGGTCTGCTGACGAACTTCGTGGCCACCAACGACTACGGCCAATCCAACTGCGCCATCGCCCGGCTGGAAAACCCCAACAGCGAGAATATCGTGCGGGCATCCCTGGTGTACCGGGTCAAGGGGTACTCCTATCCTTTTCAAGGTGTCACCAAGGACTTCGTCTACGTCCCGCCGGCCCGCAAGGCCACGATCCTGGTGATGGAGAGGGCCGGAGAGAGGATCCAGGACGATCCCGTGATTCTGGACGCCGTCTACAACCGCTTGAAAGACATGGCCTTCGATTTCAGCCAGTACAACGGCGTGCTTCTGGGAGACGCGTTCATGAAGGTGTTCGGAGGGGATCCGGAGGAGATCAGGAGCATGGGGCTGGAAAAAGAGGTATCATACCTCGTCATGGTGCTCAACGACTGTTACTACGTGAACCAGGTCGAGCTGAGCGGCAAAAAGTACAACATCTTCAAGTCCCAGACAACTGCGACCACCCGGATCATCCGCGTTTTCGACGGTAAGATCATGTACTCCGGTACGGTACAAGCAGTGGGGGGGCAGGGGGGGAGCGAAGACAAGGCCATCCTCGACGGTTTCCGAAACGCTGCCCAGGCCATGGCGGAAAAGCTGAGTACGGACTACCCAGAAATCAACAGGGCGCTGGCCGGCCAGCAGTAGAGAAAAGCAGAAGAGGGGGCACCCCATGCCGATGCGGACAGCGCTGAACAAGTTTATCAGCATCTTCAGGATGGAACTGGAGGATCTGGAAGAGGACATCAATGATCTCCTCGAGATCCTCGAAAAGAGAAGGGACAGCCAGGAAATTACCAACTACGTCTATATGGAGAACAAGGGCACTCTGTTGAATGAAATCGCCTGTGTTCATGAGCTGCTCGAAAGTATCCGCACCATAGATGCCAATCAGTACGAAAGTGTCGAGGCCATGATCGCAGAGGTAAAAAAAATGTTGGATCAGAGGATCCAGGACTGTGCCTTCCCGGAGGTCGTGCACAGCCTTGTGCAGAGGAAATTCGAAAAAGTCAGCACCTACGTTATAGGCCCTGAAAAGGTGTAGTGTTGATTTTTCAAACGCTGTCGGTTATTTTGTCATTCAAGAATCACATACAGAACCGAGGATACGATGGACGTACAGCTTCAGGAACTGATCGATAAGATCAAATCGGAGGGGATCAAATCCGCGGAAAAGGAATCTGCCCGGGTTATCAGGGAGGCCCAACACAAGGCCAACGACATCATCGCAGCAGCGCACAACGAAGCTTCGGGCATCATCGCCAAGGCCAAGGACGAGGTCCAGCGCTTCGAACATACCGCCAAGGATGCCGTGGCCCAGGCCGGCAGAAATACGATCCTCAGTCTCCGCACCCGCATCACCGATCTCTTCGATGCCTTGATTGCGGAGCAAACCAAAGAGGCCTACACAACGCAAGTGCTCGAGGAGGCGATCGTGTCCTTGATCAAGGCGTGGGGCAAGGAACAGACCCCGAATCTTCAGGTGCTCCTTTCCTCTTCGGATCTCAAAAAGGTCGAAAAACATCTGAAGAGCAGATTGGCTGCCGAGTTCAAACAAGGGGTGGAATTGAAGCCCTTCCCTGAAATCCAAGCCGGGTTTCGCATCTCCATGAAAGACGGTTCGGCTTACTACAACTTCACGGATCAGGGTATTGCAGAGATCCTGGCGGAATATCTGAACCCGAAAATCGCTGAGATCGTTCAAGAAGCAGCCAAAAAGGAGACATAGGAGGTTTGGCTCAGTACTACTACCTGGTGGCCTCGCTGCCCTTGCTGTTCTATGACAGCGTGAGCATACCTTCTCATGAAGAGTTCTTGGTGACCTGCAGGCCCCTTCTCACCCCTCAGCACTACCGCTTGCTCGTTTCTGCCGGCACGACCGATATACAGGGTGGAGTCACCGGTTGTGAGATCCTCGATCTCTGGCGGCGCTGGGAGTTCTCCTTGAGAAACGAACTGGTTCGACTTCGCGCTAAGAATCGAGGTCGCAGCGCCGAGCCGTACCTGGTCGAATCTCCCGGCGTGCCGGCACCCCAGGCCGTTGCCAGGGAAGCCTACGCTCAGGATTCGCCGCTGCAGGCGGAGGACACGTTGAATCGGGCTCGGTGGGGTTATTTGGATGAACTGGAGGTCGGGCATTACTTCGATATCGGGAAGATCCTGGTATACGCCCTGCGCCTGCAGGTTCTGGCACGGAAAGCCCTCTTTGACGTAGACAGGGGGGGAGAGTTGTTCGACAAGGTCTATTCAGAAATAATCAGCTCTGTTGGAGAGAACTGAAATGGCGAAAAACGTGGGAAAAGTCGTCGGCGTAAGCGGCAACATGATCACCGTGAATACAAACGACGACGTATTCATGAACGAAGTCGGCTACGTCGTGGTTGACAACAAGAGGTTGAAATCCGAGGTTATCCGCATCCGGGGACGGCGGGTCGAGATGCAGGTATTCGAGATGACCCAGGGTATCGGAATCGGAGATCCGGTGGAGTTCGCCGGGGATCTGCTTTCGGTTCGCCTGGGACCCGGGCTGCTCGGGAAGATCTACGACGGATTGCAGAATCCTCTGACCATCGTGGCGGAAAAACACGGATTCTTCCTGGAGCGGGGGGTGTATCTGTCACCCTTGTCGGACGAGCAGAAGTGGGATTTTACTCCGATCGCCAAAGAGGGGGATACGGTGAGCAGAGGCGTCACCCTGGGCACGGTTCCAGAGGGGATCTTCAAACACCGGATCATGGTGCCCTACAACTTCTACGACACCTACCGGGTCAAAACCCTGGCCAAAGCCGGATCCTACACGATCACGGATACGATCGCCGAGCTCGAAGATTCCCAGGGCAACAGCGTGCCGGTAACCATGGCCTTTGAGTGGCCGGTCAAGCGCCCGGTGGATGCCTACGAGGAACGACTAAAACCCGCCGAACCGCTCATCACCAAGGTTCGCATCATAGATACCTTCTTTCCCGTTGCCCGGGGCGGGACCTACTGTATCCCCGGGCCTTTCGGCGCGGGCAAAACGGTTCTGCAGCAGATCACCAGCCGCAACGCTGAGGTGGATATCGTGGTCATCACGGCCTGCGGGGAGCGGGCAGGGGAGGTCGTGGAGACGCTGCGGGAGTTCCCCGAGCTGATCGATCCGCGGACCGGCAAGTCTCTGATGGAGCGGACCATTATCATCGTAAACACCAGTTCCATGCCGGTTGCGGCCCGGGAGGCCTCCGTGTACACAGGGGTAACCTTGGCCGAGCACTACCGGCAGATGGGATTGAACGTTCTGCTGCTGGCTGATTCCACCTCCCGTTGGGCTCAGGCCATGCGGGAGATGTCCGGCCGCCTGGAAGAGATCCCGGGGGAGGAGGCCTTCCCCGCCTATCTGCAGTCGGTAATCGCCGGATTTTACGAACGCGCGGGCCTGGTTCGTCTGAAGGACAAGAGCCTCGGCTCGGTCACCATCGGCGGAACGGTCAGTCCTGCCGGAGGGAACTTCGAGGAGCCGGTCACTCAAGCGACCTTGAAAGTCGTAGGGGCCTTTCACGGTTTGTCCCGGGAACGATCGGACGCCCGCAAGTACCCGGCCATCGATCCGCTGGACAGCTGGAGCAAGTACGCTGGAGCGGTGGACGAAGACAAGGTGGCCTACGGCCGTCACATCCTCTTCCGGGGAAATGAGATCGACCAGATGATGAAGGTCGTCGGGGAGGAGGGCACCAGCCTGGGTGACTATATTGTATACCTCAAGGCCGATTTTTTGGATGCGGTGTACCTGCAGCAGAACGCCTTTGATCCGGTGGACGCGGCGGTCAACACGGAACGGCAGCGCTACGTGTTCGATCTGCTACTGGAGATCCTGAGCGCCGAGCTGGATCTCTCCGACAAAGGACAGGCCAGGAACTGGTTCTATCAGATGCGGCAGAAATTTCTCGATTTGAACTCGACGCAGTGGCACACCGATGCCATAAAGCACCTGGAAGAGGAAATCAGGACGATGTTGGAAGACAAAAAGGTCGGCACCGAAGACGATTCCGGCGGGGCGGAGCAGGACAATGCGTAAGGTATACAGCAAAATCGACGAGATCGCCGGAAACGTCATCACGGTGAGCGCCTCGGATATCCGCTACGGCGAGCTGGCCGTGGTCAGCTCGGCCCACGGGGATTCACTGGCCGAAGTGATCAGGCTGGTGGAGGACAAAGTCGTTCTGCAGGTTTACTCCGGTTGCCGGGGGGTCTCCACAGGAGACGAGGTCCGTTTCCTCGGACATCCTATGCAGGTTTCCTTCTCCGACGACCTGCTGGGTAGGGTGTTCGACGGCGGAGGCCAGCCGCGTGACAAAGGTCCATCCCTGACCGAAAACCTGATCGAAATCAGGGGGCCGTCGGTGAATCCGGCCAAGCGTATCATACCTCGCAACATGATTCGAACCGGTATCCCCATGATCGACCTGTTCAACACCCTCGTGGAATCACAGAAACTGCCGGTATTCTCGGTTTCCGGAGAGCCCTACAACCCCCTGCTGGCGCGCATTGCCATGCAGGCAGAGGTCGACATGATCATCCTCGGCGGCTGCGGACTGAAGTACGACGACTACCTGTACTTCAGGGATGCCCTGGAGGAGGGCGGGGCCATGAGCCGGGCGATCTTCTTCGTGCACACCGCCGCGGATCCGATCGTGGAGGCGCTCCTGGTGCCGGACATCTCTCTGGCCGTAGCCGAGCGATTCGCCCTCAAGGGCCGCCGCGTCCTGGTCCTGCTAACCGACATGACGAACTTTGCCGATGCCCTCAAGGAGATCGCCATCACCATGGAGCAGGTTCCCTCCAACCGGGGCTACCCCGGGGACCTCTACAGTCAGCTGGCCGCGCGCTACGAGAAGGCCGTGGACTTCGAAGGCGCCGGGTCCATCACCATTCTGGCGGTGACCACCATGCCCGGGGACGACGTCACGCACCCGGTGCCGGACAACACCGGCTACATCACCGAGGGGCAGTTTTACCTGCGCAACGGCAGAATCGAGCCTTTCGGCTCCCTGTCCCGACTCAAGCAGCTGGTAAACAAGGACACCCGGGACGACCACCGCTCCCTCATGGACGGCATGATAAAGCTCTACGCAGCCTATCAGGAGTCCATGGAGAAGAAAGCCATGGGGTTTCGCATGTCCGAGTGGGATCAGAAGCTCCTCAAGTACGGGGAGATCTTCGAGAAGGAGATGATGGACCTGTCGGTGAACATCCCGCTGGAGGGAGCCCTGGACAAGGGTTGGGAGATTCTGGCCGACTGTTTCACCCCGGAGGAGACGGGCCTGCGCTCGGATTTGACCAAGGCGTTCTGGCCCCGGGAAGCCGAGGTGGCGGAGT
Source organism: uncultured Spirochaetaceae bacterium (assembly GCA_964588355.1). Lineage (GTDB taxonomy): Bacteria > Spirochaetota > Spirochaetia > SZUA-6 > DRHE01 > JAFGQJ01. The sequence continues at coordinate 32,179 of CAZPPB010000018.1, read as the reverse complement.
GAGACCCAATAGTAGGTAACCGTGGCCAAGATCAAGTTCACGAAGAACGAACTGAAAAAACAGAAAGATTCCCTCAAGCGCTTTCTCCGCTATCTTCCGACTCTGATGCTTAAAAAGCAGCAGCTGCAGATGGAGATACGTAAAATCGAAGCCGAACTGGCCGAAATTCGACGGAAACGGGAGCTTTGCCACCGGGAGATCCTCAGTTGGATCGCGGTGTTCGGCGAAGATGTCGGTTTTTCGCAACTGTTGAGCGTGACGTCCCTGGAAACCGAAACCGGCAATATCGCCGGAGTGGATATCCCGGTGTTTCTGGACATCCAATTCTCGGTAGATCCATACGATCTATTCAAACTTCCCCTGTGGGTCGACAGGGCGGTCGATAAGGTGAAGGAATTGGCTTCTCTGGACGCGAGAATCCACATTCTGACAAAGCAGAGCGAGCTGTTGGGGGAGGAGCTGCGGGTTACCAGCCAGCGGGTCAACCTGTTCGAGAAGGTAAAGATTCCCGAGACCCGGGAGAATATCCGGACGATACAAATCTACATGGGGGATGCGCAGACCGCAGCAGTGGTGCGCGGCAAGATCGCCAAGAAGAAAATTGTAAGGGTCAATCAATGATCGTCAAGATGAAGAAGGTCTCCATCGTCGTGTTCGATCGCTTTCGCGAGCAGTCCCTGAAGGCGCTGCGCAAGCTGGGATTGGTCCATATCGAATCCCGCTCGGTCTCCAATGACGAACTGGCCCGCTTAGCCGAACAGAACGCTCAATTGGAACGAGCCCGGTTTCTGCTTTCCGAGGAACCCAAAAAGGAGAGGAAGAGGGCTGAGAAGAACAAGCGGGCAGTATCCGCAGCAACGGCCACCGAAGAGGAAGTAGACAGATGCGTGGATATCGCCGAGGAGGTTATCGCTGTCACGGACAAGATCCGCGGGGTCAACGAGCGGATCGAAAGGATCAGCCGGGAGCGGGAGCGACTGGAATCGTGGGGCGGCTACGATCCGCAGGCGATCCGCGAGTTGGCGGAGAAGGGTGTCTTCATTTCCCTCTACGAGCTGAGCTCGAACGAGTTCAAACAGCTGCCTGGGGAGCTGGAGTGGCTTATCATCAGGGATAACAAGAGCCGTGTTCGTCTGGCCGTAATATCCATAGGCTCGGAACCCTACCTGGAGTTCGAGCCGGTGGCCATCGGCGAACAGGGACCCGCGCAGCTGGAGCAGCTGACAGCCGATGCCCGCAAAGAACTGGAAGGCCTGGAAGATCGTTTGCAGAGTTTGGCCGGGGAACGGGCGCGCTTGCAGGATGTGATCCGGCGCCTGAACAAAAAAATAGAGTTCGAGCAGGTTCGCGCCGGCATGGTCGGAGAGGAGGAACTCAGCCACCTGAGCGGGTATGTCCCGGCCAAGCGCAGCGACGCTCTGAAGAGGGCGGCAGCGGAAAATGGGTGGGCTCTGCTGATCGATGAGCCGGCGGAGGACGATCCGGTTCCCACGCTGGTCGAAAATCCTAGGTGGATCCGCATTATCCGCCCGATGTTCCAGCTGATGGATACCACTCCCGGGTACAGAGAGTTCGACATCAGCTTCCTTTTCCTGCTGTTCTTCAGCCTGTTTTTTGCCATGCTGATCGGCGATGCCGGTTACGGGATCGTCCTGTTCATCCTGACCCTGGTGGGCCGGATAGCCATGCCCAAACGACCCGGGGGCGTGTTTACCCTGTTATTTGTTCTCAGCGGAGCCACTATCCTCTGGGGAGCTCTTTCGGGAACCTGGTTCGGTGTTGAAGCCCTGGCCGCTCACCCGCTTCTTTCCAAAATCGTGATTCCCCAGATAGCCAGCTTCGGAGTGGAGAACACGAAGACTATGATGTTTCTCTGCTTTGTGATCGGAGTTGTGCATCTGAGCATCGCCCGCCTCCTCAATTTCATCCACGGATTGCCCAAGCTGATCGCCTTCAGCGAGCTGGGATGGTTGTCCGTTCTTTGGGGAATGTTCTTCGTTATCCGCTACATCGTGCTTCAGGAAGCGTTGAATCCGCTAGGCATCTGGCTGGTCGGCGCGGGTATTCTCCTGGTGGTGGTATTCGCAGATCAGCAGGGCAAGTTTTTCAAGGGTGTGGCTGTGGGACTGGTACGATTGCCCTTGAGCCTCCTGGACAGCATCAGCTGTTTTTCGGATATCGTGTCCTACGTCCGCCTGTTCGCCGTAGGTCTGGCCACGGTTGCGGTGGCCTCCAATTTCAACGCCATGGCCGGGAGGGTCGGTTTTGGGTTCCCCACGGGATTGATCTCCGCCCTCATTCTATTCTTCGGGCACACCTTGAACATCATCATGGGCGCGATGTCCGTCATCGTACATGGTGTACGCCTGAATATGCTCGAGTTTTCAGGACAGCTCGGTATGCAATGGACCGGAGTGCCCTATAAACCATTTCAAGAAACTGAAGGAGAAGATTAGATGGATATTGGACAAATGGGCTATGCTGCAGCAATTTCGTTTGCCGCCGTGGGATCTGCCCTTGGTACCGGGATTGCCGGAATGGGAGCAATCGGAGCCTGGAAGAAATCTTTCGCTCAGAACAAACCTGCTGCATTCCTGATGTTGGCTTTTGCCGGAGCGCCCCTGACCCAGACGATCTATGGATTGATATTGATGAACGCGATTCTTGCTTCCTCTGTTGCACCCGTAGCCAAAATGGCGGCGGGGATCTTTGGAGGCGCAGGTATCGGTTTTTCCGCCCTGGCGCAGGGCAGAGCCGGAGCTTCCGCGGCGGATGCTCTGGGGGAGACGGGCAAGGGCTTCGTCAACTATCTCATGGTCATCGGTATCGTGGAAACCGTGGCACTTTTCGTCATGGTATTCCTCATGAGTACCCTCAGATAGGGGCAGTAGCGGGATCGCTTCGCTGGAGCCGACACTAGCCGGCACGGACCTCCGGCATAGCCCTGCCGGACGGCTCTGTAGCTCCCCGACTGGGCACCCGGATATGCACAATGTGGCAGAGATGAGAAAAACCAGATCCGTTTCAGTGGGTCGGACACGGATAGGAGGCGGCGCGCCCGTCAGCGTGCAGACCATGTGGAAACAGCCCCTGGGAGCCCCAGGTTCGCCCCAGGCGCTGGAACGGACTCTGGCGGGAATCCGCAGCCTGGAGGAGATCGGCTGCGAGCTGCTGCGCTTCTCGGTCCCGGATCTCGACTCGGCTGAATTTCTCGGTGAACTCGCCTCTCGCACCGACCTTCCTCTGGTCGCGGACATTCACTTTGACCACCGCCTCGCCCTGCGTTGTCTGGACTTCCCCGTCGCCAAGATTCGGATCAACCCCGGCAACATCGGACGGGCTGAAAAGGTTGAAGAGCTGGTTCGCAAAGCCCGGGATAAGGGGGTGGCCCTGCGGGTCGGGGTCAATGCCGGGTCCCTGCCCAAAGCGCTGCGGCGGGAGAAAAACACGGCCCAGGCCATGGTCAAGGCGGCGGAGGAGGAACTGTCCCTGCTTGAAAAGCTCGGCTTTGAGGCGGTTGTCTTCTCGCTGAAAGCAGCTGATGTGGAGACTACCGTCCAGGCCAACCTGTTGTTTTCCGAAAGCCACGACTATCCGCTGCATATCGGAGTGACCGAAGCGGGTCCTCTGGTTCAGGGAATCGTAAAGAGCACCCTCGCCCTCTCCCGGCTGCTCGACAGTGGGGTAGGGGACACGGTTCGGGTGTCTCTTTCCGACAGCCCGGAAAATGAGGTCATCGCCGCCTGTGCGATACTTCAGAATCTGGGTTTTCGTTCCTTCTCTCCGGAGGTGATTTCCTGTCCGACCTGTGGCCGCGCCGCCTTCGACGTGACCGGCTTCCTCGAGAAGGTGCAGCCCTACATGCGGAGGATACACAAGAAGTTAACTGTGGCGATCATGGGATGTCCGGTGAACGGTCCCGGGGAGGCCGGGCGGGCCGATCTGGGGATTACCGGCTCGGAGAAGCATGTGGTAATTTTTAAAAAAGGAAAAATCATTCGCAGGGAAACCGCCGATCATGCCATTGGAGCTTTTAAAGAAGAATTGGAGAAATTTTGAGATTTCCGAACCTTTTTTTGCCTGCTGTAGTGCTCCTGCTGTCCGCTTCAGCGTTGCTGCCGGCCCAGTCGAATAGCTTTGTGGAAGCCTGGTTTCTGTATGAGCAGGGAAAGACCAAGCTCGATGATCCGGACGGCCGCGAGCTAGGGGAAGCCCTCTTGTACTTCCAGGAGGCCATCGACAAGCGGGGAGTTAACTTCCCCGAGGCCGAGATAGCCATAGGCGACATCTACTACCGGGAAAAAGCTTATGCCCTGGCCGAGCACCAGTATAAAAAGGCCTTGAAAATGCCCGGCATGCAGATCCCCGAAGAGAAGTACACGGTCCTCTATCGCCTGGCTGAGCTGCATGAGGAGCAGGGGAACTATTGGGATATGGACATGTATCTGCAGCAGATCCTAGCCGACCAGCCCTACTTTTCGGGTGATGAGTACCAGAGCTTCCGGGATGCCTTTCTGTCTACGTATAAAGACAAAGGTCTTGAATACCTTTTCAGGCTCTACCGCATGGAGGGTGTAGGGTTTTCGGTTAAGGCGCATGCAAAATTCGGATGGTTCTACTACCGTTCCCAGCGTTCTCCGGCGATCCAGCACAGCCTCTTTGCCCTCGACATCATGGTCACCGAGGCGGTCAAAGAGCTGCGCCGCGTACAGCCCGGTTTCGCTTTCACGACGATGGAGGCTTTCCTGAATGCCGCTCTGGAGCGTGAGAATATCCGGCAGTACCTCATTTCGAGCGAGTTTTTCAAGACTCTGTACTACCTGGCAGCAGCCACCTATGCCGAATCCCGTCCCAGCCTGGCCGAGCCGATCTGGAGGCTCCTGGCCACCTACCCCCTGGAGGCTGCGGACTCCGCTGCCGTCGAGTATGCCGATAAAGCCGCCCGTCAGCTGGAATCTCCCTGGCTCGAGCCCTACATCAATCCGTCGGCGCGCAAGACCGAACACCCGCTCCAGTAATGTGGCAGAGAATATGGCATCTAATACGGCTCGGGCCGATTTTGCGATACGGACAGCCCGCAAGTCGGACATCCCGGAAATCACCCGCCTGAATGGGCAGCTCGGCTACCCGGAGACACCCGAAACAATTTTTCGACGCTTTCGTCGGCTACGCAAAGACCGCCGTGATCACCGACTGTTCGTGGCTGTTGCCGAAGGATCAACCGGGCAGCCGGGCCGGAGCGTAATCGGCTGGACCCACGTGTTTATCGACAAGCTGCTTACCGTGGGGCCTCGAGGCGAAATCGGAGGACTGGTCGTGGATGAACAATGGCGCAGCAGGGGAGTGGGAGCGGCCCTTGTGCAGAGTGCCGAGCAGTGGGTGCAGCGGAAGGGACACACCGGGGTCGCAGTGTGTACGAATGTCGTTCGCACACGGGCTCACAGCTTCTACGAGAAATGCGGATATAAGCTGATAAAGCAATCTAAAGTGTATACAAAAGTTATCAGCGGGAATGATAGAAATTCATGTTAGCATGCTATTGTGTAATCAAACCTATTATCTCTGTATTCGAAGGAATATCCGACATCGAATGCCCGTAGTGAGCATACCGAAGCGTACCGGACTTATCAATAAGCATCTGCGCAGGCATTCTGCCAAACTTGAAAAGCTTGACCTGTTGCCCATACAGTTTCAGTATCTTATGCTCCGGATCGGGTAAACCAATAAACGGCAGATTCTCTTCTTTCCAGTACTTCCGAAAAGCTTCAGCCTCCTCGGGCCCAACAACTATTATTTCCGTATCCAGTTTCACAAAGTGCTGATAATCTTGACGCAACTGCGCCATATGCCGACGGCAGAAGGGTCAAAGAAATCCACGGTTGAAAACTATCAGCACATTTTTCCGGCCGGCATAATCTGACAGTGCTACGTCTTTCCCATTGAGATCGGGCAAACGAAACTCAGGCGCAAGGGTATTCAGTTCAACTCTGGCCATGTTTGATTCCTCCCTGTTGCTGCTTTCAGTAGAGCTTATCACAGCAACCTCGAGCCGGGATACAACACCGAGTAAGAAAAGAGACTTTAATCGATGTTAGTAGACAGAATATCTATTATACGAAGTAGTCCAAGCGTAAATTCGGCGTCTCTGTGCCCGGCGCTGCTGCGCCTCTGCGCCGCGAAAACCTGCTGGGGCTTTTCGAACCCCCTACTTCTGAGAGCTCACACGGGAAAATATGGAGACAAGGACCACCGCTGTAATCAGGGAGGCGATCACATTCACAGAGTTGAAATCAGAGAGGTACGCGATGATATCGGCGAAGAGAAAATCCACCAGCCCGCCGAGAAACGAGCCGATCAAGCCTACGATCAGTGCCCCCCAGAATTTTCCCAGCAGGGGCTTGCGCAGGATGAAGGCGTAGAACACGGCGGTGGCAAAACCGATTGCGAAGTATGTCAGTCCGACGTTGAAATAGTAAAAAGGCATAATCTTTGGTTACTCTCTTTAAGGAAAAGTACGCACCAGCTCACCAAGCTTCTCCGGCTCGCTGTACAGAGATCTGTTATTGTCGAAATCGTATCCGTAGCTTACAGCATAAAGAACGATTTTGACTTCAAAATTTAGATCAATTTCCTCCCAGATATCGGTGTCTATATCATCATCTCCGGCACTGAAATCGGAAAACCGTTTATAGGAATCATCAACAGAATCGAGCACATCCCTGCGGATATCCGTTATCTCGATGAGGATGGGAGGAGGATCAGCAAGTGGAGTATCACCGGCATCTATAAGGTCAGTATTGCCGTCATCGACGATTTTGGGAAACGGTTCTTCAAGGTCGGGAGTCCCGGAGAAATCTACGGTCAGCGTGAATGCGTCGTTGTCCGGTGGTACGGCAAGGGGCGTTCTGTCGTTCAACTGTATGCGAATGAGCGGTCGCTGGATGTTCGACTTGATGTCGTCACTGGCGTGGATCCGACGGAAACCGTTCGCTCCCAGATCCGCGAACTCGACGATATCATCCGTATCCGCTGTGACGTCGGCATCGGCCAGGTACATCTTGTAGTAGAGGTCAAAACCGCTGAACTCCGCCTCGCTGTTGTAGATAGTCTTGTCGAACACGAACCCGTCGCCGTATTTGCCGCCATTGCTGGGCGGTTGAAGCTGAGGAATTATTTGCTCGATCCCGCAGGTGTTGAGAAGGAGAATCAGCAGTGCGGAACCAGCGACAGCGACAATGATACGGGAAGAAGGTTTCATCGCCAAATCGGTCTTTACCCTACCCTCGCCCGGATTTCTTGGCTGCCGGCTTACCGGCAGCAGCCGGTTGCGGGGGTTCAAGTCCGTCGACTACATCCACAAGTTCGTAGATCACCACGGGCTTGTTTTTTCCCTTCACGCGGATGTCGTCCAACTCACGGGCGATGACCCTGTCCTTTACCCGCCCATAGGTGTATTCACTGATAATGATGTTGGTGGAGTAGAGCTTGTTCGTTGGCTCCAGGCGGGCAGCCAGGTTGACATTGTCCCCGGTAAGAGTGTAGTCCATCCGCTGCAGGGATCCCATGTTTCCGACGGTCATGATGCCGGTATTGATGCCGATCCCGATGTTGATCTGTCGATCCGGCGGCCAGTTTTTGTTGAGCTCTCGCAGCACTTCCATCTGTCTCAGGGCGCTCTGACAGGCCAGCAGGGCGTGATCCTCCTGCGGTAGAGGCGCGCCCCAGAAACACATGATCTCATCACCGACGTACTTGTCCAGGGTTCCCTCGTACTCCAGGATGATACCGGTCATGGCGGTGAGATATTTGTTCAGGTGATTGACCAGCTCTTGGGGGCTCATGTTTTCAGACATGTTCGTAAACGAGCGGATATCGGAGAACAGGACCGTCAGATCCTTGTCCTGGCCGCCGAGCTCCGGAGGGTTGGCGATGATCTGATCTACCACGCGGGGACTCACATAGGTGCCGAACATTTCCCGGATACGGCGCTTGTCTTTCTCCTCCGTCATGATCCTATAGACGATGACCGCCAGGAAAGTCAGGAACACGCCCAGGACCGGGGTTGAAAGCGTGATGATCCGGTTGGCCAGGTCAAAAATCATCGTCGCGGCGAAGGAGAAGAGGATCGCCAGCAGCACAGACAGCACCAGGGACCAGATCGTAGACACACGGGAGGCCATGAAGGCTGTGAGAAGCACCATCACCAGCAGGATCAGAGCGCTTGCCCACTCCGGCAGGTGGTAGAGAAAGTTGCTCATCAGAATGGTGTTGAGGGCATTGGTGTGGATCTCTACCCCAAACATCAGACCGAAGGGAGTGGTTTTTTCATCCTCCGCCATTCCCTTCGAAAAAGGCCCTACCATGAGGATTTTGTTGCCTACACCCATAGTCCGCGGCCAGCGAGCGGGGTCCGGATCGGGAACCCTGGAGGCGTAGCCTGCAAACGAGCGAACCTGATAGGTCTGATATCCCTGATGAGAGGCGCTGGAAGCCATCCCCATGTAGTTGATCAGCATCTGCCCCCTGTCATTGATCGGGATCTTGATCTCGTCGATCCTGCGGATTTCAGCCGCTTCGACAATTTTGCCCTCCTCGTCCGTGACCGCCGGTTTCGTCACCTGCTGAAGGGGCTCCCAGCTCTGGGTCTCGAGGTTGAACTGCTGTGGAGAGGGGATTCGTATGTGCTTGCCCAGCACGATCTCGAGATCCGCGAGATCCTTGTTGAAATATTCCAGGGCGAGGCTCAATGTGATCGACGGCAGCAGGTTGTCCTTGTATTTACTTACTGCGTAGTAGTTGCGGTCCATTTCACCGTCGTTGTCCGTGTCCTCGGTTTTGTAGGGAGCCCACTTCTCAGTTGAACTGCGAAGATTCTCGATGACCTGCTCAGTGAGCGGATAGGGAACATCGTGGAACAGGCCGTCGGTATCCACCCAGGCAAGTCGGGTGAAATTTTTATGCTCCGTTTCGGTGAGGTCTGCGGGGACCAATTTCTGGAGATCGATAGTGCGTTCCAGCGCCATGGAGTATTTCACCACCAGCGGTTGCCGTCGATAGACCTGGTCATCGTCCTCCACGAAGATCGCGTGACCATAGCCTGCAGCAGCGCGGGCATAGGGTTTCAGGGGAGGATAGATGCCGTACAGCGTTTCCACTTTGGTCCAGTCCCCCTGGATATTAGTGATCTTTCCGTAGCGCTTGTTAAGGATCTCCTGACGGGCGAAGTACTCCTCCTCTGTTCCGGGCGAATTCGGCACCCGGGTCAGCACGGACTCCAGGAAAACCCGCCGGTTCTCTGCGATGCTCTGAACCAGGGACGCGTCGTGCTCCGGCACCGATGGTTCGATGAAGAACACGTCGAGCAGCAAGGCCCGCTCCCGTTCATTCTGACGCTGAATCCGGGTAAAGGTGTTGACCAGGTTCGCCTCGGTGTAGCGGGGAAAGGGCCAGCGCCCAAAGGTATCCAGGCTCCTGTCGTCGATCCCGATGATGAGGATATCTTGAGATATTTTAGGATTTCGCTGTTCCACGGTCGCGCCCACCATACTCTGTTCCCGGAGGACATTTTGCTTCAAACGGAAGTTGAAATCCAGAATTTTAAGCTCCAGGTTCGAGATGAGAACTGTTTGAGTGGAGATGAGGAGGAGCACGACAAATACCAGCAGGCCTATGAGCAGACCGAAGTTTTTGGTCTCGAAAAAACTGGAGCTTTTCTTTGCCACGGAAGACCTCCCGCCTACTCGATTATCCTGCCCTCGACTCTGAGAGCGATTATACGATTTCGCCCCATCTTTGTCCAATTGCTCTGCGGAAACTCGTCCTCCAGACGATCGTACACTTCGAAGGCGCTCTGGAAGTCTTCACTGGCTTCATACAGGCGGCCCATTGCAAACATTGCGTGGGGCAGCAAAAAGCTCTCCGGGTACCTCTCCGACAGTTCCCGGTAGGCCGTGATCCCCTGATCCAGGTCACCTGCCTGCTCGTAGGCAACCGCGGCGTTGAAAAGGCTCAAGGGAGCCAAATAGGATTTGGGAAAGGATTCTGCCACACCCCTGTATTCATCCGCGGCTTCCTGCCACTGTTCGTTTTCGAAGGCCAGATTCGCACCGATGAAGCCGGCTCTCTGGGCCGCGTACTGTCTGGGATAGCGCTTCAGGATCTGCTCGATCAGCTGCTCCAATTCCTGCTGGAGCGACTCCCGGGAGCCGTCGTCGCTTGCCTCCGACCATTGCTCATAGAGGTTTTGAGCCCTTTCGGCCATCAGCGTCGATTTTTCGCGGGTTCGCTTGTGCCACTCGGTCCATCCGAAGTACACGACTACGAAAACAACCAGAACTATCAGAATGACGAGCAGAACGATGCGATACTTGTGCAGAAAAACGGATAATTGATCAACGAAGCGTGGTTTCGCCTCGGCACTTCGCGGTGATCTTGCATTTTCCGAGCTCAACATAGGCGTCTCCTTCTCATCGGCGGTAAACCGGTGACTCCCGCAGCGGAAAGAACGGCGATCCCCCCGCCCTAGCGATTGATATTCAACTCCTTGATCAATCGAGACAGGTAGGTTCGCTGGATTTCCAGCAATTCCGCAGTCTTTGTCTGGTTCCACCGATTAATATCGAGAGTTTGTCGAATATAATGTTTCTTAAAGATATTTACGGCCTGCTTCAATGACCTGCCGTTGTAAGCATCCTCGGCACGATCCGAAATTTTATCCAGCACCAACAGATCCGGCGTAATCTTGTCGCTCTGGGTGACCACTACGGCCCGCTCCACAGCGTTTTCCAGCTCCCGCACGTTCCCGGGCCAGGAATACGAGAGCAGCACCTCCATTGCCTCTGGGGCAAAACCGTTGATCTGCTTCTTGATCTCCCTGTTGAAGCGCTTCAGGAAGAAATCCGCCAGGATCGGAATATCGTCTCTGCGCTCCCGCAGCGGCGGTATATAGATGGGCAGGACGTTCAGGCGGTAGTAAAGGTCCGCTCTGAATCTCCCGCTGCCGACCTCCGCTTCGATGTCTTTGTTGGTGGCTGCGATTATGCGCACATCGACCTTGAGCGGTTCGGCTCCGCCGACCCGCTCGAAAACCCTGTGCTGGATCACCCTGAGCAGTTTGACCTGCAGATTCAAGGGCAGATCTCCGATTTCGTCGAGAAAGATCGTGCCTCCGTCGGCCAGCTCGAACCTGCCCCGTCGGTCGCTGCTGGCGCCGGTGAACGCCCCTTTGACGTGCCCGAACAATTCGCTCTCCAGGAGGTTTTCCGGCAGAGCCGCACAGTTCACCCTGATCAGGGGGTTGTTGCTCCGCGGGCTGCGTAGATGGATCTGCTCGGCAAACAGTTCCTTCCCAACCCCGCTTTCCCCCAGCAGCAGTACAGAGGAATCGGTCTTGGCGGCTCGAAGGGCGATTTCCAGCTTGTCCCGTATGGCTTTGCTTTCTCCGATGAAGGTATGGTATCCCTTGTCGGTCTGCAGCTCATCCTGCAGCAGGGTTATCTCCTCCTTAACTTTCTGCAGGGAGCGGGAGTTTTGCAGGGCGATCGCCGCCTGGGTGGCGAAGATCTCGAGCCATTCGAGATCTTCTTCGCTGAAATTGCCCCCGTCCAGCTTATTGATGATCTCTATTACACCGACACAGCGCTCTTTTATCCGCATGGGAACCGCCAGGATCGATTTTGTCGGGAAATTGATCTTCTTGCTGATGTCGGCGAAGAAGCGGTTGTCCGATTCCACATCATTCACGATCAGGGACCGGTTGTTCGCCGCAACCCACCCGGCGATCCCCTCCCCCATGTTCAGGGAGAATCGCTGCACCTCCGGGCCTTTGGTACCCAGAGAGATCTCGAAGTAAAGCTTGTTGTTTTCCGGATTGACGAGAAGCAGGGAGGAGGCATCCGCCTCCATCAGCCGGGTGGCTGATTCTATGATGGTCCTGAGCAGCTCTTTTGCATCTGAGTACTCGGAATTGATCAGAGCATTTATCTCTATGAGCGTTTCGAATTTGTTGCGATCGATTTCAGATTTCAACATTGAGGGACTTCAGCCGGCGATCAGTCCTTGTTTTTATCTTTAATGAAATCGGCGAGGGTTGTTTTCTCCTCCTCGGAATCATCGTGGATATAATGCACCATGGTTTCCTGCTGGACCTGTCTCGTGTACTCCCGGATAGACAGGGCGAGTTTTTGTTTGTCCACGTTTATGTCCGTCACCATGGCTTTGACGGGATCCCCTACTTTGTACCGCTGTATAACGTCATCGATCGATTCGGTGCCGGGATCGAAAAGGTTCGACTTGTTCACCAGACCCTCAATCTCACCCTGTACTTTCACAAAGAAACCGAAATCGGTGATGCTGGTGATTTCCCCTTCTATCACGCTTCCCCTGGGAAACGCTTTGGCCAGGGACCGCCATGGGTCCTCGGTCAGCTGCTTGACCCCTAGTTTGATCCGCTGGTTTTCCTTGTCGAGATCGATGACCATGACCTCGATCTCGTCGCCCTCGTTGTACAGAGCAGATGGATGTTTGGGTCTCTTGGTCCAGGACATATCGTCGAGGTGCAGCAGACCGTCGATCCCTTCCTCTACCTCTATGAATACCCCGAAGTTGGTGATGTTCTTGACCTTCCGCTTCAAGCGCATGCCGACGGGGTAGCGGTTGTCGATATCATCCCAGGGATTAGGCAGCACCTGTTTCAGGCCCAGGGATAGCTTGCTCTGTTGGATGTCGTAAGAGAGGATCTTCGTCTCTACGATATCATTTACCTGAAGCAGTTCCTTGGGATGTCTGATTTTTTTAACCCAGGAGAGTTCCGAGATGTGGGCCAGACCTTCGATTCCCTCTTCGATCTCGATAAATGCACCGAAATCCGTCAGCTTGGTGACCTTGCCTTTGACAACGTCCCCCACCTGATAATGGTCTTCGAAATGCGTCCAGGGGTCTTCGGTAAAGTGTTTCAGGCTGAGATTGATCTTTCTCTCTTCGGGATCCAGGCGAATTACCTTCACACGGATCTCGTCACCCAGAGAAATGAGCTCTTTGGGTGAGTTCAGATGCCCCCAGCTCATATCATTGATGTGGAGAAGTCCGTCGAATCCTCCCAGATCGACGAATGCGCCGAAGGAAGTGAAGGTCTTGACGATGCCTTCCACCTCGTCGCCGATTGCCGTATTTTGGAAAAACTCATCCCGCCTTCGGCTGTTCTCCTGTTCCAGCCATTCTCTACGGTTGACAACGATGTTGACCTTGCTGTGATGATAGAGACGCTCCAGCAAGAAGGAGGATTTCAACCCTACGTACTCGGTGGTATCTGTGACGCGGAAAACATCGGTTTTGGAAAGCGGTAAAAAGGCGGTTACGCCGTTGCCCAGATCCACCTCAAAACCGCCCTTGATTCGTCTGGCGATCGTACCCGGCACCGCCTCATGCTGGTCGAAGGCGATGCGGAGGTTTTTCCAGAAAAGTTTCTCGTCGGCCTTCTTTTTGGATACCACCACCTCCCCGCGGCGACTCTCGCGGTTGAGTAGAATTACATATACGGTTTCTCCGATCTCAGGGGCTTCCTCGAACTCGTCAATAGGGATCTTGCCTTCGGACTTGAGACCGACATCCACGTACACGAACTCGCTGTCGACTTCGACGATTTGCCCGGGAACCATCTGGCCTTCTGCCACCTGGGCAAGGGATTGGAGGTATTCTTCACGCAGGCGCTGCTCGTTGAATTCATCACCGTTTGTAAACTCTATTGAGGTCATTGCCCGTACTGTACTCCCGATTGATTTATCGTCTCGAACACTTGCGGATTTCTTTTACTACTTTGTCACAAACTTTATCTATGGTCAAGTCCGAAGTGTCGATATACAGGGCGTCGGCCGCCTGTTCGAGCTTTCCGAAGGGTTTCTCCCTGTCGATCGTATCCCTCTGTTCGATCCGCTTGCGAATCTGCTCCTCACTCAGCCCGCTGCTTTCCTGTCGATTCTGCCGGTACCTGCGCCCGGCCCTGGCCTGAATCGAAGCATCGAGAAAGATCTTGAGCGCCGCGTCTGGAAAAACCACGGTGCCGATGTCCCGACCCATCACGATGAAATCCCGCTCGCCCGCGATTTCCCGGATCCCCCGGTTTACGATTTTGCGGACCTCGATGATCCGTGAATGGATAGCCGACCACCTGTCGATGCGGTCGGTGTGGATTCCGCCGAGCGGCTCCCCGTTCATAAGAAGCTTGTCCGCGAACATCTGGAAGCGGCACTCGGCGGCGATCTTGATCACCCCCTCGGCATCCTCGGGATCCTTGCCCGATTCGAGAACAGCCTTTGAAATCCCGCGATACAGCATCCCCGAATCCAGATAGCCGAATCCTATGGCTGCCGCCGCTTTGAGGGCGATCGTGCTCTTACCGCTTCCAGCCGGGCCGTCGATTGCCACGATCATCGTGTTGCCTCCTCAGCCCCTGCGCCTGCCTTCTTGCCGGCTCCTACGCCGGCAGTGAAAAACCAGGCGATTTCCTGTCGGCTGAGGGGTCGATATCCTCCCGCCGGGATCCCCCTTACATTCACGCAACCGATGCGAATCCTGTGGATTCTACTCGGATAATGACCGAAATGCTCGAACACCCGGCGGATTTCCCGATTTTTCCCCTCGGAAAGGGTGAGAACGACCTTTCTCGGTGTTTTGTACTTGTACCCCCGCAGACGAAAGCGATCTCCGTCTATGGTCAGTCCCTGCTTGTACTTCGACAGGATCTCCTCAGGAAAGGGGTTCTTTGTTTCGACCTGGTACTCCTTTTCGATTCTGGATGAAGGATGAGATACGGTTTTAGCGAAGCTGCCGTCGTTCGTATAGAAAATCAAGCCGCTGGAGCGGAAATCCAGCCTGCCCACGTGGAAGATGCGCTGAGGAATTTCCTGCAGCAGATCGAGCACCAGAGGGCGGCCGCGGCTGTCGCTGTTGGAGCAGAGGTAGCCGACAGGTTTGTTGATTGCCAGGTAGACCTGCTCCGTCTCTGGATGGAGCTGACGGTTATCCAGAGCCACGCGATCCGAAGGCGCGACCTTGCTGCCCAATACGGCGGTCAGACCATTGACCGTTACCCTGCCGTCGCGGATGTAGGTTTCGCAGGCCCTTCTCGAGCCGACGCCGCAGCGAGCCATGTACACCTGGAGCCGGATCTGTTCACTCACTCGAATTTCTCTGCGTCCAGTTCATCGAGTTTAGGCAGGTCTGCTATGCTGGCCAGGCGGAAAACCTTGAGAAACTCCTTCGTTGTTCCAAACTGAACCGGGCGGCCCGGTGCCTGCTTCTTGCCGACCTCTCTGATCAGGTTATTGCTCGCCAGCAGCTTGATCATCCCGTCGGCAGATACGCCGCGGATGCTCTCGATCTCCTGACGGGTAACCGGTTGGGAGTAGGCGATGATGGACAGAGTTTCCAGGGCGGCCCGGGACAGCTTGGCCTCACTACGCTTGCCGTAGCGGGGTTTTAGCAGGTCCCACAACTTCTGTTTGACTACGAACGTATATCCACCGCCCAGTTCCGCGATTTCCAACCCGTGGGCACCGGCGGCGTAGCTGCGGCGCAGCTCCTCGATCGCGTCGAGCACCTGCGCACGGTTCAATCCGGTGATACGGCCGAGCACCGCCGCATCCACCGGCTCACTCTCCAGAAAAAGCACGGCCTCCACAAATGCCGCTGATTGCTCGACGTTCATGGTGCTTCCTTTCCCTTGAGGAGTATATCTCCGAACACCTTGTTCTGAAAAACCACGATCACAGCCGATTTCACCAGCTCCAGCACGGCCAGAAAGGCGCAGATCACCTCCATAATCGAGCTCTTCTTGATCACCAGATCGGTAAACATGAACTCTCGCGTGGAATCGAGCAGTTCGTAGATCAGGGTAATCTTTTCGTTGACGGTCACCTCTTCGTACATGTCCACAACCCGCTCGCCGGGATATGAGGAGAGGATCGAGGAAAAGGTCTTGAGCAGGTCCCAGACCGTGACCTGCTCCCACAAACCTTCATCCGTGAAAGGCAGGATGGGTTGGGCGGCCTTGCGTTCCAGCGACCATTCCGCTTCCTGCTCCTTTGCCTCTATCAGCTCGCTGAGCTTTCTATACTTCTGGTATTCGATCAGCTTTTCAACCAGCTCTGTTCTGGGATCCTCCAGCTCGTCGGCAAAGGCGAACTCAACGGGCAGAAGCATCCGGGATTTGATGTACAGAAGCGTGGCCGCCATCAGGTAGAACTCGGTGATATTCTCCAGATCGATCTTGGTGGCATAGTTGAGATAATCGAGGTACTGCTCGGTGATCATGGCGATAGGGATGTCGTAGATGTTGACCTCTGATTTCTTGATCAGGAACAGCAGAAGGTCCAGCGGACCTTCGAAGCTTTCCAGTTTGAACTCGTGTTTATTTGTGGAAGAATTGTCTGCCATCAATCTTGCGATTTTCTAAAAGAGTATAAGCTCAAGCTCTGAAGATGTAAACGCCCTGATCTTCAAGGGACTGCAGGCTCTCCGCCAGAGGGCGTCCGCTTTCCGGGTCCCGCAAATCCGGTTCCAGCTCCAGAAGGGGGATCAGCACGAACTGTCGTTCCCTCAATCGGGGGTGGGGAATGCGCAGGTTCTCTTGTTTGACGATCCGGCCGCCGAACAGCAGGATATCGATGTCAATGATCCTGGGACCCTTGGGCTCGACCTTGTTACGATCCCTGCCCATCTGCAGCTCCAGGGCCAGGACCCGCTGCAGGAGCTCCGGCGGCTGAAGAGTGCAGAAACCGGCGACCACCATATTTAGGAACTTCGGCTGCTGGACCACGTACATGGGACGGGTCTCATAGACTGAGGAACGGCGGATTTCCTCCAAAAAAGTGCCGAGCTCCCGCCGAGCGGTGATGAGGTTGCGCTCCCGCTGACCGAGATTGCTGCCCAGAGAGAGGTATACCGATTCTCCGGTCAAGGTTCAGCTGTCCGATCCTGTCTTCTGGGAGGCCGCCTTCTCGGGGGCCGGGGTCTGTTCCTCTTTGGCCGGTTGTGGAGCCTGAGTGGGGAACAGCAGATTGCGGACAGTCTTCTCGATCTGCTGGTACATGTCGGGATTGTTCTCCAGGAAACCCTTTACGTTCTCCCGGCCCTGCCCTATGCGTTCTTCCCCGTAGGAGTACCAGCTGCCGCTCTTGGCGATGATATTACTGGCCACAGCCGCATCTAAAAGGCTCCCGGAGGCGGAGATGCCGAGGCCGAAGATGATCTCCAGTTCCACCCGTTTGAAAGGCGGAGCTACCTTGTTCTTTACGACCTTCACCCTCACCTTGTTCCCGATAGCCTTCTCCGTGCCTTCACTGATCGTTTCGATCTTGCGCACCTCCAGGCGGATAGAGGAGTAGAACTTCAGGGCGTTGCCCCCCGTTGTCGTCTCGGGATTTCCGAACATGACCCCGATCTTCATGCGGATCTGATTGATGAATACCAGGCAGGTCTTGGATTTGCTGATGATCGCGGTCAGTTTCCGGAGGGCCTGGCTCATCAGCCGGGCCTGGAGGCCCATATGGGAATCCCCCATATCCCCTTCGATTTCCGCTCTGGGGGTGAGGGCGGCTACCGAGTCGACCACGATGATATCCACCGCACCGGAGCGGATCAGAGACTCCACGATCTCCAGGGCCTGTTCTCCGTTGTCCGGCTGGCTGACCCACAGTTCATCCGTATTTACACCGAGGGCGCGGGCATACTGGGGATCCAGGGCATGCTCCGCATCGATGAAGGCGGCTATTCCCCCCACTTTTTGGGCTTCGGCGATGGCGTGCAGGGCCAGGGTCGTTTTCCCGGACGACTCCGGGCCGTAGATCTCCACCACACGTCCCCTGGGATAACCCCCAACCCCGAGAGCCGCGTCGAGAAGAATCGAACCCGTGGAGATCGTGGGGACCTGGACCCGGGCACTGTCTTCCCCTAGCTTCATAATCGAGCCCTTGCCGAACTGCTTCTCGATCTGCATTCGGGCGGCTTCCAGGGCTTTCAACTTGTCGCTACTGGGTTCTGCGGGATTACTCATGGGCATTCTTTCCTTTTCTATTCTTGTTCGCTCGAGGCTCTCTTTGTGACCCAACGCAAATGACGAAGCTTGGATTTTCGCTCCGTCATCACAGGTTAACGGGCAATTTGATCCCGGCGCTTTCAGCTTCAGGTATTAAAATCAGTATAGACCCTCGATTTTACCAAGGTCAAGGAGGATGCGCGGGCTTCCGATATTCATGGTTAGGATATGAGAGGCCGAGCTGTCTTTCCCGCCATTGCATTGTCGTTGATCTGCTTCCTGCCCACGAAAGCAACCGCCCAGGCAACCGCTTCCTGGATCCGCTACTCCGACAGCGGGGACAACCCGCTTATCGTGGAAATGATGCGCCAGGGCGATCTCAGCACCGCTATGGAGATAGCGAAGGCGATCGGCCTGAGGGAGGACGCTGCAATCCAGGAGCTCATCCTGGCCATGGGGGAAACAATCGACCCGCGTCCGCAGTGGGAGCGGGAGCTGATCCTCAGGGCTCTGCTGGCCTCTGTGTTTCCCCCGGACGCGGAGGCCTCCGATTTGGAGTACAGGCTGCAGGTCAACCGGGAGGCGGTCGAATTTCTGGTCGCCAATCTGCCGCAGTATTCACTTTCCTTGAAACGTGAGGTCATCCGCCTCCTCGGGTTCCTGCACCCCCCGGAGAGCCTCAGCGCTCTCATGCGGGAGGGGCGCCGACTGGCGGACCTGTTGACGCTGCAGCGGGGAAATCTGAACGGCGAACAGGCGGGGTTGACCCTGACCTACCTGGAAACCGTTGACCGGATTGCCGACCCGGAGTTCGCCGATATCGTACTTCTGATTCTCGAGCGCAGCCGGCATCTGGAGGTGGCTGAGGCGGCCCGCACCGTATCCCGTTCCCTCCTGTCGGTCGAGTAGTTGCCCGTTGTGGCGGCAGATCGAGCACTTAAAACAGTTTCTTCGAATCTATGAGAATCGTAACCGGCCCTGCATTGGTATAGCGCACATCCATCCGGGCGGCAAACTGCCCCGTTTCCACGTGCAGGCCCCGACTGCGTATCTGTTCGGCGAAGTTTTCGTAGAACCGGCGGGCTTTTTCCGGTTCCGCCGCCGCGGTGTATGAGGGTCGCCGCCCCTGGCGGGCGTCACCGTAGAGGGTGAACTGCGACACCACCAGGACTGCTCCCCCGGTATCACGGACCGAAAGATTCATCTTGCCGCTGACGTCGGAAAAAATCCTCAGGTTCACGACTTTTTCAGCGGTGTAGATCAGATCCCGCTGTTCATCCTCCGCGGCCACCCCCAGATAGACCAGCAGCCCCTCTTCGATACGGCCGCAGACCCGGCCGTTCACGCTTACCCGGGCATCCGCTACCCGCTGGACAACGGCTCTCATCCCTATCTGTACAGCCTGTGCAGGGAGATTACCTGAAGTCGGATCTGCTGTTCTTCTACACGCACCTTGCCCAATACCTCGATCCCCTCCCCGTTCTCGATGGCTGCTGCAAAATC
The DNA here is from genome assembly GCA_964588355.1 of uncultured Spirochaetaceae bacterium. GTDB lineage: Bacteria > Spirochaetota > Spirochaetia > SZUA-6 > DRHE01 > JAFGQJ01. The sequence goes on along the minus strand of CAZPPB010000018.1, from coordinate 12,645 downwards.
CAGAGAAACGGGAACCAGCCCCAGCAGCTCCTTTTCATCCTCATAGCCGACCAGCAGGTCGAAAGTGATCCGGTCTTCCCCGATCTGCACGTTGGCGACCTTCCCTCTCCATACGACGTAGCAGTCGGCATAGAGAGCCGGGTCGGAGCGCACCTCCAGATAGGAAAAGGGGTCTTTTACGATCGAAAAATCCGGGTCCTGAACGAAGGTCTTCATCAAGCTGGCTTTCTCTTTGACGTAGACCGAAGCGTTCGAGCTCAGCAATCTGTTGATTTCCCGAACCGCAAGATTGTCCCTGTAGTCCAGCAGATGCTCTTTGATCGTCGCGAAAATCTCCTCTATCTGATCCTCGTTCAATGTCAGGGCGCTTTGCTGCTGCGAGCTCTCAGCGATCAGGGGCTGCCCTGAAGACAGTACGATCTGTTCGACCCCGGGCCGGGGGTCCCTTCGGGGGGCGATCCGGGGCAATACGAACAAGTAGCCCGCAGCAAGTACCGCAGCCAGGCACAGCAGCAGCAGCGGGGCAACCCAGGCCCACGGAGACAACGGTACGGCGGGCAGCAGGTTCTTGACTTTGACCGCCCCGGTGTTGACGACCTCTCCTTCCCAGTTGGCGTCCTTGCGCAGGGCACTGAGAGCGTTCTTGGCTTTTCGGTTCCCCGGATCCAGATCGATCACCTTCAACCAGTTTTTCAGCGCCTCTTCGGCCTGACCGCGCTTGAAGGCGATCGCCCCCAGGCCGAGCTGGGTGGTGATGTCATCCTGGTTGAGCTGCTCGGCCCTCCGCAGATATGACTCCGCCCCGCCGAAATCCCCGGTGTGCAGACAGGCCGAACCGAGCAGTGCGTAGAACTCGGCGTTGTTTCGATAGCGGAATACCTGGCTTTCGAGTAGACGGATTACCTGGGAAAATCTTCTACGCCGGAAGAGTTGACGAGCCCGTGTTAGTACGCTTTTCGGCATTCTGGTTGTTGCGGTATTCGCGGACCATACCCGCCCTAACGCCCGCCGGAATACCTCTCTGCTTTATCTTTTATAGCAGAAAGGATTTCCTCCATCAACCGAAGCTCCTGGTCGCTGATCTCCTCACCCGATCGAAGACGCGCGTCGATGATATCGATGAAGTTGTCAAGATCATCCATATTCAGCTTTGCCGAGGCGCTCTCCGCGCTCAGGCGGTCGCGAAGTTCCTGCAGGCTGCCCGCCGGGGCGACCGGGGGCTGCTCGACCCCTGGGGTCGGGACCTCTACGGTCTGTTCCTGGCCGCCGTATTCACCCAGAGTGACGTTGGCCAGTACCAGGACGATCTCCCGGCTTCCCAACGCGGGAAGATCCACCGGATCGTAGTACATGCAGACCGCCGAATCGTTTATCGAGTAGGGCATCAGGTTGAAGTTCCTGCTGCTCGAGGTCTGGTAGTCCCAGGAAGCGTCGTTGAGTCTTTTCCAGTTGGCGAAGACGATCTTGTCCGGCGGTGTGATGTCGGATCCGCTGGTCATGCATACCAGACCGAGATCTTGCGGCGAGCGTGCCGACGGGGACACCCAGTAGCGAATCATATCGGAGCCGGCAACGGACAGCTCGTTGCGGATCTCCTGGTGGCGGTCCGAACTGAAGTGGGAAAGATTGTCCTCTCCCAGGTAGGTATCCAGGCATAGTTTCAGACCCACGGATAGCCGATTGCGGGAGCGGTTGCTGATGCGGATCGACATGCGCACACCTTCGGTTTGCCCCGATGTCGAAGAGCGGACCGGAGTGAACTCCTGCACCACCTCGAGGATTCTCGAAGACCATCGGAAGCTGCCCAGCGACCCCCCCGCAGAAATTTCAGCGGTTTCTGCAAACTCCGAGCTTTCGCCGAGTTTATAGATCTTCTCGTTGACCACCAGGGAAATTCCGGAGGTTCTGGGATCCTGATCCACAAACAGGGGGACATAGTTGGTTGAAGCGGCGCTTTCACGGGCGTACAGGGAAAAGCGGCCGAGCCCCTCGTGCAGGATCAAACGCACTCTGCCCGAATCGATCTCGACAGCGGACAGTGGAACCAGAGCCGCAGCCAGCAGCGCCACCGCCAGGATAGAGCTTTTTCTCCAAACGTTCATCGTGCCTCTTCCGACTCTTCGATCAATCTCTGCAGCAGCGATTCCTTCACGGCCAGGGCGTCCTCTTTCATCTGAAGAGCCTTCTCCCGGTTTTCGACAGCGTCGAGTCGCCGCTGAAGCTCTGCGGTGATCTGTTCAGTTTTCCCTTCGGATGCAGCGGCCAGCTGGGTTTTGAGGTTTTCGATGCTCCTGTTCAGCGCCTCATTCTCACTGCGCAGTTGTTCCAAAGCGGCTTGGGTTTCAGCATCCGCAGCAGAGCTCTGCGCGGCCGCCTCAGATGCGTCAGGAGAGGACAGCCTCCTCTGATACGCAGCGATCGCCTGTTCGTAGGCTTTCTCGCGCCGTCTGAACTCCTCAACGGATTTCAAAGCTTCTTCGTGACTCCACCGCAGGAGCTCGAGCAGCTCGTTTTCCCGTTTCTTGAACTCGATCAGGGACAGGCGGTAGCGGGAAGCCTCCAGCTTTACGCTCTTGGGGTACTCCAGGATTACCAGGTTGAATACCCGGGCGGCCTCTTCCAACCGTCCAAGGGCAAACAGGCACTCCCCCAGCCAGAAATAGGCGCTGCCGGCGTACTCGGAGTCGGGGTACTCACTCAAAAACCGCTCCAGGACCTGGATTCCGTTCTCCGGGTCACCCTGTAGGTACAGCAGCCTCCCCTTCTGATACAGGGCATCGGAGCTGTAGGGATGGGAGGGAAAATTGGCCAGGAAGTATTCGAGGTTTCTGGCCGCTTCCTCGTAGTTGCCGATGGCCAGGTAGGCTCTGGATATCCAGTAGTAGGCATCCCCGGCGTTTTGCTGTTCTTCCTGGGCGCTGAAGATCAGAGTCCGAAAGGTACGGATTGCATCCTGGTATCGTTCCTGCTTGAACTGCAGCAGGCCCTCCCTCAACTGATCGGCTTCGGTGGTGACCTGGGCAAAGAGGAGAGCCGGCGCAAGAACAAGCAGGATTATCGGTATGGTTCTGCGAAGCATTGTTCCTCTCTTCTTTTTCGACTACTGAAAAAGGAAACTGTATCTATTATTGTTCATCGGCATTTCAGGGCATTAATTTCTTTTGCGATATTGTCCGAATCGAAAACGGCCGAACCGGCTACCAGCACATCGGCTCCCGCCTCTACGGCCATCCTGCAGGTTTCTCGATTGATCCCGCCGTCCACTTCGATCAGGTACCCGTGGCCGCCGCTGCTTCGCATCTCGGCCAACTGGCTGACCTTGTTCAGGGTTTGGGGTATCAGCTGCTGCCCGCCGAAACCGGGGTTCACCGTCATCACCAGAATCAAATCGAGCTCGGGCAGGATCTCCGCCAGCACAGCCGCCGGGGTCGAGGGCACGATTGAGATCCCGGCTTTTTTCCCGATTTTTCGTATCTGGTCCAGTAATCTGTGCACGTGGACCGAGGCTTCGTAGTGGACCGTGATGATATCCGAACCCGCATCTGCGAAGATCGAGATATACTTCTCCGGTTGAACGATCATCAGGTGGGTGTCGAAGGGCAGTCGGCTGTGGCGCCGCAAAGACGAGACCATGGCCGGACCGAAGGTGATGTTGGGCACGAAGACCCCGTCCATGATATCCATGTGAACCCAGTCTCCCCCGCCCTCCTCTATCCGCCTCACCTCATCCGCCAGATGTCCGAAATCCGCGGACAGGATCGAAGGTGCGACGAGTGTGGCTCTCGATTCTTTCATGGAACGATCATAGCAGAAAGATTCCATTTGTTGCAAACGGTGTGGGTAGCGCAATCAACGGCGCCTGGCCGGCCGTACCCCGGATTGCCGTAACCCCGGCACTCCGCCGAAGGCTGTCTTGAAGATTGACTAAACTCTTCATCTTGCTATAATTAGCAGAGTAGGTTGTACCGCGCAACTCTATGGCAGAAAAACAACTAACGTTCAAAGAAAACGAGATCATTCAGATCCTGAACAAGGTCTACCTCAATTTCAAGGAGGGCCAGTTCAAGGAGGCCAGCACCCTGCTGGAGAAGGCGCTGGAAATCGATTTCGAATCCACGGACGTGACGAATGCGCTGAAATGCGCGAATTTCTGGTTAGAGCGGGAAGATCGTCTGGCGACGATATCGGGAGCTTATGAAAAGGGAGAGTACTATCTCGGACAGTGGAAGGTGTTCAGCGGATTCGTTTCCCGCATGGAGCGTTTGTCCGAGCGCTGCCTGTTCAACATCAAGTACTACATCTTCGGCAGCGCGCTGGCCTATTATCTGACCCTTTACAACGAATCCGATCTAAGCGATCCGGAGATTCTGTTTCGAATAGGAAGATGCCACAAGTGCCAGGGCAACTATGAGAGTGCGATCCGTTTCCTCGAACTGGCCAGCCAGCACCGGCGGGAGGATGCGGCTATTCTGGCTGAATTGGCGGACAGCTACTCTCTGGTCAATGAGGACCGGGCGGCCAAAGTTTTCTTCAGGGAGGCTTTTTTCCTGAATTCCCAGGCCGTCGAGCTCGCCTACCTGGAATCCCCGATGATTCTGCGTCTGGCGGAGAAGTTGAAAGGCAGGTTCGCCGAGCTGGGGACGGATCTGCAGGAGTGGATTCCCGTGTACGGCACCATATTCGGCCTGTTCAACGTCAAGCGGGAGCTCAGGCCTCTGGAGCTCGGCAAACTGAAACAGGCCATCTACCAGTTGGAGAGAGAGATCGGCGGCCAGCGCGGCAGTCGGCTGGCACCACGGCTGATCAATCACTACTTCTGGCTTGTCGATCACTACCTGAACAGCGGGGAGGATCGAAAGAAGATCGAAGAGGTATTGGCGAAGATCAAAGAACTAGATCCCGAGATCTACAACGAATACGTTACGTAATGTAAGGAGCTATATCTTGTCTGAAGTATTAGTGAAACGGGTAACGGAACTACTGAACGAGGAAAAATGGACCCGAGCAACGCTGAATAGCTATTCGATAAGCAATTTCTCCGAGCTCGATGAAATTGTTACGATGACTAAGGAACAGAGTGCGGAAGACGAGGTGCTCGATATCTGTGAGGAGCACCTCAAACACACCCGTAACAGCATCGTCGGACTGTATATCTCCGGCGTTATCTCCCTAAGCAAACAGCTGGTCGATGATTCGAATCTGATCGTTCTGAGCAACATCTTCATGGATAATCACAAGTGGAACATCGTCGAGTATCTGTGCAACAGGATTCTCGAATACGGTGAAAACAAATTCGCCCTTAAAACCCTGGCCGACGTGTATGAGAACAAGAACGAACAGGACAAGAAGTATCTGATCTGGGAGCGGTATATCAAGGTCGACTACGAAGAGGCGGAGATCGTAAAACTCCTGGCGGATAAAAAAGAGGAAGAGGGAGCGCTGGAAACCGCCGTCGAGTTTTGGAAGAAAGCCCTGCACCGCTTCATCAACAAGAAGATGTTTTCGAATGTACGGGAGGTCTGGGAGAAGATCATCGAATATGCCCCGGAGGATGTAGAGTTCTTCTTCTCCGTGGAGCGAAAGATCGTCAAGGTTTTGAGCGGGGACAGGGCGGCCCAGCTGTTGACCTTCCTGATTCCTCACTACAAGGAGAAAGAGGACTGGGATACCGCAATTGAGCTGCTCAAACGGATCCTCTCCTACGAACCAAAAAACTCGGACGCCCGCAAAGAAATTGTAGAATGCTTTCGGCAGAAGTACAAAGACCACAGCCAGCTGGACGAGTACCTGCGGATCTCGAATCTCAGCCAGAGCTGGCGCAACGTTCATGATGCAATTGCGGATTTCGAAAAGCATATCTCCTTCGACATGGGCAATTACGTGTACCACGCCAGTTGGAAGATCGGTGAGATCGAAGACATCAAGAACGATGTGATCGTGATAGATTTCGCCTCGAAACCGGCCCACAAGATGAGCCTGAAGATGGCCGTGAGCGCGCTCAAGGTACTGAGCCCCGAGCATATCTGGGTGCTGATCCACACCAAGTCTAAAGAAGAGCTGAAAGCTGCGGTAAAAGAAGATCCAGTTTGGGCTTTGAAAACCGTCATCCGCAGTTTTGACAATGCCGCGGATATGAAGATGATCAAGGAGCAGCTGGTTCCTGCAGTGCTAAGTCCCGGAGAGTGGTCGAAATGGAGCACCGAGGCCCGGAAGATCCTCAAGACCGATCCGATATTCGGGAACGTTCCCGAGAAGCTGGATCGCTACACCGTGAGGGACAAACCGATCTCCTTCGAAGAAAAGACCTTCAACAAATTCAAAGCCCAGAAATCGTTCTTCGACAGGGTCCAGACCTTGAGGGATTTCCTGGAGCACGCCGAACCGGATTCCGATTACTTCGCCGAAATGTTCTCCTATTTCACCGCTTTCCTGAAATCCTCCGGCGGTGTAAATGAGCTGGTTCTATCCAGCTTCATGCTGGTTCAGCAGCTTGCCACCGTATACCCCCACTTGAACCCCGGTCTGGAGTCCACATTTGCCGATTTGATCCAGGATGTCGAGAACATAGAAGAGCTGTTCGCGAAAATCGACGATCCGGAGCTCAAGAAAACCTTTCTCATTCAGCTGCATCAAAACTATCCCGACTGGCCCAAGGTCTACGCACGGTTGTTCCTCACCTATCAGAGCAAGTTCATCGTCGATGAACTGGTTCGGGACAAGGAATGGGATACTTTGAAGACCCTGACCGACCAGGTTCTCGGCCACTTCAAGGAGTACCGAGAGGCCTTCGTGTGGCTGGCCCGCAACCTCATGCAGGAACCCTGGTTCGCCAGGATGGAGATCAGCCAGGAGAAGCTGCTGATCGGAATGATCCATCTGTTGGACATTACCTTCCGGGAGATCAACAACAAACGGGATGTGAGCTTCAACCGGAAGATCAACAAACAGATCCAGGATTATCTGTTCAAAGAAAAGCACCTCCTGAACCACATCCTGGAAAGCGGAGAAGAGTCCATTACCAGACTGTATACTCTTGTAGACGATGTGAAAGAGCTAGACCCTTCGATTCGCATCAGCTTGAAACAGCATATCAAGAGCAACTTTCCGAAATACGAGTTTTTCGGTGATCAGGAAAAGGAGACCGTCAGCATGGGTCTGATGACAACCCGACGCAGCTTCGCCCGCAAGCAGAATGAGCTGCGGGATATCATCGAAAATCAGATTCCCCATAACTCCACAGAGATCGGAGTAGCCATGGATAAGGGGGACCTTCGGGAAAACGCAGAGTACAAGGCCGCCCTGGAGCGGCAGGAACTGCTCAAATCCTCGGCTGCCAAGATCCAGGACGAACTTCAAAAAGCTCAGATCTTCGACGAATCCGAGGTCTCCGCAGATGAGATATCTTTCGGCACCAAAGTGAAGCTGAAGAACCTCCTCGAGGATTCTGAAGAGGAGTACACGATCCTTGGACCCTGGGAGTCCAACCCGGCAAAGAATATCATCTCCTATCGTTCACCCCTCGGCGCCGAGCTGATGAATCACAAGACCGGGGATCGGTTGAGCTTCAAGATCAGCGATCAAAACTTCAAGTACCAGGTTGAGGGAATTGAAGTCGTCGCGCTGTCCGGTGACTAGATCATGAAACTGAAAGCACTGATACTGACTATTGCCCTGCTGGTTATCACCACCGCAGCTTGGTCTGCAGGCATCGACGTTATAGTCATGGTGGATACATCGGAAAGCATGTTCCCCGTGTTCGACGACGTGGTGAACTACCTTCTGCTGGACCTGCTGGAAAACAGGCTCCATACCGGTGACTCTTTTCACCTGCTGAGCTTTGCCGATTCTCCCGAGGAGGAGATCCGGCTGGAGATCGAGGATCGTTCCGATATTGCCGCGGTGATCGACAGGATCCTGCTCTTGAAACCCCTGGGGCAGTACACCGATCTTATCGCGGCGATTGATTTCCTCTACGAGTACACCGGGGCGATCGATCAGCAGAACAGCAAACTGATCCTGCTGCTCACCGATGGGATCCACGATCCGCCGCCGGACAGTCCCAACCAGGTCGATGAGTCAGAGGTGATAGCGCGTCTGCTCGAATCGAGTGAAAAGATTAAACGCCAGGGTTGGGATGTCCATATCCTGCGCATGCCCGGAGAGCAAGGGGCGGTCGGTGAAGAGACACCCGGAGAGCCAGGCGCGGCTGGAGAAGAGGCGTCCGGCCAACCCTCCGAGCGGGCCGGATCCGGGATTGATGTCCTGGAAGAGCTTTCAGATCAGCTGGAGAGCGATGTTCTGACCTACGAAGAAGTTGAAAAGGAAAACCTTACCGACCAGCTCACCGGCTTTTCCACCTTGAGTTTTCCCGATTCCCTCGGACGTGTCCGACGCCGCTTTAGTGTGCCCTTCGGGGTGCAGAACAACTCCGGGCAATCCCAGCGGTATACCCTCACAGGCATGGACAGCGCTCGAGGCGACCTGCTGAGGCGCCAGGCCTCGGTCACGGTCCCTGCAAAACAGAAATCGGAGCTGGTTGCCTATCTGCGCCTGCCCTCGGGTGTCGAGCCGGGGGTTCAAACCCTGGTTGTGACCCTGGAGTTCGCCGAACCGCAGGTACGGATCTCACCCCTGGAGGGGGAGCTCTCCTTCGAGTACGTGCCGCTTGTCGGGCGCAGCGGGGCCCGTCTGCCGTTGTCCTACCTGCTGTACGCACTGGGTGCCCTGATCCTGATCGGGGTGATCCTTCTCCTGGTCTTCGTGATTCGCCACTACATGCAGAATGCCGCCTTCGACCGTCTGTTCGCCGGGGTCGCCGAAACGCGCAGACGCAGGAAAAGCGTCCGTCCCCTGATCATGAAGGTGGATTCACAGAACCCCAACATCGGCACCCGCAACATCCACCCCGTGCCGCCAGGTTCCAGGCGCAGTGTGGGCGGCGACGGTTCCACCTTCCTGATCTTCTACATCCCGATGCCCAAAAGAATCGGGGATGTCCGCTACGACGGCAAGAAGTACAGCTTCATCCCCAGGAAAGCCGAGCACTTCCCAGATCCGACCAAACCCCTTTCCGACTGCCTGGACAAGCCGATCCGGGCGGTTTCCTCCCGCGGGCGGGAAATCACCTTTCACTTCCACGAGTACGTATCACCCCTGGAGCAGCTCAACCGCCTGATGCGTTCGGTCCCCAAGTATCACATTGGAGATGTCCCCCTGAAGCATCCACCGGAAAAGAAATAGTACATCACTTCCTGTCAAGCTCGACCCAGTGGCACAGCGGCCCGGTATAGAGTTCTCTCTGGGAGAAGGCGATCAAAGACCCGTTCAACGCACCCCGTCCTGAGAAACGGCCGCTCACAGTCCCTCAAGAACCGAGAGGGCCGTCTGGCGGGCGGCGGGATAGGGATCATCCGTGGAAATCTTCTCTACCTTTTCCCGCAGAGTCCGCAGGCCGTTTCTGCCGATGCCTCTCAGACCGTAGATGCGTACGAAGACATTCGGACTGTCCAGGAAGCGGTCGTAGAGCCACTTGAGCCCCGGGGCTTCAGTTGAGGAGAGCTTTCGGGCCGTGAACTCCACGACCTTTTGATCCTTGCTGCCCCACTCCTGCTCGACTACCTCCCGAAAAACTTCCAGGTTGTCCTGCAGGGCGTTCTCACAGAGGGCGGTGAAGGCCGCCTCCCGGTATGCGGGGAGGGCGATCTTGTCGCGGTACAGATCCTGCAAGTAGCCGAAGGCCTGGGGCGTGCCGATGACGCCCAGAGCTTCGATGGCCTGCAGGCGAACCTGGCGCTCAGGATCTTTCTTTGCCTTGTAGATCAGGATGTCCACGCTGCTGCGGGCCTGTGCATTGGCCAAACCCTTGGCCGCAGCAACCCGGACCCGGACATTGGAATCCCTCAAGGCCTGCTGCAGCAGGCCCTCCACCTCGCCCATGTCGAAGTTGGCCAGTGAGGAGGCGGCGTAGGCCTTGATCAGACTGTCCGATTCGCTCAACAGCGCCCGCAGATGGGGAATGGCCCTGGGCTGCCCGATCTCCCCGAGGGATGCTGCCGCGTACATCCGCCAGATGCGCTCCTCATCCGTGTTGTCCGCGATCGCGATCAGGGCGTCCACCGCTCCGGCATACTTCATTTTGCCTAGAGCCAGGATAATCTCCGGTTTCTGTTCCGCCGGATAGTCCGGATCCTCGAGCCGTAGGACCAGCATCTGTCCCGCAGCCTCTCCGCCCACCTCCCCCAGTCCGGTGATGGCGGTCTCCGCGATCTGATCCTCCCTGTGATCCACATAGTCCAGCAGCCTGTTCTCCAGCCCCGGAGAATCGATGGCCGACAAATAGCGGATACAGGCCACGATCACCCGGCTGTCCTGCAGCTGTTCTTCCGACAGCACGGCGGTGGCCGCAGCCTCGGCATCCCGGATCTTCTGGGCTGAGAAGTAGTCCAGCACAGCCTTGCGGACCTCGAAGTTGAGGGATTCGGCGAACAGCACGGTCAACTCGTCGTTCAGGGACTGTTCTTCGCTGTCTGCGATGCTCTTGATGGCCTTGAGCACCTCCGAGTCGATGCCGTAGCGCAGCACATCCCGCCACTGCTCGATGATCGGACGGTCCTCCTGGCACCAGCCGGCCGGCGGGATCAAAGCGGTCAGGGATACCGCCAGGATCAGGATCCTAAGGGTTTTCATTTCCTTTTCCTTCTTGTCATGAGCTCTTTGATGACCTCCACCCCCAGCAGTCTGTACATGCCCAGCAGAATCGCGGCTGCTGCCAACGCTTCAGCCAGCAGCAGAAACAGGTTGCCCAGGGAACTGCCCGGCACCCAGACGGATCGGGTCAGTCGGTTGTACAGCAGGATGAAGCCGATAAACGGCGGCAGAGAGGCAACCATCCTGCCTGCTGTGCGAAAGATCGCCCCCGTACTCAAGCGGCCCAACGCCCTCCGGGTCCAGATCAGCAGCAGGATGAAGCCGCAGGTGAAGGCAATCGAATTGGCGACCGCCAAACCGGTGACCCGCAAGGCGGTTTGGCGCAGCCACAGAGAGAGCAGGATATCGGAGACGCTGACCACCAGGGCGGCGATCAGGGGCTTTTTAAAATCGTGATTCGAGTAGAAGAAGCGCTGCAGGAAGGTGAATCCTCCCAGGCTGAACAGTCCCAGAGAGTAGCCGGCCAGAACCCGGGAGGTACGGAGGGTACCCAGGGCGGTGAAGGCCCGCCTCTGCAGGGCCACGGCGATGATCTGTTCCCCCAGCAGGACATACACCACCGCCGCGGGAATCAGCAGCACCATGATGTAGCGCAGTCCGTAGCTGACTGTTTCGCTCAAGGCCCGATTGTCTCCTCTGGCCGCCTGACGGCTCATCCTGGGGAAAAGAACCGTTATTATGGATATGGAGAATATCCCGAAGGGCAGCTGGAAAAACACCAAAGCGTAGCTCAAGGCGGACGTGCTTCCATCCTCCAAACCGCTGGCCAGCAGCACGGCGACCTGCTGGGTTACCGCGAAGATGGCTGCCGATAACAGTACGGGCAGCCAGGCCTTGAGCACTCCTCTGAAACGTTCGTGCCCGAAGGCGAAATCCGGCTTGAAATCGTATCCCAGCTTCAAGAAGCGGGGCAGCTGGCAGAGGATCTGGGCGATTCCTCCGCTTATGACCCCTATCACCATCGAGTAGATGCCGAGCCAGCTGTAGAACAGCAGGGTGGCGGTGATCACGCATACGGAGAACAACACGGGCGACAAAGCCGGGATCACGAAGATGCCGTGGGAATTGAGCACGGCCATCATTACGGCACTGAGGCTGATGAACAGCAGGTAGGCGAAGACCCAGCGGAACAGACTCACAGAGAGCTGCATCTTTTGGGGATCGGGAAATGCCAGCAGGATCCCTACTACCCGCCGGGCGAACAGGGCGCAGAGAAGAACCAGGGGGACGAGGATCACCAGCTGCAGGGAGATAACCTTTCTGGTAACCAGCCGAGCCTCCCGGCCAGAAGCGTCCTCGACCAGACTGGCGGACAGAGAGGGGATGAACGCCGAGGACAGAGCCCCCTCGGCCATGAGTTTGCGCAGGTTGTTGGGAATCGTGAAGACGGCGTTCCACACGTCGGCTACGCCGGAGGCTCCGAACAGCGCACCGATCACTGCGATGCGTACGAATCCCAGCAGCCTGGACAGAAGCGTACAGGCCATGACCAGCACCGTCACCGCGGTGCTGCTGCGGGTTCGATCGACTGCTCGTGGTTCTATCACTTGCTGTTCGGCCTCATCCAGTCTGATATTCGGCATATCAGAGGCCGCCGTTCAGCCCGATTTGATCGACCGGGGGCTCGTTGGAACGTTCCCGGGCGCGCTGCCCGTAGCGTTCCAGATAGCGCTCCTTGAACGGGCGGAACTGTCCCTCTGCGATGGACCGCCGGATCGCCACGACCAGGGACTGGATGAAGGCCAGATTATGCTGGGTGGTGAGCATAGCGGCCAGGATCTCTTTGGTTTTGAACAGATGGCGCAGATACGCTCGGGAGTAGCGACGGCAGGTGCTGCAGGAGCACTCCGGGTCGATCGGCTGCTGGTCCAGCTTCAGCGCCTCGGTCTTCAGGGACAGAGGCCCGCGGCTGGTGAAGGCCTGGGCGTTGCGGGCCGT
>CAZPPB010000017.1:0-40068 GCA_964588355.1 uncultured Spirochaetaceae bacterium | reverse complement strand
CCGCGCTGTCATCTTCTACCACATAGAAAAGGTGGTTGGAGGTCTCGATGCCCTTGGCTAAGATCTTCCTGGTTTCTTCCTCCGCCCATTTCAGGGACTCTTCCCGGCTTACCCGTCCAGCTGCGGCCGATTCGTCGGCGTATAGTCTGATCGCATATTCCTCGAACCGGAGGTATTCTTGAGTCTGCATAGGGCGAAGGGAAACCATGGCAGCTCCTTTACTCAGCGGCGACGCTGATAGCGCGTCAGGAAGGATATTTTGGTCAAATAGAGGACCAGCAGAATCAGGAAGTAGGGCAGGTGATTGACCCGGCGGCGCTCGAACATCAGGTCGGTTTGCGGGGAAACGGGAAAGAACTCCCGAGCGGCCAAGTTGAGCGGACGAAGCTCGTCTTGCCGGCCGTAGACCAGGGAAGTAATGCCGGAATGCGGTTCCGAGATCCTCCAGCCCCGCTCCGTCAGATCTCCGTTGTGGGAAAACTCCCGCGGGTGGTCGGCTTCCAGGTAGCTCAGATATACCAGGGGAGTCTGACCGTCTCGGCTGTGCTGCGGGTCCTGGAAGAAAAGACGGGTGGACCCGCCAGTCCGGTTCACCGCTGCTTCGAACTTCGAGGGCAGTTCGGCGTAGGCGGGCTGCGAGAATGACAGCTCCAAAGGGTAAATCAAGGCCCTTGCAGCAGTCGTACTGTCAGGGATCAACGTGACATATCTGTGCTGATGTCTGCCCAGGGCACGGATCCGCCCGGCCAGCTCTCTTTCCCCTTCTCCCGTGTAGGCCAGATCGGCGATCAGGATCTGCGACTCTCCGCTTTCCAGCTGAGGCAGCACATCGGTTAGCAGCCGGGAGTAGGCACCTGAAGTTTCAACCGTGTGCCGAGGAATTTTCAAGTTGAAGATGTAGTCCAATCCCGGTCCCAGAATCCTGTACAGCCCCTCCTGCTCTATCTCGATCATATTGAGGTCACTTCCCGGGAGGCGTTGTTCCGAAGCCGGGATAGCCCTGTAGTTGCCGAGCTTCCCATCGTAGCGCAGTACGGCGATCTGCCTCTGGTAGTCGGATCTGTACAGCAAAATCTGGAAGCCGGCGGAGGAGAAGTCGTAGTGAACCGACGCCGGATAGAAGAAGGGGCTTTCATCATTGCCGACCTGAACAACCTCCAGGTTCGTGTTTCCCGCAGTGAGCCGATCGGTTACGAATACGACTTTCCGGTAACCTCTGTCGAAAAGCTCCTGGACAGCGCAGATGTCTATGTTGAAAAAGTCGTGTCCTTGTCGCAGACGATCGCTGTACGATCTGATGATTCCAGCTCGAGCAGCCTGATCCGTTTCCGGGGGAATTTTCGGTTCCCTGAGCCGGAAAACCCTTGTCTTTCCGCGCTGCCGATCCCAGGCCAGGAGAAACAGACGCCGCCTTTCCCTGCCGCCATCTTCCTCGAGCGCCCACGAAACCGCCCGCTCGAGGGCGGTTTGTCCGTCTGCGCGGATCATCGAGTATGAGCCGTCTATGCATATCGCCGTAGGCTGAGGCGTGAAGCGTACGATCTGGGAAAAAAACAGAGCCAGGATTACGGCCATGATCAGATCGAAGAGAACGTCGTAGTAGATCCTGAAGGTGCGAAGCAGGTAGTCCAGAAGCCTCTCATCCTCGAAGGATCGAAGAAAGGTGTGGGAATACACGACCCGCTGACGGCGTTTCAGGCGGACGATCAGGATAAGGGCGAGGGGAATCAGAAGAAAGAACAGGTAGCTGAAGAAGCTAAACATAGAGGGACTCCAGCACCCGCCAGTAAAAGGGCACCCGCTGCGCCGTGCCTTCTATCCTGTAGTAGTGATAGTTCCTGATTCGTCTTTCGAAGCGCTCGAGGAACTCCTGCTCCAGGCGCAGAAGGCGGCGGTGGGTCAATGGATTGTGGGACAGCAGAAGGCGTTTCTGCAGCTCCCTGTCCTCGATCTCGATTTCTGCATAGGGGAGATCGAGCCGTTCGATGGCCGTGTAGAAATGAAGCACGAAGGACCTGCGGAACAGGGACAGGGTTTCCGGATCCAGGTTTCTGTCGAAGAGGTCTGAGAACAGCAGGATCGTACCGGGTTTGTAGCGGCTGCCTACGGTTTTCAGCACCGAAACCAGATCGGTTCGCTCTGAGAAGTCGAGGCCATCGAGGAAACCGAGAACCCTGGAGATGTTTTTCTGGTCTTTCACGTTCATGCAGGTTTCCAGCACGCGATAGTTGAAAGCGACCAGGTTGATCGTGAAATGCAGCTTCAGGAAGATATAGGCGATCGAGGCGATGAAGGTCCTGTAGTAATCCAGATCGAAGATGTTTAGAGAAGCGGAGGTGTCGACAAGCAGGTAGAAACGCTCATTTTCCTCTTCGAAGAACTCTTTTATGTAGAAGCGATCGCTTCGCCCGTAGAGTTTCCAGTCGATCTGGCGAAGATCGTCGAAAGGCTGATATTCCCTCAGATTCTTCAAGTCGTAGGAGGTCCCCTTCTTCTTGAAGATCGGATTCTCGCTTTTCACGTACACGGGGTATTTTGCCCGGATACTCTTTTTGGAGAACAGGCGGCTGACGGCCTCGCATTCCATGTCTATCGATATCATGCTCTCGGCTTGTACCTCTTCTCCATATCCTGCATCACGGTTTGCAGAAGCTTCCCGATCTCCACGTTTTGCGCCTCGGCGTCGAAGTTGAGGATGATGCGGTGATTCAACACGTCGTAGGCCAGTTCCTCGATATCTTCGAAGGAGACGTTGATCCGGTTCTCCAGCAGAGCCTTCCATTTGGCGGCGCGCAGGAGATAGATGCCGGCCCGCGGGGAAGCGCCGTAGAGCACGAACTGTTTGACCGCCGGGATGTTGGAATGGATCGGGTGGGTCGAGACGACCAGGCGGCTGATGTAGTTCTTGATGTCGTCTATAACGATCACTTCCTCTTCCAGCGCTGTCAGCTCCTGCCACACGCCGGCGGATTTTTCCTTCCCGGGGTGGACGATTCGATCGGGGAACTCATTTGTATTGACGATCTGCTTGAGCTGAAGAAAATCCGGGTAGTGGAAGTACAGCTTCATGAGGAATCTGTCTATCTGCGCTTCCGGAAGAGGATAGGTACCCTCCAGCTCTATCGGATTCTGGGTGGCGATGACCATGAAGGGTGAAGGCAGGGCGTATTCTTTGCCCAGGAAGGTGATCCGTTTTTCCTCCATCGCCTCGAGGAATGCGGATTGGGTCTTTGGGGTTGCCCGGTTGATCTCGTCGCCCAGTACGATATTGGTGAAGATCGGGCCTTTGTAGAACTCGAACGAACGAGCACCGGCTTCTGACTGTTGCAGTATGTTCGAGCCGATGATATCCAGGGGCATCAGGTCGGGGGTGAACTGGATCCGGGAGTAGGCCAGGTCCAGCAATTCGGCGAAGGCCTTGACCATGCTCGTCTTGCCGACTCCCGGCGGGCCTTCCAGGAGTATGTTCCCGCCGATCATCAGAGATATGAACAATCGCTTTACGATTTCAGCGCAGCCCACGATCCGTGTGTTCAAGAAGCCGGAAAAGTCATTGTAGAAGTGGAGGAGCTGATTCATTTTGGATTCCAGCATGAACTTATACTCCTTTGCGCGAGTTTCATACGTACCCTCCAGTACAGTAGGAGAAGAACGACGAAGTTGCCAACCCCAACGGCATAGACCGCTGCCGCCTGCAGATGCAGGGACAGATGATTCAGGCCGAGGTGATACAAAAAACCGATCAAAAAATACAGGCCTACCCTGAGGGTGCTTCCGGACAGGAAGGCGAGTGCGTAGAACAGTGCGGTATTGAGATGGATCGGGTAGGAGTACAGCAGCCTTCTGTAGATCGAGCTGGTCGGAAAGTTGAGGAAGTACAGCAGGTTCTCCGTGACGGCGAAAGCTGCGATGCAGAGCACGGGCAGCAGTACAGCCGCGCTCCGCCCGCCGTCGCCGCCTGCTTCGTGAAAAGCGGGGATCTTGTTCCAGCTCCTGGATCGGAGGGCAAGCGCCCCGCCGACGAACAGGATGATCTTGACGGCTTCCTCGAAAAGGACATTGACGGGCATGGGGAGCCGGCCGAGTGACTCGAGTAGACGAACCAGGAAAAACAGGGCCACCCCCGCAGGTGCGGACAGGATCACCGTGACAAGTGCGGATTTGTGCTCGAAGCCTTCAAAAACGTTCATCCAGCAATTCCAGGTATCGTTCGCGTATCGTGTCGAACAGGGGATCAAAGGTTATACTCAGGTAGCCGATTCTATCGAAATCCGAAAAGACAGCTCCTAAGAACTCCTGGCTGCTGCCTTCAGCCACGTTCGTGGATGGATACAGCTCCTTGCCTCCCGCGGCGGACAGCGCTTCAGTTACGGTGGTGTACTCCCCGATGGGCGATTCTCTGAAGGTCCGTCCCGCATCACCGGATCCCGCCTCCGCGCCGCTGCCCTCTCTGGAGGACGCACCGACCTCTTCCCCCGGCATCCCCGAGGTTTTCTCCGCAGCCGTATCCGCTTCCGATCCCGGGATCCGGTATCCCCACTCCGTCTGCCCCTCCTGCGGGTCGCTGTCCTCTCTCAGATCTTCAGGGCCCAGGCGCTGGATTCTGTCCTTTGCCGGCATCGGCTCGTCGGCCAGCAGCTCCTCCAGCGCCTCCTCCTCCGCGGTTTTGCCGATCTCCCGTTCACCGGTTTCCCCCCCGGGATTTGGTTGGAGTTTTTCAGCGGCTGCGGAGGCATCTTCGCTGTCTTCGACGGGCAGCTCGGCGACCGCCTCTTCCAAGGCGCTGCGTTCCATCAGCCTGTTCTTGATTTCCCGGGCCGATAGGGAAACGGTGATATCCTGAAGCATGAAAAAAGAGGTAGCCTGCAGCAGAACGAACAGGAGCAGGCAGATACCGATCAGGTAGATATTGCCCCGGAACAGGCGAAAGGGAAACGGGTTTTCAGTTTTTCGGCGTTCGAGATAAGTCTGGACCCGCTGCCTCATGAAGCTGCGATGCTCTACGGACGGAGTATGCAGATACGACTCTATCAGGCAGTGTTCATCGAGAAAGCGCACAACTCGAGCCAGCGTGCTTCTTTCGGCACCGAGCAGCAGGAAGAAGGGAAGCAGGGAGAGATTGCAGAACAGGAGAAGATGAAAAACGAACAGAGATGAGTCGGAGAGGATCACCACCGTCAGTAGCAGCAGATACACGGCCAGGTTGACGAGGAAATAGGCGATGAGTCGGTTGATCAGCCGGTTACGCAGATACCGTTTCAGGAAGTGATCCAGGGTGGAGCGAAGCAGCTGTTCATCCACGGGTCTTCAAGCTCCCGCGGTACAGCCAATACAGTCCTGCCAGGATTGTAAGGGACAGTGAAAACAGAACGTTTTGCCTCATAAAGACGAAAACCCAGAGCAGCGGCACGGCCAGGGTGGCAAGAAGGCGGAGGATCGAGGCTGCCGGTCCGGATATGTGGTTGTCGATGATCGATGATATCAGGAAACAAAGGGCAAGGGCCAGGGCCAAGCGGGCCACCAGCAGGTAGGCATCCACAACCGTGTGTCCGCAGAGCCCGTGGAAGATCAGATATACAGCGGGAGTTGTAATGATCATGACGGCTAGGAGTTCGCAAGCCGTGAGATGTGTCAGATAGACCAGTAGAGACAGAGCCAGGAGAAAACCAAGCACTACCGGGGTGCAGCTGTAGTCTTGCGGCGATGACCACCTGTCCGGGGCGACAGCGATCAGCAGCAGGAGGGCGAGTATGATCGTTATAATCCGATTAGTCCGGCTCATGAAGGCTCCAATACCGCAGCGGATTATCGTATCTCAGGATATATCTGCCCTCGACCATCTCGATCTGCGGCAGCTGATCCAGTTTTACGCTGACCGCCGCCGTGAACACGGACAGGGGAAGCTCCCTGCTCGTCGATCGGATCAAACCGTAGCTCAGGCTCCACTTTTCCGTCTCATAGTCGGGAGGGGCGAAGCGCTGGGCATCGATCTTTGGGGGCAGCACAGCGGTTAGCGGCGCCGTTTTCTCCTGCCCGTGGGAGGCTGTGCGAAGGAGCTCGATCCTGTCCGAGCTCAGATGATGGAGGTTGAGCAGCAGGTGCAGTGATCTGTCGGGATCGGGGCTCAGGAAGGACAGGGCAGCGAAGAGGCAGAGTACAACCGTGAGGGACAGCAGAAGGGTGGCCATTTTCTTTGTCAGGGCAACCAAAATTACGGCGGTCAGAGTAAAGGCGAGCAGCAGCATTCTATGGAAACCTGTGAGCCGGTTGGGTAAATATTGTCGTTCCAAAGCGGCGGCAATATCTTCGACTCTGGTGTCCTCGAACACCAAGGCGTCTTCCTGCGATGCAGGAAGCCCGTAGAAACCGGCTCCAGCAGTCAAATCGTAAAATCGTTTCTTGAAGGCGGCAAAACCTTCTCTGCGGCTTTCCAACATCTCCGTCAAAACGGCAGGTTCTAGCGAATCGAGCAGCAACAGCTCCCCCTGCCAGCCGGAGCGCTCAACCGACGGCCGATCCGCTTCAGGCAGCTGCTCTGTCGTGATCACGTGGATCCCCCGGTCTAGAAGATCCCGGATACCCTCATCCGGTGGTTCCGGGCCCGGCGGATCTTCCAGGATGAGGATATCCCCCGGACCCAGCTGCTGCTTTTCCGAAGTGAATCTATAGCCGGACAGTTGAGGCAGCATCCTTCGCGGTTCGGAAAAAACCGTGACCTGGTACGGATTCAGCCGGGTCGAATATTCGAACGACACCGGCTTCAGTTCAGAGGAGGATATCCGGATCTGCACGTTTTGGATCGAATCGTCGAGATAAAGGAAACACTCCAGCTGAGCCGGGAAGGATTGCTCCGCTGCCAAGAACAGAGGTATCTCCTGGTCGTGGAGGGTCCGTCCCGTTATCTCCACCCGGGGCTCTTGCAAACCCTGGAGATCCGTGACAACCAGCTGGTTGATGCGAAAAGGGCGAAGTTGCTCCACCAGGCTCACGGACTGGGAGCCGAGAGATGCCGAGCAGACAAGCAGCAGCAGGGCGGCGGTCTTCGTTTTCAAAGCTTGCCCTTCTGCGTTTTTCCCCGGTTTTGCCTGGACAGGAATGTGACGGTGACAGAGGCGATAAAAAACAACACCAGATAGATCCTGCTCCCGGGCGCAGACCTGAACAAGCGGGTCCTGTGCATCTGCAGGGCCATTTGTGATTCCGTACTTTGTCCCTGCATGTTGCCGTTGACGTACAGGGGAAAACGTGTCAGCGCTGCTCCCCCGCTGTACAGGACCGCGGCGTGAGGCCCGCTGCGGGGCAGAGGCAGGCTGGCGCTGTAGGTCGCGAAGCTCCCCGGGTTCAGCCGTTGCTCTGCCAGCAGGCGGTTGTCCGCATACACCGCTAAAAGCGGATCGATCAGGCCTTCCCCGTTTACCGTCACGGAGACCGTGCCGTACGACTCGCCTATGCGGAGGCTGATCGTGTTCTTCCGGAGAATGGAATCAAAGGTCCGCTGCAGCGTCCTGATGACCGACGCGTTCGAGAGGAAATCTCCAGTATAATATCCGTACAGGTCGGACAGCAGCATCGCGACCACCTGCCGATCCCTCTTTTCCAGGATCAACAGGGGATCCTCGTACTGGTTTTTGTACAGCAGAATGCGCCCGGATTTGGGTGTGTAGAGGCTCATTCCCGAGACCCGGCTGACAGCAGTGCCGGCGAAATCCGAGATGGGGAAGAGGTCCTCGGCAAAGCTCGATCGGGCAAGCTCCCGGCGGTCTTCGAAGATGAGCGAGGGGATCTCTTCAAGGCTGTTCACCCTGTAGTAGTTGCCGCCGCTGCCTACCGCCAGTCTGGTCAGCAGTCCGGCATTGACCTCTTCGCCCACGGCCAGGGTGGATACGGTGATATCTTCGAGTTGGGCCTTTTCGATCAGAGAATCTAAGTCTCCCTCCGTTGATTTCCCGTCGGTCAATATGATTACGTGTTTCTGAGGCATCGGTAATTCCGAAAGCCTCTGCAAACCCTCCTCCAGAGGGGCAAACAGATCGGTGCCCCCCTGCGCAACCAGAGGAGCCAACTGCACTTCGGAATCGAGGTTTACCTTTTCCTCGAAATCATGGAGAAAGCGAAACCGGTCCCAGAAGGTCACGATACTGATCCGATCCGAATCCTTGAGATTCTTTATCAGTTCCAACGTGGATACCTTGGCCAGAGACAGCTTTTCTCCGCTCATGCTGGCAGAGATATCCAGAACGATCAGGATTCCCATGTCCGGCAGGTAGCGCAGGGTCCTGGGTGCAAGCTCTACGGGAAGTATCTCTTCGATCCCGGGATTGTCACCTCGCCCGCCGAATGAGGGGGAATCGCTGACGAAAAGCAGGGACGTCGACCGTTGTTCGTAGATGCCCCGGAGCACTTCCGTCAACTCAGAGCTTATACTCTGAAGGGGTATGCCGTCGAAAACCACCAGAGGATACTCCGGGAGATTCTCATCGAGGGTCCGGGAGAGAGGTATTTTTTTTACGATGTAGGCTCTTTCGAGGAAAGACACGCTGCCCTGTCTGTCACTGATCATCAGCACCTGGGGATCCTCCTCGCTTTGAGAGGGGATGAACAGGCGCCGTCGCAGCACCGTACTTCGATTGCGAATCCTGACCTCCAGGACGCTGTTCTCCTGGCTGGGCAGCGCCGTCCTGAAATGTCGGCCTTCGGCCAGGGTCCCCGGATCCAGGCGGGCCAGGACATCCTCGTTTCTGAGCACTTCGATCGATTCGTAACGGTGGATATCAGATGCAAACAGAAGGTCGAAGTCCAGAGCCGTTTCCCGGGATCCGGTTGTGTATGAGTAGCTCAGGAACAGGGGATCGTCGGGAAAGGAAAGCACTTCGATTTCCACGGGTATTCCGCGATCCTCTTGGAGCCGCCGGAGCACGGCGATATCCCTGCCCTGTGGTTGGCGGCTGAAAACGAACTTCGCCCGGCTGAGCGGGGGTATCCGGGCGGCAATCGAGGCTGCGTAGCTTTCCAACGGGAGATCCTCTTCGTCGGGGAACTCCTCGAGAACAGCGGCCAGGCTGGTTGTGGTGGTGAAGTCTTTGCTCCGCAGCGAGCGGATCGAACCGCCGGATAGAAAATGTATCTGCCCGTGCCTGCGCAGATAGGAGAAAACAGAGGCAGCGTCGAGACTGCGATCATGGGCGATAAAAACCTTGCGAGCCAGAAATACTGCGGGGACGGGAAAAGGCACCCGGAACAGGAACAGAGCCAGCAAGACTATGGGTAAACCGTAGAGGGTATACCGCTTCATCTTTTTACAACTATTGACTATATACGAAGCTGCCGGCTTGGGACACCCGGGTTCCCCACCCGGATTTTAACCCGGACATAACCCGGATTTTAACCTTGACTTATTGCGGAAAACCGTTGATTATGTATGGTTAGACGCAGCGTAGCTGCAAGATACAAACTTCATAAAGATCTTTTAAAGGAGGATCTATGAAAAAACTTCTAATACTGCTGATGGTGCTCCTGGCCGCCGCTATGGGCTTTGCCGGTGGCGGTGGCGGCGAAGCACCTGCAGCGTCCGAAGAACCGGTGGTTTTCCGCGTTGCCAGCGGCGCCGAGCCTCCCACCTTGGATCCGTCTCTGAGTGAAGATACCACTTCACACACGATTCTTTTAGGCCTTTTCGAAGGTCTGTTGATCCACGATCCCAAGACAAACGACGGGATCCCCGGTATGGCTACCAGCTGGGACATCAGCGCCGATGGAACGGTGTACACCTTCAAGCTGCGCAAAGCCACCTGGAGTGATGGTGTGGCGATTACAGCCCAGACCTTTGTGGACTCCTGGCTGCGCACCCTGAATCCGGAAACCGCCTCACCCTACGCCTGGCTGATGGGCATGGCCGTGGAAGGCGCCGACGCCTACAACTCCGGTGAAGCCGGTCCCGAGGCGGTGAAGATCCGTGCGGTGAATGACTCCACCTTCGAAGTCACCATGGTCGGTCCGCTTCCCTACGTGACCAGCATGCTTCCCCACACCGTGTTTGCGGTTCTCCCGATGCACGTGATCGAAAAGTACGGCGAGAACTGGGTTCTGCCGGGCAACATGGTTTCCAACGGACCGTTCGTGCTGGAGACCTGGAAGCCCCAGGAGATCCTGACGGTAGTGCGCAATCCCAAGTACTACGATGCCGGCATGGTCAAGCTGGACAAGATCGAGTACTACCCCAGCGACGACAACAACACACGGCTGAACATGTACTTGGCCGGAGAAGTCGATTTCATGGACGATGGCATACTCACCGATCGAATCGACTCACTCAAGACCCGGGATGATTTCCACGTGGTTCCCTCGCTGGCCACCTATTTCTACGAATTCAACCACACAGAAGCGCCGTTCAACGACGTCAGGTTGCGCAAGGCCCTGGCCATGGCCATCGACAAGCAGACCCTGGTGGACCGAGTTTCCAAGGGCGGTCAGATTCCCGCCGACACGGTTGTGCCGACGAGCATGGCCGGATACACCAGTCCCAAGGGCAACGGCTACAACGTGGAGATGGCCAAACAGCTGCTCGCGGAAGCCGGCTATCCCGGTGGCAAGGGCTTCCCGCAGATAACAATCCTCTACAATACCTCGGAAGGCCACAAGAAGATCGCCGAGTACATCCAACAGCAGTGGGAGCAGAATCTGGGAATCTCGATGTCCATCGAGAACGCAGAGTGGAAGACCGTGTTGGCACGGGGCAAGGAGCAGGACTTCCAGGTGCTGCGCATGGGCTGGATCGGCGACTACATCGATCCCAACACCTTCTTAGAGCTGTTCCAGACCGATGCCGGGCAGAACTACGGAAAGTACTCCAATCCGGAGTTCGACAAGCTGATCCAGGAAGCGGCCCGCATGGCCCCCGGCCCGAAGCGCATGGCCAAGCTAAAACAGGCGGAGGAGATCTTTATAGATCAGGATCAGGGCATCATTCCCATCTACTACTACACGAACATGGACCTGATCGACACCAGTGTCTGGGGCGGTTGGAATCCAACCATCCTCGACTGGCAGCCGCCTAAGTTCATCTACAAGAAATAGACGCTTCGATTCGAAGACTTCTTGGTAGAAAACGAACAGAGGGAGCCGTCAAACAGGCGGCTCCCTTTTTTATCTTGTCACTGTACTGCACCAACTCTATAATAAGACGCCCATTTGGAATCCATAGGAGACAGGTATGACCAAGTTCGTGATCCGCCGCTTCATCGGCTTGTTCCCGACGCTGTTCATCATTATTACGATGAGCTTCTTCATCGTGCGGGCGGCTCCCGGCGGGCCCTTCGACAAGGAAAAGAGACTGCCCCCGGAGATTATGAGGAACATCGAGAAGAAGTATAACCTGGATGAGCCGCTGCTCATGCAGTACGGCCGCTACATGCTCGATATCCTTCGCGGTGATCTGGGTCCCTCCTTCTCCTATCCGGATCACGATGTCAATTTCTTTATATTCAACAGCCTGCCGAAGTCCCTGATCCTGGGCAGCATAGCCCTGGGAATAGCGGTTGTCATCGGCGTCGGAGTGGGCATGATCTCCTCGGTTCGCCAGAACACCTGGGTGGACTACACCGCCATGTCCTTCGCCGTGATCGGCATCACCGTGCCCATGTTCGTGGTAGGCCCGGTGCTGATGTACTTTTTTGCCCTGAAACTTAACTGGCTGCCCACCTCCGGCTGGGTCACCGGCCAGCACGGCTGGGTGACGATCATCATGCCGGTGATTACCCTGTCCTTACCTTACTTTGCCTACAACGCCAGGCTTTCCAGAGCCAGCATCCTCGAAGTGCTGCGTTCCGACTATATTCGCACAGCCCGAGCCAAGGGTCTGCGGGAGATCGTGATCATGTTCAAACATGTCCTGAAAGGAGCACTGCTTCCCGTTGTCAGCTATCTGGGGCCCGCCTTTGCCGGCATCATCACCGGCTCGGTGGTCGTGGAGAGAATCTTCAGGATTCCCGGTCTCGGTCAGTTCTTCGTCCAGGCGGCTTTCAACCGGGACTACACCCTGCTCATGGGCACGGTTATCGTTTACTCGGTGATTCTCATCCTCATGAACTTTGTCGTCGACATCGTGTACGGTTTCCTGGATCCCCGGATTTCCTACAGTTAGAGGTGAAGCAAGTGGATGCTGCAGCGATAGAAAAAAACAAAGAGACAAAAGATGTCTATGTGAGTGAGCTCAACCAGCCGATCAAGGGGGTCAGTCTGTGGAAGGATGCCTGGCGGAGGTTGAAGAAGAACAAGATGGCCATGTTCGGGCTGGTCGTGGTCGTCGTCTATGCAATTCTCTCGATAACCGCGCCGATCCTGCCGATCTACTCGTACAAATACCAGGTGATCGAGCATCAATATCTGCCTCCTTCTCTGAACAAGAACGCGGGGCAGCTGCTGCTGGAGAGGGAGGAGATGCTGCTGCTGGCCATGGCCAACAAGATGGGCCGCAGCGAGCTCAACGATCAGGAGCGGGACAAACTGGTCCGGCTAAAGGAGCAGGTGGCCACCGAGACCCGCGAGATCGACGGCAAGGTCGTCAAGGTGCATGAACGGCGATACATCCTGGGTACCGATTCCCTGGGCCGTGACCTTTTGGCCCGGATCATCTACGGCGGCCAGGTATCGATAGCCATCGGCGTTATCGGCACGATTACTTCCGTGTTTATCGGGATCATCCTCGGAGCCCTGGCCGGGTATCTCGGTGGCAGGGTCGACTACATCATCACCCGCATCATCGATGTGATGTACGGACTGCCCTACATGATGCTGGTCATCATTCTCATGGCACTGTTCGGTCGCAACATCCTGAATCTATTCTTCGCCCTGGCCATCGTGAGTTGGTTGACCGTCGCCCGGGTCGTCCGTGGACAGATAATATCACTGAAGAACTCGGAGTTCGTTGAAGCCGCCAGAAGTATCGGGGCCAGTACCAGGCGGATCGTGTTCCGCCATCTTGTTCCGAACACTCTGGGGGTGATCGTTGTCTTTTCCACCCTCCGCATCCCATCCTTTATCATGCTCGAATCCTTTCTTTCTTTCCTGGGCTTGGGTGTTCAGGCACCCTTTGCCTCGTGGGGTTCCCTGGTCAGTGACGGCGTGGAAGGGATGAGCCTCTATCCTTGGCGATTGTTTTTTCCAGCCATCGTCATGGTAGTTTTTCTGTTCGCCATGAACTTCCTGGGCGACGGGCTCCGGGATGCACTGGATCCCCAGAGCAAGAACAAGCTGTAGTGTGCCAAAGGAAAGAGGAATAAGTGATGAACACTGAGGTGGTCCTCCTGGTCGAAGATCTGCGCACGTATTTCAACACCGACGACGGCATCGTAAAGGCTGTTGACGGTATTTCCTTCCAGCTGCATAAAGGTGAAACCCTCGGGCTGGTGGGAGAGTCGGGTTGCGGGAAGTCCGTGTCTTGTCTCTCGGTGATGAAGCTGATTCCCTCGCCGCCGGGGCGGATCATGTCCGGTCGGGCCATGCTGCAGGGTAAGAACATACTGGACTATCCTGTTGATAAAATCCGCCAGATTCGGGGCCAGAAGATCTCCATGATCTTCCAGGATCCAATGACTTCCCTTAACCCGTTCTTGCGCATTTCAACCCAGATGATCGAAACCATTCGGCTGCATCAGGGTCTGGACAAGATGCAGGCTCAAGACAAGGCGATCGATATGTTGAGATTGGTTGGAATCCCCAATCCGAGTAAGCGCGTCGCTGACTACCCCCATCAGTTCTCAGGGGGTATGCGCCAGAGGGTGATGATCGCCATGGCCTTGAGCTGCAATCCAGAGGTGCTGATCGCAGATGAGCCGAGCACGGCGCTGGATGTGACGATTCAGGCCCAGATCCTTGAGATAATCAAGAATCTCAGTGTCGAGTTCGGGACCGCGGTGATACTCATCACCCACGATCTAGGGGTGGTGGCCGGGATGTGCGACAACATCTGCGTCATGTACGCGGGCAAGATCGTGGAGAAGGCAAAGGTGGATGATCTGTACCAGGATCCGAAACACCCCTATACTCAGGGGCTGATCAAGTCCGTGCCTCGCCTGGACAAGCCGGGCAAACAGAGGCTGTACTCGATCGAAGGCCAACCTCCGAACCTGATCAATCTGCCCGACGTGTGTACCTTTCATCCCCGCTGTGATCGCGCGATGGATATCTGCAGACAGAAGTATCCTCCCGATATCACCGTAGACGGAAGATCCGTACGCTGCTGGCTGTACAAGGAGGAAAAGTAAGTGGCTACAGACAACACGCTCGTACAGGTCAAGAATCTCAAGATGCACTTCCCCATCGAAGAGGGATTGCTGTTCAGACGCGTGGTCGGAGCCATCCGGGCGGTCGACGGCATCAACTTCAGCATCTGCAAGGGCGAAACCATGGGGTTGGTCGGCGAGTCCGGATGCGGCAAGTCCACCACGGCCCGCTGCATTGCCCAGCTGCACAAGCCGACCGGCGGAGAAGTGCTGTTCGAAGGCAACGATCTCTGCAAGGCTTCCAAGCAGGAGCTGCTCAAGGCCCGCATGGATATGCAGATGGTCTTCCAGGATCCCTATGCTTCCCTAAATCCGCGGATGACAGCCGGGGCGATCATCGGCGAACCTCTGCTGATCTACTCCAAGCGGGGAATATTGAACTATTCGAGAAAGGATATCCAGAAGCGGGTGGAAGAGCTGATGGAAAAGGTCGGACTGTCCCGCTATTTCATGAATCGCTATCCCCACGAGTTCTCGGGGGGGCAAAGACAGAGGATCGGCGTTGCCCGTGCTCTGGCGCTGAATCCCAAGCTCATCCTGGCGGATGAGCCGATCAGCGCCCTGGATGTCTCGATCCAGAGCCAGATTCTGAATCTCCTCAACGATCTTCAGGAGGAGTTCAACCTCACCTACCTCTTTATTGCCCATGATCTGGCCGTCATCGAGCACATATCCAATCGAGTCGCGGTGATGTATCTGGGGGTTGTCGTGGAAATAGCCGATTCCAAGGTGCTGTATAAA
Source organism: uncultured Spirochaetaceae bacterium (assembly GCA_964588355.1). Classification (GTDB taxonomy): domain Bacteria; phylum Spirochaetota; class Spirochaetia; order SZUA-6; family DRHE01; genus JAFGQJ01. The sequence continues at coordinate 25,048 of CAZPPB010000017.1, read as the reverse complement.
AAACCCATGCACCCGTACACCAAGGCTCTGCTTTCGGCCGTACCGATCCCGGATCCGGTGGTGGAGAGACAGCGCAAACGGATCATACTGGAAGGAGATGTACCCTCCCCCGACAAGGAGCGTGTCGGCTGTTACTTCTACGATCGCTGCCCGAACGCCATGCCGGATAAGTGTAAGAACAATATCCCTCAGCTTCGAGAGGTGGAGGAAAACCACGAGGTCGCCTGTTTTCTGTATTTCGATCCCTAATCGAGGGGCTGGAGCCCGCTGTTTCTACAGGTCATCCCTGCCCGCTAGCTGATTCTCGTAGGAAATCCCGCAGTGTTCGGCGATCGATCGGGCCGTGGCCTCCACCTGCCTGCGGTGAGATGACCTGTAATTTTCCAAACGCAGACACCTGCCGTCCCTGGTGTGCAGGGACAGGGTGATGATGGGACGAAAAGCGATGCTTCGTTTGGCCTGCGCCCCGGGTCCAGCCTTCCCTCTCACGAACTGAGACACCTCGACCCGATCCAGATCCGCGATCCCGTACACCTTGTTGCTGTGAAAGACGATCAGGCCGTTCTGGTGGATGATCCGCCCCTGATCCCTGTCGAAGATCCACCGTTCGTGGTAGGCGGCGCCCAGAAGCGAGACCAGGCCGATGATCAGGGGGATGGTATTTTCGCGGATGAAGATGCTCCCCGCCCCTTGCTCCCGGGTGACGATCAGGGAGATGAGGATCAGCAGCCCGATGAGAAGGAGCAGGATTTTGTACCCGGCGGGGATCGTGAATATCAACCGGCCGTCGGAGAGCTTTTTCAGTTGCAGACGAAACCCGATCATAACTTCTCAACTGTATAGCAGATAAGGTTCCACTTGCCAAGGTTCGGATAATTAATAATAATGGGGCGAACCAAATAACGGAGGTTTTCACGAATGGCGGAAGCCAAGAAACAGAAGCTGATCAAGTGGCAGCTTCCTATGAAGCGGGTCCTCTATGCGTTAATCCCCGCCGTCATCGCTTCGATATACTTCTACGGCTGGAGGGCTCTGGTCATTTTGGCCATTGTCACCGTGGTCGGATTTCTCACCGAGTTTCTGTTCCTGCTGCGCCGCAAGGAATCGGTTAGCTCCGCGGTATTCGTCAGCTGCTTCATCCTGGCCCTGTCCCTGCCCCCGACCATCCCCTACTGGATGGCAGCGCTCGGGGCAGTGGTGGGAATTTTGTTCGGCAAGATGGCCTTCGGCGGTTTCGGAAAGAACGTGTTCAATCCCGCCATGGTGGGCCGTGCCTTCCTGTACATCAGCTTCGGCGGACACCTGACCGCTTCGTGGGCAAACCCCTTCGTCGCGTTTCCGGGTGGATTTGCCCGCTACCAGGCTGCGGCAGCCGACATCATCGGCCAGGCTACGCCCCTGGTGCAGCTGGGCAGGGGCGTCCAGACGGCCTGGCTGAACCTGTTTCTGGGCAACATCCCCGGGAGCCTGGGGGAGACCAGCGCCGTCCTGCTGATCCTCGGAGGACTGTACATCGTCTGGAAGAAGGCGGCGGCCTGGCAGATCGTGGTCGGAGGGTTTGGCGGATTTCTGGCCACCCAGACCGTGTTCTGGCTGACCGGACTGTCCTCCGCGGGCAATCCCCTGTACGCCCTGTTTGCCGGCAGCTTCATCTTCGGGGTGTTCTTCGTGATCACCGAACCGGTGTCCGCCTCCCAGACGACGAACCCCGGGCGCTGGATTTACGGCGCCTTCTTCGGGATCATGGTGGTCGTAATCCGCAGCTTCAGCGCCTGGCCCGCGGCGGTGATGTTCGCCACCCTGCTGGCCAACATGTTCGCACCTCTGCTGGACTACTGGATGAATCAGCGCAGGCAGAAGAGGAAGGCAGCATGAGCGAAGCCAGGAAACCAAACAAACTGCGGCGCAGCCTGTTCACGATCTTCTTCATGTTTGCCGTAACCCTAGTTTTCATCGCCGTGCTTTCCCTGATCTACGTCCTGACCCGGGACACGATCCGACTCAACGAGTCCCTGGTCGTGAAGCGGGCGGTGCTGTACGTCGCCGGCCTGGAAGTGCCCCAGACCGGGATCGAGGCGGATGCCCTGTACCGGGAACGGGTGAAGGAGGTGAAAGACAAAGATGGAAACATCCTGTACTACGAAATTCTTTCACCTTCAGGGGGGGAACTGCAGAGCTACGTCGTGCCGGTACTGGGGGCCGGGCTGTGGGGTGAGATCGAATCGGTGGTGGGTGTGGAAAAGGATCTGAAGACCCTCACCGGTATCGAGTTCATCAAGCAGAACGAGACCCCGGGGCTGGGCGGACGGATCACCGAGAGCTGGTTCAAGGAACAGTTCCGGGGTAAACGCTGGCCCCTGTCGACTGTGCCGGAGGGTGATCCGGCGGGGGATCAGGAGTTTCAGGCCATCACCGGTGCCACCAACACCACCAACGGAATCAGAGATATCCTGAACAATCGTCTAGCCAGGGCCGAACAGGCCATCCAGGCATCTCAGTAGGAGAGGCAATGAAGAGCTATAAGTTCAGACAGGTTATCAAGGAGAATGTCGGGATCAACAATCCCGTATTCGTTCAGATATTGGGGATCTGCTCCACTTTGGCGGTCACCAACGTGCTGAAAAACACCGTGGTCATGTGCGCGGGGCTCGTATTCGTAACCGGGCTGTCCAACCTGACTGTCAGCCTCCTGCGCAAGTACATTCCCTCCCGGATCCGCATGATGGTGGAGACCCTGATTATCGCCGCCTACGTGATCATCGTGGATGTGGTGCTCAAAGCCTTCATCCCCGATATTTCCCGGCAGCTGGGGCCGTACGTCGGCCTGATCATCACCAACTGCATCATCATGGGCAGGGCCGAGGCCTTCGCCCTTTCCAATCCACCGACACTGTCCCTGGTGGACGGGCTGAGCTCCGGATTGGGATACAGCTACGTGCTGCTGATCATCGCCTTCCTCAGGGAGCTGCTCGGCTCAGGTGCGATCTGGGGGTTTCGCGTGCTGGGGGACTGGTGGACCAACTGGAACATCATGATCATGGCCCCGGGAGCCTTCTTCATGCTGGCTCTGTTCATCTGGGTGGTGAAGGGCAACTTCATGAAGGAGAAGCAAACCGCCTCGGCTTCGCCCCAGGCCGTATCTGCGGGTTCGCCGCCCCAACCCGCCTCAGCGGGAGGTAAGTCATGACGGAAGGATTGTTCGCCTTCGGCGTGTTCTTCGCCGCCATCTTCACCAACAACATCCTGCTGACCAACTACCTGGGGATGTGCTCCTTCCTGGCGGTATCCAAAGAGATCAAGACCTCGGTGGGCCTGGGAATGGCGGTCATCTTCGTGATGACCTGCACCAGCGTGATCAACTGGCTGATCTACTACTACGTTCTGGTACCCTACGACATCGTGTACCTGCGCTTCATCGCCTTCATCATCGTCATCGCCGCCTTCGTTCAGCTGGTAGAGATGGTGATCGAGCGTCTCTCCGATGCCCTGTACGCAGCCCTCGGCATCTTTCTTCCTCTGATCACGGTGAACTGTGCGATCCTCGGCGCCAGCCTGTTCATGGTGATCCGGGAATACACCTTTCTCTCCGGGCTGGCCTTCGGAGCGGGCAGCGGCATCGGCTGGGCCGTCGCGATCATCGCCATGGCGGGGATCCGCACCAAGCTCAATGTCCGGTCCAAGGTCCCCTTCGGACTGACAGGGGCAGGGATTACGCTGATCATCGCCGGCATCATGGCCCTGGCATTCATGGGTTTTGCCGGGATGATCAGCATCACATAGAAACTGAAGAGGGGTTTTCATGCTGAGCTCATTCCTGATCGCGGTCATTGCGATGTGCGGATTGGCGACCTTACTGGCTCTGCTCATGGTGATCGCCGACCTGACCCTGGGAAACTACGGGGAGGTGAAGATCACCATCAACGACGAGACGGAGATGACCGTAGAGGGCGGCAAGCCGCTGCTGGCGACTCTCATGGGGGAGAAGCTGTTTATCCCCTCGGCCTGCGGCGGGCGGGGTTCCTGCGGGTTCTGCAAGGTCAAGGTCGTCTCCGATATCGGTGACTACGTAGCCACGGAGCTTCCCTGGATCACCGAGGAGGAGAAGAAGGAGAATATCCGCCTCTCCTGCCAGATCAAAGCAAAGAAGGACCTGGCCATCCAGATCCCCGAGGAGCTGTTCAACGTCAAGGAGTACAGGACCCGGGTCGAACGGATCCGCGATCTGACCTATGACATCAAGGAAGTAACCCTCAAGCTGATCGATCCGCTGGAGATCAAGTTCCGGGCCGGCCAGTACATCCAGTTTCAGACCCCCGAGTACGAGCTGTCCTCCGAAAGCGTGTACCGGGCGTATTCCTGCTCCTCCGTGCCTTCCCGCAAGGACGGCGTGGAGCTGGAGATCCGCCTGGTTCCCAACGGGATCTGCACGACCTACGTGTTCCAGTACATGAAGGAGGGCGACGAGGTGGTCATCAACGGTCCCTACGGCGAGTTCTTCCTCCGGGATACGGATGCCGAGATCGTGTTCATCGCCGGAGGCTCCGGCATGGCCCCGATCAAGTCGATCCTCCTGGACATGGCGGAGAAGGGGATCGATCGCAAAGCCACCTACTTCTTCGGGGCCCGCACCACCCGGGACCTCTTCCTGCTGGATGAGATGAGAGAGCTGGAGAAGCGGCTTCCCCGCTTCAAATTCGTTCCGGCTCTGTCCGCTCCCACCGAAGAGGACAAGTGGACCGGGCAGACGGGGCTCATCACCGAGGTGCTCGACAAACATTTGAAAGAAGGGAACAATGTGGAAGCCTATCTGTGCGGCAGCCCCGGGATGATCGACGCCAGCATCGGCGTGCTCACCAAGAAGGGACTGCCGGAGCAGCTGATCTTCTACGACAAGTTCGCATGACAGGGGGCAGAAGCGAGGAATGAAGCAAACCGTACAGATGCAGCAGATCCAGGACAGGATGCAGCCCGGCGTATATACCCGTGACGGCTTTCTGGGTACGGACCGGCGGAAGCTGATCGACATCCTGATCGAAGACGATGAGACGGTCAAGCGAATGGATCTTACCCATCAGAGAATCGCCGCGCGCCTTATCGAGCTGCGGGATGCGGGCATGCGCGGTTTGGGAGAGTTCGTCAATGTCGAGCCCCACTACGAGATTCGGGTGATCAGCGTTCGGGGTAAGCTTCCCTGTCCCTTCGGGGATCCGGGTATCTTCCCGAAAACCAACACGGTGGTACGCAACACGAAGCTCGGTCGGGAAGTCACCTTTACCGACATGCACATCCACATGATCGGGTCTCACGGATTCTACGAGGGCAAGGGCTCCCCCTTTCGGCTGGAGCCGAAGCAGCTGGCGGAGGTTCTGGATATCGAGCCGATCCGGGAATAGTAGCGGGCAGCGTTCCCTCCGACTCCTTATTTGCCATCGAGGAGCCCGAAGCAGCGCATCGCTTCGATGTGTACTTTCGGACGGGGGTAATTCTCCAGCTCCGTCGGAAGGACCCACCGCTGCTGCGACCATGAGCCGAGCTTCAGCTTTTCCGCAAACACCGCCACGAACAATCGAAAGCGGATCTCGAAATGGGAATAACGATGACGGAGCTCCGTCCCGGTGTCCATGAGGATCTCTATGGACAGTTGGGTCAGTCGTTCCGCCAGTTCCTGGCCCCGCTCGGGATAGTTCGGCAGCTCCCAAAGACCGCCCAACAAGCCTCTATCGGCTCGCCGGACAAGCAGCAGGGGCAGGTCGCCCTTGCGCAGGAATCCCCCGAGCGTCTGCGGCTCCACCGTTCCTTCTTCCAGCGCCCGGCGCAGCCGATCCCGGGCAGCTGAGGGAAGCAGCAGAAGCAGGCTCTCGGGCCGGATTGGAAGCGGCCGGGAGGGCAGCCGGGGAGGGAACCCGTCGATCCTGTTTTCCCGATATGCCCGGCAGGTGTAACTGAGAGGACATTGGGTGCAGACAGGCTTCGGCAGACAGACCAGGGCGCCGAGCTCCATCCAGGCCTGATTGATCCACCCCGAGTGATAGTGCAGAAAGCTCGCCTCAACGAAGGTGCAGGCCAGCCGCTTCAGCCGCGCCGCCGGGCTGCGGGCGGCATAGCCCTGTCCCCCATGATCCTGGTCAGCCGGACGCGGCTGTTCGGTTCCGGCCTCGGCCAGGAGGCGGGACACGACCCGCAGCACGTTTCCATCCACCACGCCCAGGGGTTTGGCGAAGGCGATGCTGAGCACCGCGGCGGCGGTGTACTTGCCCACCCCCGGGAGCGAGCGGATCCGCTGCTCCGTGTCGGGGAACTGCCCGCCCCAGCTGTCCACGATGATCCGGGCCGAACGGTGCAGGTTTCGGGCCCGGCTGTAGTAGCCCAGTCCCTCCCAGACCTTGAGAACCTCCTCCTGCGTGGCCCGGGCCAGGGATCCCACCGTCGGGAAGCGGCTGAGCCAGCGCCGGTAGTACTCAGCGGCAGTCTGGCTGCGGGTCTGCTGCAGCATGACCTCGCTGATCCAGACGCGGTAGGGGTCGTGCTCCTCTCTCCAGGGCAGCTCCCGCTTGTTCAGGAGGAACCAGGCCAGCAGGCGGTGACTCAGCTCAGGGAAGCGGATTGCCGTGAAGGCAGCAGGCGGGCTTGTAGGGGGATCACCCATCCTCTTCGGTGATACGGATATGGAGCTCCTCGAGTTGGGCCGGATCCACCGCCGCCGGGCAGTCGTCCATCAGGCTCTGGCCCAGGGTATTCTTGGGAAAGGCTATCACCTCCCGGATCGACTGCTCGCCGGCCAGCAGCATCACCAGGCGGTCCAGTCCCGGAGCGATGCCTCCGTGCGGCGGAGGTCCGTAGGCAAAGGCATCCAGGAGAAACCCGAAGCGCCGCCGGGCCTCCTGCTCCGGCATCCCCACGATGGCGAAGATGCGGCTCTGGAGCTCGGGATCGTGCACCCTGATCGAGCCGGAGGCCAGCTCCGTTCCGTTGCAGACCAGATCGTACAGATCTCCCTTGACGGCTCCCGGATCTTTTTCCATCTCGGTGATGTATCGCTCCTGGGGCATGGTGAAGAGGTGGTGGGAGGGATCCCATTTTTGTTCCTCTTCATTCCACTCGAACAGGGGAAAGTCGATGATCCAGCAGAAGCTGAAGGCCTGCGCATCTGCCAGACCCAGATCTTTTCCCAGCTGAGATCGCGCAGCTCCCAGGGACAGGCAGGCGGTCTTCCACTGCGCCCCGACCAGCAGGATCAGATCTCCCGTTTTGGCACCGAGGGTTTCAATGACCTCCCGCTGCAGGGTCTCGTAGAACTTGGAGATCCCCCCCTCGAGGCCGCTTTCAACGACCTTCATCCAGGCCAGCCCTTTCGCTCCATAGACCTTGGCGGTTTCTTCCAGCTCGGTGATCTGTTTTCGGGAATACCCGCCGCAGGCGGGTGCGACCAGAGCCTTCACCGTCCCGCCCTCGGCGAGCAGCTGTCGGAACACCTGGAACTCCCCGCGCTCGGCCAGGCCGGTGAAATCCTGCAGTTCCAGCTCGAAACGCAGATCCGGTTTGTCAGAACCGTAGCGGTTCATGGCCTGGTCGTAGGACAGACGGGGAAAGGGCAGGGGAAGCTCCTTATCCACGGTCTTGAGGAAGATATTGCCCATCATGCCCTCGACAACAGAAAAGATGTCATCCTTGCCGACGAAGCTCATCTCTATGTCGATCTGGGTATGCTCGATCTGCCGGTCTCCCCGGGCATCCTCATCGCGAAAACAGCGGGCGATCTGGAAATACCTGTCGAAACCGCAGACCATCAGCAGCTGCTTGTAGATCTGCGGGGATTGAGGAAGGGCGTAGAACTTGCCCGTGTGCAGCCGGGAGGGCACCAGGAAGTCCCGAGCCCCTTCCGGGGTCGAACGGATCAGAGTGGGAGTCTCGATCTCGTAAAATCCATGGCCGATCAGGTACTCCCGGGCGGCATAGGTGGCATCATTGCGAAGGCGGATCTTGCGCTGCATCGAAAAGGAGCGCAGATCGAGAAATCTGTACTTGAACCTCAGCTCCTCCCGGGCGTCGCTAGCCTCATCGATCATGAATGGCGGGGTGGCCGAGCGGGAGAGGATGCCCATGCGCTCGGCTTTGATTTCCACTTCCCCGGTGGGCATTTTAGGATTGACCATGTCCTCGGGTCGCTCGCGAACCGTTCCCTCCACGGCGATGCAGTATTCGAATTTGAGCTCGGAGGCCGAATCTTTCAAATCCTTGGGGGCATCCGCGTCGATGACTACCTGGGTGAGGCCGTAGCGATCCCGCAGGTCGATGAACTTGATCGTTCCGAAGTCCCTGTGCCTGTGCACCCAACCGTTCAGGATCACGGTCTTGCCCACATCGGCGAGCTTGAGTTGTCCGCAGGTGGCTGTTCGTTTCATCGCTTCCATGCCGATGAATCTACCATTGGAGAGAAGGGAAAGACAAGGTGAGGTTCGTTGACAGGATCGGAGGTATTTCCTATGCTTCAGCCGGTTTTATGAGACTGAAACAACGGGTCCTTGTTCCTGCTGCAATCTGTATCATCCTCCTGCTCGGGACGAATCTGCGCGCCCAGGAAACGGGCTTGGATCTCACTTCCCCGCAGACCGATCATTCCCCGACACTTCGCGTAGCCGCCGTACAGCTGAAGATTCAGCAATCCGATCTGCGTTCTTTTGCGGCTTTTCGTTCCCGGATCGAAGCCCTGGTGACGCGCTGCATGGACTTTGAGCCGGACCTGATCGTCTTTCCGGAGTATACCTCGGTTTTTCTGGCCCTCATCCCCTACTACCCCGTGATCCAAGAATCCCGGAGCTCTGAGGAGGGGCTTTCACGCATCAGCGCTCAGGATCCTCTGATCGATGGGTTCCAGGACCTGTTTCTCGTCAATTCCGGCCTGGTCGAGCAGGCTATGGAGGAGATTTTCGCGGTCCCGGCCCGCCGCCACGGAGTGGCTATTGTCGCGGGTACCTACTTCGCCTGGAGTGAACGGGAGGGGGAGGCAGTCCTGGTGAACAGGCTCGTGGTGTACGATCAGAGCGGTGAGATAATCTATGCGCAGGACAAGGTCTTTCTCACCCCCTTCGAACAGCAACTGCTCGGTATCTCACCGGGTGCGCTCGAACGGGCCGAACCGATTGAGCTTCAGGGGCACCGGATCGGAATCACGATCTGCCGGGACACCTTCTTCTCAGACTGGCTGCAGGTGCATGGGGGAGTGGATCTTTGGATCGATATCAAAGCCAACGGAGCCCTCTTCACCCAGGAAGAACGGCAGCGCTTCCTCCGGGCCGTACCGGCGCGCATCGACGAGGGGAATATTCCCTATGGTCTCACCGTTTGCCTTACCGGATCTCTGTTGGAAATGCTGTGGGAGGGAGAATCTTCTCTCGCCTTCAAGGAAGCGGGGCAGCCGGTCCGCTTCGTGAAGAAAGCCTCTTCAGCCTCGGAGGAGGAGATCCTGTTTCTTCTGATCGGCGACCGGTCCGCCGATCCCTCCAGGTAGAATCCCAAACAGTAGAACTCGCAATCCTGAAATCCGTTTGACTGTCCCGATCCGTCATTATTATCTTCTACCCATGAAAATGTTTATTATAATTTTGGTAATGTTAGCACTTTCCGCAACCTTGATCTTCAGCGGGGGACGCAACGAATCGGCAGAACAGAGCGCCGGCGCCCCGGCTGTCGTGGAGCAGCCGTTGAGCTCCGAGCGGCTGGCCGAGATCATCGCCTCCGGGGACCCCGACACCTATCTGGTTGACGTACGTACCGAGGCAGAGTACAAAGCAGGGGCTATTCCCTCCGCGATCAACATCCCGTTTGACGTGATAGCCGATAATCTGCCCACGGAAGATCGCTCAGCCAGAATCATCGTCTACTGCCGTTCCGGAAATCGTTCCGGTATCGCACAAGACACTCTGGAGGGTCTGGGATTTACGAATGTGACGAATTTCGGGGGTGTGAGCAACTGGAAGGGAGAGTTTGAGATCAGGCAGTAGGCACCCCCGGTCAATCCGTCAATTTGAGCTCCTGGCTCCAGCGCAGATGGCGGAGGGATGCCTGAGCGATATTGGTGATGTGATCCCCGATCTTTTCGAGGTTGTCGACAAAGCTGACGAACAGCAGGCCTGACAGGATATGACACTCGTGGTTCTGCAGGCGAAGGACGTGGTTTTCCTTCAGCCGGACCTGCATGGCGTTTAGCAGCTTTTCTTTCTTCAGTACGTAGAGGCCCGCCTTGTCGTCCTGTTCCCGCAGGGTATGGATCACCTCATCGAACATCGACAGGGTGTGGTCGGCGATTTGCCGCAGCTCGCCCAGGGCTTGTTCGCTGATTTCGAGTCTCTGATCCTGTTTTCGTACGGCAAGCTCAATGATGTTCTCCGCGTGATCTCCAATCCGCTCAACGTCGTTCACGGAGTGAACGAGTACCGGGATCTCTTCGGCCTCGATCTCGTCAAGATTGTTTTCAGATATTTCGATCAGATACTGGGTAATCTCTTTTTGCAGCAGATCGATTGCGTCCTCCTGTTTGCGTACCCGATCTTCGAGTGAGGGGTCGTGATGAAAAAAACAGGCAATCCCGCTTTCGAGGGCGCTTTGTGCTATTTCAGCCATGCGGATCAGCTCTTTGATCGTCTGCTGGATCGCGACGGTGGGATTATTGATCAGGTGCGGTTCCAGATACATGGGTGCAAGTTCGAGGGTATCTTTCCCGCTCGGTGTCAACTTCACCGCTGCCCTCTCCAGCAGTCTTACCAGGGGGAGAAACACGCAGACCGAGTTGATGAAGTTGAAAACCGTGTGAGCCAGGGCGATGTGAACCATGATATTTCCCTGGGTTACGGGCCCCGGTACGATCGCTTCTATCAGTTTGCCGTACCAGCCAAGGTACACAGGGACAGCCATATAGAGTACCCCGAATACATTGAGCAGAGCGTGGGATCGGGCGGTCCTGCGTGCATTGATGCTGGTACCCAGAGCGGCCAGCTCGGCGGTTATGGTCGTTCCAATATTCTCACCCAGGATAATCGGAATGGCGACTTGAAAGTCTATCAACCCCGAGAATGCCAGGATCTGCAGCAAAGCTATAGTTGCGGAAGAGCTCTGCAGAGCGATCGTAACGATCATTCCGATCAGGATTCCGAGTCCCGGATAGGAGCCGAAGCGTATAATAAACGAGCGAAGAACCTCCCGCTCCCTCAGTGGATCAAAAGCCTCCTTGATAAAACCTAATCCCACGAACAACAATCCGAATCCAAGGAGAAGCTGACCCCACCGACGCACCTTCTGTTTCTTGCCGAGCATCGTCAGGAAAAAGCCCATCCCTATCAAGGGCAGAGCGTAGCGGGTTATTTTGAATATTGCCAGAAAGGAGACCAGCCAGGCCGTCAGAGTTGTTCCTATGTTGGCTCCCAGAACAATTGAGATTGCCTGACGCAGGCTCAGCAGGCCCGCATTGACGAAACCGACGGCCATGACCGTGGTCGCGCTGGAGCTTTGGACCAGCGCGGTAACGAACGCTCCGATCATGAGACCGAAGATCGGCTTCCTGGTGATGACTTCAAGGGTTTTCTTGAAGCTGTCCCCCGCGACTTTTCGCAGAGCCTCGGACATGGTTTTCATACCGAGAAAGAACAGTCCGAGTCCACCGACCAGTGTGAAGATAGTCTCTAAGGCCACGCCCCCTCCTGTGCTTGCGCGGAAATACTCAGGCTTCAGGGCTTAGGATATGTGTTTAGTCAACTGCCGTTTTTGATCTTCCCGGCAAAGGTTTTTGCGAACTCTCTTGCTTTAGCCAGATCTTCTTTGTTCGGGCTCCCGTTGAACTCGAAGGAATCCTCCAGTTCCCATTTAATCGGCTCGATTATCTGTTTGATATTCCGCAGGGCTCCGCCGCTCCAGCCGTAGCTTCCGAACATGGCTGCTTTCTTGTTGAGGATCCGCTTTACTGCGGCGTGATTCAGCACATCCAAAACCGGCGGAAACAGAGCTCCTTCATAGGTGGGGGCGCCGATCATCACTCCCCGATTCACCCACAGAGCGGGCAGGATGTAGCTGACGTGGGTTCGGGCGGCGTCGAAGATCTGGAGGGGCACGCCCGTGCTGGCAATCCCCTGGGCCACGACGTCCATCACCCGTTCGGTGTTGCCGTACATCGAGCCGTAGACCAGGGTGATCCCCGGTTCCGTCGGTCCGCTGGCGTACTCGGCCCATTTCTTGTACAACTCGATGATCCGTCCCGGATTGCTGCGCCAAATCAGGCCGTGGGACGGAGCGATTACCTCTACCTCGATTCCGCCTAGCTTCTGGATCGCATTGAGGGTGGGCTTGCTGAACTTGGCCACGATATTCACGTAGTAGCGCAGGGACTCCTGCTCGTAGAAGGGCAGATTCTTGCATTCATCGTCGAAGATCGTGCCGACCAGTGCCCCGTAGCCCCCAAAGCCGTCGCAGGAGTAGAGGATCTTCTGCGAGGTGTCGTAGCTCATCATGGTCTCCGGCCAGTGAACGAAGGGGGTGTGGAAGAACTGCAGCTTGCGGCTGCCGATGTCCAGGGTCTCCCCGTCGTGGACCTCCTGAAAGTTCTCGGTGATGCCGTAAAAACCGGCCAGCATCTCCTTCATCTTCGGTGTGCCCAGTATGACCGCCTTCGGATTGATACTTCGGAAGATCTGCAAAACCCCGGAATGATCCGGCTCCAGGTGGTTCATCACGATATAGTCCAGGTCTTCGATCGGAACCAGGTCCCGGATCTGATCGAAGTACTCGTCGGCCTTTATCGCCTTGGACAGATCGATCAGCACCTTTTTCTTGTCGAGGATCAGATAGGAGTTATACGAAACTCCCTCCTCCTCGATCGGCCAGATCCCTTCGAACAGGTCGGTTGTACGGTCGTTCACTCCAATCCAGTAGACGTTCTTTCGGATTTCAACGGCTGGCATCGCATCCTCCTGGGTTATTTCGGTTACATGATTATGTTTTAATATGATACGTGGTGCGGCTTTTGACAAGGTGGTGCGGACCTTGAACAACCGGTGAAAAAGAGCCTATCGTTTGGGTATGGTACTGCCTGGGAATGAACAGCCGCCTTACACGGTCAGAAACGGCAACCTCGTACTCAAGGTGAAAGCCTTCCCCAAGGCCGGAGAGAGGCGAATCGCCGGCGTGCGAAACGGGGAATTGGTGGTACGGTTACAGGCGGCGGCCCTCAAAGGGCTGGCGAACAAGGAACTCGTGAAATTCCTGGCCAAGTCGCTGGGTGTGCCCGGGTCCGAGATCAGGATCCTCTCCGGCGAGAGTTCCCGGCACAAACTGCTCAGCCTCCCCCTGACAGCCGGATCTGCCCTGGAGGACATCCTCTGAGCGCTGTCAACCTCTATCTCGAACAAACCAGACACGATCTTATGGGAGGGAAGGCCGCGGATCCTGTGACGGTGGTGACGGGCAGCAGTGCGGCGGATCTGGATTCCGTCGTGGGCTCGATAGGGTATGCTTATCTCCTGGCCCGAGAGGGGGGATTGTCCGGGCTGGTGTTTCCCTACCTGCCGATTCCTCGCGCAGATCTTCCTCTGAGGACAGAGGTGGTGCAGCTGTTTGCGGCAGTCGGCCTGAAGTGGGAAAATCTGGTATCCGCGGATGATGCAGACCTGGCGGATCTTATGGACACCCGGGAGGGGGAGCTGGTCCTGGTGGACACTCAGGGCCATGATCTTTCTCCGGATCTGCGTGAGAGGGTCTGCGAAGTGATCGACCATCACCCGGAGGATCACACGGCGCAGGCCACGGGTGCCGCCGGGCGGCCGGGTGCCTCCTCCCCCGAAAACATCGCCGGCCTCAGGTTTCGCGGATCCCAAAGGCGCCGGATCTTGGAACCTGTCGGCTCGGCCTGTACCCTGGTAGCAGAACAGATCCTCCACCGCAAGCCGGAAATTATAGATCCTCAGCTGGCAACCCTGCTGCTGGGCGCCGTGCTGCTCGACACCGTCAATCTGGATCCTGATGCGGGCAGGGCCACGGAAAAGGATCGCGAGATTGCCGGGTCGTTGATGAAGGCAGGGCCGGTCGACAGCACCGGTCTGTATCACGACCTGGCCCGGGCTCGATCCGATGTCGAAGGGCTGAGCAGCGCCCGGCTGTTGGGTAGAGACTACAAAGAGCGCATGGTCGCAACGGTGCGCCTGGGCATGAGCAGCGTTTCCCTGCTGATGGATTCCTGGCGCCGCCGGGACGAGCGGCTGGAGGAGGCCCTCTGCGGCTTTCTGGCCGACAGGGCGTTGGACCTTCTGGTTGTGTTCCTCTACGGCCAGGGACAGAGCTTCGAACGCCAGGTCATTCTTTGCAGTGCTGAAGAAAGACTGTTGAATCACGTGGCCGCCAAATTGGCGCAGCCTCTGGGATTGGCGGAGTTCCCCGCGCAGAGCCGTGGCGGGGTCGTGATCCGCTGTTTCGTCCAGGGGAAAACGACCGAATCGAGAAAACGGATAGCGCCCCTGCTTCGGGAGATTCTCGAAAGTCTGTAGAACCCAGCCTATGAGAACCGGCGACCGCAGCGGCTTGCCCTACATCATCGACCCCCATTCCGAACCGGTGTTCCCGGATTCGCTGCGGCCGGATGAAAACGGGCTGATCGCCGTAGGGGGGGATTTGTCCGAGCGCGTGCTGGTGGAAGCCTACAGCAAAGGGATTTTCCCCTGGTTCAATGGCCCGCCGATCATGTGGTTTTCAACGGATCCGCGGCCGGTCCTGTACCCGCAGTGCGTCACGGTTTCCAAACGTCTTGGACGCATCCTCACACAAGGCCGCTTTCAGGTGTACTTCGACAGGGAATTCGAAAAGGTCGTGTTCCTCTGCGGCACCGTGCCGAGATCGAATCAGGAGGGCAGCTGGATCGACAGGAGTTTCTTCGAAGCCTACACACGACTGCACTACGAGAGGTACATCACTCACTGTGTCTCCGTGTATCGGGAGGGGGTCCTGTGCGGCGGGCTGTACGGTGTGACCCTTGGACGGGTATTTTTCGGTGAGTCGATGTTCTCTCTGCAGGCAAACGCCTCCAAGGTAGCCCTGGTTCACCTCTGCAGATGGCTGAAGCGGCACGGCTTCCTGATGATCGACTGTCAGCAGGTGACCCCCCATATCCTCAGTATGGGTGCGGTGCCGCTGTCCCGAAGGGAGTATCTGAGGCTGCTGGAAGTAGGATTGAAGGCGCCTCATCACCACTACCGCTGGTCGGGTGAGCGGCTGCACGATCCCGGGTGAGGGTTGGAGAGGTACAGGCTCTGGGAAGGCTGTCTTTATTTCCTCTCTGTCCCTGCCGAGGCGGCGCATTCGGCACAGATGCCGTACACGACCAACTGTTTGGCCTCCACCACGGTGCCTTCGGGTACTTCGACGTAAGGCATGGTTTGCCCCAGGAGGCAGCTCATGCGCCTGCACTTTTTGCACACGAAGTGGGGGTGGTTTCCCGGGCATCTTTCCTGGCGGAGGGCATGTGCGCAGTATCTCCACACCCCGTCCGTTCCCTGTACGGCATGTACGATCCCCCGCCCCTGCAGGGTGAGGAGGGTTCGGTAAACCGTTACCCGGTTGAAATCCCGGATTTTCTTCCGCCGCCAGAGTTCGGCGTGGGAAACGGGACGGCCGAACCTCAGCAGATGGCTCAGGATCACTGCGCGCACAGGGGTGACCCGCAGAGACGCACCACTGAGAAGGTTGCGGGCAGTTGTCCGGTATTCGGATTCGCTCATCGGCATCCGGAAATTAAATGCACTTTAGTTGCATTATTATTTATCTATTATAAAAAAAATTACAACACTCAGAATATATTTTTTCCGTTTCCATTCTTGACAATATACAGAGATTTCTCTACGATCCTGCCTTACCGGACCGGAGTTGTTAAGTGAGTACCATGAAAACGAATCTTCTTGTGCTGCTGTTCGCCGTATTCTCAGCCGTCCCCGCATGGCTGGGAGGATCCATTGCGCCCCCGCCCGCCGAGGGGGAAGGGAGCCTCAGAGTTGTAACCGGCGGCAAGGCGCACTATCTGGTCCTCAATACCCTGTACATGTTCCCGCAAGCCGCCGAATCCGTGGTGGCTTACGGGGACAGCAGCCAGGCCGGAGGGAATTTCATCTCCCTTCTGGATCCGGGGGCCCGGCAGCGGGCCGTGCTGGCACCGGACCCGGGCGTGGAGGAGATCCTGGCCCACAGACCCGATGCCGTGGTCTTGAAGAGCTATCTCAAGGGCGGGCTCGGCCGCCGGCTGCAGGATCTGAACGTGCCCGTGCTCTACCTGGGCCTGGAAAACCCCGAGCAGTTTCGTCAGGATATTGCAGCCATCGGACAGCTGTTCGGGAATCCGAAACGCTCGGAGGCGCTCATCCGCTTCTACGACCGGAACCTGCAGGAGGTTCGGAAAATCAGTGAAGCGGTTCCGGAATCGGAGAAGCCGGACACCCTGCTGCTGTACTACGGTGTACGAAGCGGCACGGCATCATTCAACGTGCCTCCGCGGCAGTGGCTGCAGACCAGCCTGGTGCAGTGGGCCGGCGGCGACCCGATTTGGTTAGAGGCGGCCGCCGGGTCCGGTTGGCAGCAGATCAGCTTTGAACAGATCGCCGCCTGGAATCCGGAATGTATCCTGCTGGTCTCCTACCACACCCCTGTGGACGAGGTGAAGGCAACCCTGCTTGGCGATCCAAAATGGCTCGAGCTCGATGCGGTGAGACGGGGAAAGCTCCTGGCCTTTCCCGCCGACTACTTGAGCTGGGACCAGCCGGACCCCCGCTGGATCCTCGGGCTGCATTGGCTCATCGGCAAGCTGCACCCGGAGCTGGTGGCCTGCCCCGAGGTGCAGGAGAAGGTAATCGAGTTCTACAGCTTTGTGTACGGCCTTTCGCCGCAGCGGATCGAGGAAGCGATCCTTCCGCTGATCCAGGGTGACTACCCGTAGCCCGGCGGGGAGGGAGTAGCGAAACTGACACGGATCAGAACCGGCGCGCTGTTGACCCTGCTCTCTGCGGCCCTCGCGGCTGGCGCAGTTGCCGCCCTCCTGTTGGGAAGGTATCCAAAGCCCGGATTTACAGACCCCCGTGTCCTGTTCTCAGATCCGCTGGCCGGCCAGATCTTTTTACTTCTGCGGGTGCCCCGGGTTGCCCTGTCGATCCTGCTGGGAATGACTCTGGCCACCTCGGGAGCCGTGTTCCAGCTGATCTTTTCCAATCCTCTGGTGGAACCCGGTTTCCTGGGAGTGACCCAGGGCGCCGCCTTCGGGGCGGTTGCGGCGATCCTGTTTTTCGGAGGCTCCCTGCCGGCGATTCAGCTGTCTGCGGCCCTGTGCGGAATATTGGGACTGGGGCTGGCCTATCTGCTGGCCAGAAAGATCCGCTTCGGCGGGTGGATCCTGCGGCTCATCCTCTCGGGATTGGCCGTGTCCGCCCTGTTCACCGCCGGCATCGGTATCTTCAAGTACGCCGCCGACCCTCTGACCCAGCTGCCCGAGATCACCTTCTGGCTGCTCGGCGGACTTTCCCACATATCCTGGGGCGAGCTGCTGTGGGTGTTTCCGACAGCCTGTGTCGGTCTTTCCCTGCTGCTGCTGTTCCGCTGGCGGGTCAATCTGCTCACCCTCTCCGACGAGACTGCCTTTGCCCTGGGAACTTCTCCCGAACGGGTCCGGTTGGTACTGATCGTGGGGGCGACCCTTTCGGTGGCCGCGGTTATCTCGGTCAGCGGCATCGTGCTCTGGCTCGGATTGATCGTGCCGCACCTGGCCCGCAGGATCTTCGGCGCCGATGCGCGGTATTCTCTTCCCGGTTCGCTTATCATTGGCGGCGGCTTCGGACTGGTGTGTGACACCCTGGCTCGGATGCTGCTGCCCGGGGAGATTCCCCTCGGCATCCTCAGCTCTCTGGTGGGAGCGATCCTGTTCATCATTATCCTCACCAGACGGGGGTTTCGACAGTGAGCGATCCCGCTGCGTTGGCTTTCTCCGGGGTCTTTTTCACCCACGGGGGGGATGCACCGCAGATCCGCAACTGCACCTTCGAGGTTCCCGAAGGCTCGATCACCGCGATTCTGGGTCCCAACGGAGCAGGCAAAACCACCCTTCTGCATCTTGCCCTGGGCTGGCTTCAGCCCGCCGGCGGCAGGATCTCTCTTTTCGGCACGCAGTTGAGCGACTTCAGCGCCCGGCAGCGGGGGAAAACCCAGAGCCTTCTCCCGCAGAAAGAGCCGACCGGCTTCGAATATACGGTACTGGAATACGTTCTTCTGGGCCGAGCCCCGCACCTCAAACCCCTGGCCGCCCCGGGAGCGCGGGACATCCGAATCGCCACCAATGCCCTGTCGCAGACCACGATCCTGCCGCTGGAATACCGGTCGATAGCGCGCTTGAGCGGCGGGGAAACCCAGCTGCTGCTCCTGGCGCGCTCGCTGACCCAGGAGCCGAAGCTGCTGCTTCTGGACGAGCCGATGAACCACCTGGACCTGCGGCACCGTAAGGGTATTCTCGAACTGCTGCTGGACTGGAGAGCAGCCGGAAAAACCGCGGTCCTGACCACCCATGACCCCGAAACCGCGGCCCTGCTGGCGGATCACCTGATCCTCATTTTCCCGGGGGGCAGGATGATCTGCGGCGCCTTTGCCGAGCTGTTCACCGGGCAGCACCTGTCCGACCTGTACGGGCTGGCGATCCGCACCTTCCAGAGAGATGGGCGATTTTTTGTAGAGTATTGACCCGGATTTTCCGGAGGGAATACGCGGCGGTTTGCCCTACGGAGGGACGGTGCGGCGGTCCGCCGACTTGCACCCGCAGGATTCACGTATCAGCAGCGCGGGTTTGAGTATCACATCTTTGATGTATTTTTTGTCTTTCCCGCTGCCCGAAATTTGGGACAGCAAATAGTCAAAGGCGAGTATGCCCATGGTGTAGCTCGGTTGGCTGACCGCGGTCAGGGGCGGATCCATGTAGGAAGCCCAAACGGGATCGTCGAAACCGACAACGGCAATATCGGCAGGGATGCGCAGGCCCCTTTCCTTGAGAGCAGGGATACAACCGCTGACCATAGCTTCGTTGGAAACGAAAATCGCACTGGGAGGTCGTTTCATCCGCAGGAGTTCCATGGTGGCGGTATAGGCCCGGTCCTTCTGGAAGTGTCCTTCCCTGATCAGCGTCTTGCGAAGGGGGATGCCCTTCTCCTGCAGAGCCTGCCGGTATCCTGCCAGACGCTCCTCGCTGGTATCCACCCCGGGGATGCCGGTAATGACGGCGATCCGTTCATGCCCGAGATCGATCAGGTGTTTCACAGCCTCGTATGCCCCGGACTGGTTGTCCGTCTTGATCGTGGGCACCCCTAATCCCTTCACCCCCCTGTCTACAAGAACGATCGGCACCAGGCCGCGGGCGAGTTTCTTGAGGTAAGAGTGGTTGTGAGGTGTGGGGGAAACGATCAGTCCGTCTACATTTCGCTCGAAAAGCGTGGACAGGTACAGTTGTTCGTTTTCAGACTCGTCATCGCTGTTGCAGAGAATGACGCTGTATCCTGCCTTGCCGGCTTTATCCTGGATTCCCCGCACCAGCGTGGTCCAGAAGAAGGTGGTGATGTCGGAAATCAGCACCCCGATCGTCCCGGTGAGCCGGGTCCTGAGGGAGCGGGCGATCAGGTTAGGTGTGTAGTTCAGTGCCCTGGCCGCCTCTATTACCCGCCTCTTTGTAGTGTCGCTGAAGGAACCGTAGTTGCCGAGAACCCTTCCGGCCATGCCGAGAGAAACACCGGCTTTTTCCGCCACTTGCTTCAGGGTGGGGCGCCGCGCCATAGTCGAAGTATATCGTTATACCAAATTTTCATCAAGGTCTATTGACATTACTTTTTCCGGTGTGGTATAAGAATATCAAGCGCTGGATTCTATGGGTACAGAAGCTGCCAACACACCCCTCGTGGAGATGAGGGGGATCGTCAAACGCTTTCCCGGTGTGCTCGCCCTGGACCGGGTGGATTTTTCTCTCCTGGCCGGAGAGGTGCACATGCTCCTGGGTGAAAACGGTGCCGGCAAGAGCACGCTTATCAAGATCCTGAGCGGCGCCTACAGCAAAGATGAAGGTGAGATCTTCGTCCGCGGGCGCCCGGCAACGATCCACGGGCCTGCGGATTCCCTGCAGCTCGGCTTGAGCTTCATCTACCAGGAGCTCAACCTGGTTGCCCAGCTGGACATTGCCCGAAATATGTTTTTAGGCATGGAACCCCGACGCCTGGGCTTCGTGAAAGTCAAAGAGCTGTACGAAAAAGCCGAGTTTTATCTGAACAAGTTTCACATGGATCTTGATCCCTATGCCGTTGTCGGTACCCTGAGCGTCACGCAGCAGAAGCTGGTGGAGATCGCCAGGGCGCTGATCAAGGACTCCCAGGTGCTCGTCCTGGACGAGCCCACCGATGTGCTGGAGGACCGGTCCCGGCAGAACCTGTTTTCGGTGATCAACGAGTTGAAGTCGAGCCACCAGGTGGGATTCATCTATATCTCACACCGCTACGCAGAGGTCCATGAGATGGGAGATCGGGTGACCATCCTCCGCGACGGAGGGAATGAAGGCACCTACCGGATCGCCGAGATCACGCTGGACCAGATCATCGAGCGGATGATCGGGCGCAGGATCG
Organism: uncultured Spirochaetaceae bacterium; assembly: GCA_964588355.1. GTDB lineage: Bacteria > Spirochaetota > Spirochaetia > SZUA-6 > DRHE01 > JAFGQJ01. The sequence continues at coordinate 4,391 of CAZPPB010000017.1, read as the reverse complement.
AGAATCAATACCCAGAGCTGGTCGCTACCCGGGAAGAGGAAGCCCTGCGATTGGAAGACATCCGCCAGGGCAACATCCTGAACGGGATATCCCTGAACGTGCGAAGAGGTGAGATCGTCAGCATTACGGGACTGATGGGAGCCGGCAAGACGGAATTGGGCCGGGCGATCTGCGGCATCGATCCTTTTGACAGCGGCGGTATCTATGTCGATGGGCAGCGGATCAACGTTTCGACCCCGAAGCAGGCGATCGAGGCGGGATTGGCCTACCTGGCTGAGGACCGCAAAGCCCTGGGGCTGATCCTGGGGCTCAGCCTTCGCGACAACTACGGCCTGCCGAATGCCCCGCGTTTGACCACCGCAGGGTTCATCAATCACAGGGCGATCGACAGGGAATGCGACGATTTCATGGAAAAACTGGATATCAAGGCGCCCAGCAGGGATACCAGGGCGAATCAGCTGTCCGGCGGCAACCAGCAGAAGGCCGTGGTTGCCAAGTGGCTCGGTACCCGAAGCAAGATCCTGGTCTTTGACGAGCCGACCCGGGGTATCGATATACGCGGCAAGGCGGAGGTCTACACCCTGATGAACGAGCTGCTGCAGCAGGGGATCGGCATTCTCATGCTCACCTCCGACTACCAGGAAGCCGTGGAGATGGGACACCGAACGATCGTCCTGTACCACGGCAGGATCGCCAGAGAGTTTAAACGGGGACAGGCCACGGAGCAGGATATCCTGCGGACGGCGATCGGGCGGACCGCGACCCGGGCCGCCGGGTCTACCGCCACCTGAGGTTCAGCCCGGAGAAACTCCCAATACCGATGGAGACATAAGGTATGCAAAGAAACAGGGAAACGAAATCACGGGTGCTGCAGGGCATCCAGCCGCTTCTGGGCCTGGTGATCATCTATCTTCTCTTCGTGGTAACCTCGGCAAGCTTCCGGACCTTCGATACGGCCAAGACGATTCTCACCCAGGCGGTGATCCTCGGTACCCTGGCTGCAGGGCCCACGGTCGTTTTGATATCCGGGGGATTGGACCTGTCGATCGGCTCTCTGTTCTGCCTGGTGGGTGTCGTCGCAGGCAGGCTGCTTATCGCCGACGTGCCGGTCATCTGGGTGGTGGCGCTCAGCCTGGCCGTGGGTGCGGCCTGCGGCGCCTTCAACGGGGCGATCATCGTGGGTATGGGCATTCCGGCGTTTATCGCCACCCTGGGGATGATGAAGTCTTTCCGCGGCCTGGCCGAGATCCTGGGCATGAACCAGGACATGTCCGGCTTTCCCGAAGCCTTCCAAATGCTGGGAAAAGGATATCTGATCCCCATCAGCATCATGGCCGTGACCTTTCTGCTGGTTTACATTTTTCTTTCCCGAACCAAGGTCGGGTTCAACTGCTATGCCATCGGGGGCAGCAACGAGGTTTCCCGCCTGGCCGGCGTCCCCGTCAAGAAGTACTACATCATCTACTACACGATCGGGGGACTGGTTGCCGCCGTTTCGGCGATCATCCTGGTGGCCAGGCTGAACTTCACGAACTCCGCCTTCGGCGTGGGGATGGAGCTGAACGCCATCGCCGCAGTGATCATCGGGGGCACCAGCCTGTCCGGCGGCGTTGGCGGGATCGGACGCACGGTTATCGGGGTGCTGATCGTGACGACCCTGAATGCGGGTTTGAGCCACCTGGGGGTGAGCTCCTCCTGGCAGCAGATCAGCATAGGCATCGTGATCATCCTGGCGGTCTGGCTGGATGTGATCCAGCGCAGGCGGGAGGCAAAGGCATAGAACCCGCTCGTCGAGCGGGAGAAAAAAATAAAAGGAGTGAGGTATGAACAGAATGCTCAAATCGTTCGCAATGGTTCTCCTGGCACTTCTCTGCGTAGCCGGAGTGGCGATGGCAGGTGGTGGGGGCGGTGAGACCTCCGGGGATGGGGAAGAACAGATCACCATAGCCTACACCGGGTATCCCGGGGGCCTGTCGGCCTTCTGGGCCCAGATGGCCCAGTACATGGCGGAGGAAGCGGAAGCCCTGGGCGTGGAATTCCTGGACATGAGCCCTACGAGCGCGGATGCGGCCATGCAGAAGGACGCGGTGGACAATGCCATCAACCGGGGCGTGGACGGGATCATCATCGGCGCGGTTGACAACCGGGCCTTCGGGGAATCCCTGGATCGGGCCAAGGCCAAGGGCATCCCCGTTGTCGCCGTGGACACGGCAATCGATCACCCCCATATCAGCGCCCTGGCCCAGACGGACAACCTGGCATCGGCCCGGATTCTGGGACAGTACATCGTGGATACCACGGAAACGGGCAAGGTCATCATCCTGGGGGGAACCCTGGGCCACCAGACCGGGGACGCCCGGCGCGACGGGGTCAAGCAGGTTCTGGAGGCCAACGGCTACACCGTGATCTTTCGAGCCTGCAACTGGGATCCTGCCATGGCCCTGGAGACGGCCACCAATGAGCTGGCCGCCAACCCGGACGCGGTAGCGGTATTCGGCTGCTGGGATCCCGGCGCCCTGGCCGGACTGTCCGCCGTCAAACAGCGGGGCCTGCTGGACCAGGTCAAGGTCTACGGCTTCGACGGCATTCCCGACGCACTCAAGAGCATCAAAAACGGGGAGCTGACCGCGACCATCAAGCAGGACAACGAGAAGATGGCTGAAGTCACGATGAAAGCCCTAGTCGGCGAGATCAAGGGACAGGAGACGGTGAAGAAGCTGCTCATCGACGGATTCGTCATCGACGTGTCCAACGTAGACGAATTCCTGTAGACGGGCGGCAGCTGCAGTATCAGTTTTCTCTTGGCCAAAAACTCGAGGGTGTTCGGGGCCCCGGGACGTCTCGGGGCCCCTTTTCTCCAAGTCCGCTGAGTATATTGAGAAGGCGGACTCTCTGAAATGAACGAAGCTGAGTATAATCCGGATCCGCAGATCGAATCAAAAATCGTAGAACTGGCCGCCCTGGTGAGTTCCAGCCGCTACCTGGTAGCCTTCAGCGGCGCCGGTATTTCCACCGAAAGCGGCATCCCGGATTTTCGCGGGCCCCAGGGCATCTGGACCAAGATGCGTCCCATCGAGCTGCAGGAGTTCCTCCGCGATCCTGAAGCCCGGCGGGAATACTGGCGGCGAAAGATCGATAACTATCCCCAGATGCGGGATGCCCGGCCGAATGCGGGTCACCTGGCTCTGGCGCAGTTGTTCGCTGCGGGGTATTTGAAGACTATGATCACCCAGAACGTCGATGGGCTTCATCAGAAAGCGGGCATCCCCGCTGACAGGGTGATCGAGCTGCATGGTTCCAATGCCTGCGTGGCCTGTCTGCAGTGCCGAAGGCGTTTCGAGTGGGAGGAGGTTTTGCCTTTTTTCGAACAGCATCCGGCTCCCTCCACCGAGTGTCCCCGTTGCGCCGGCTGCGGCGGCTGGCTCAAACCGGCCACGATTTCCTTCGGACAGGCCATGCCGGAAGAGGAAACCCGGACGGCTTTCGCCGAAGCGAGGAAAGCGGATCTGCTGATAACCGTGGGCACCTCACTGCAGGTATATCCGGCTGCGGGGATCCCCGGAGAAACCCGCGGTCATGGAGGCAGGGTGGCGATAATCAACAACCAGCCGACGGAACTGGATCACCAGGCGGACCTCATTGTGCGTGGAGCTTCCGGGGAGATCCTGTCAGCCCTGACAGATAGGCTCGAAACGTAAAAAAAAACGAGGGGGGAAACAATGACGGATGAACAAAAATCCATCCTTGACAATCTGAGAAAGGCGATCTTTGAGTACAACTCCGCCCTTGCCAAAGAATCGGCCCAGAAAGCGATAGAATCGGGTGTCAGCCCGGTTGAAGCGATGAACGTCATGACCGTCGCCATCAGAGAGATCGGGGACGCTTTCGGAACGGGGGAATTGTGGCTTCCGGATCTGATCGGCGCATCCGATGCCATGCAGGGCGCCACCCCCGTGCTCGAGGAAGAAATCAGGAAGCAGGGTGCTCACAGGGAGATACTGGGCAAGGTGGTCGCCGGCACGGTGTTCGGTGACATTCACAATATCGGGAAGACTATGGTAAGCACGCTTCTAACCGCCGCGGGATATCAAGTCGAAGATCTGGGAGTAAATATCAAGGCAGAAGCATTCATCGAGGCGGCGCAGAAACAGGATGCAGACCTGGTTGTCATGTCCGCGCTGATGACCACCACCATGACGGAGCAGGAGAAGGTCATTGAATCGTTGAAAAACGAGGGTATCAGGGAGAAGGTCAAGGTGATGGTCGGGGGAGCGGCGGTTACCGAGGAGTTTGCCCGGGAGATCGGGGCGGACGGTTATGATCCCACCGCGCCGGGTGCGGTGCAGCTGGCGGAGAAACTGCTGGAAAAGGGCAAATAGAAAACACGGATT